>NZ_BTPE01000004.1:0-396779 GCF_036245645.1 Algoriphagus taiwanensis | reverse complement strand
ACCCGTTCCTTCCGAACAGGACTGCAAAGGTACGGGATCTTTTTTATTCGGCAAGAAGAAAATTGAATATTTTTTTCTTTCCTCTCCTTTTGAACTCCCCGTCTTTTCAAACTTCCCCCGACTTCCTCCTACATCCCCGGCGCCTTTCGCGTCGTTTGGGAGTGCAAATATCTCCCTTTTTTATTCCATAGCAAGGGCTAAATCAGAAAAAACTTTGCAAATTCTATAATACACTGAAAATGAAGTGTAAAATTTTCTTTCTTATTGCCGATGATTTTCAACCTAAAACACCTACATACGCAAGCATTTATCATCAAAAACCAAATAAAATTTTAAAAATGAAGAAAATATCAGTATCTAAATGATGGTAATGGGGCAAAGTACCTCTTCCTAGGGTCCTTAGACGAAAAAACATAGCGAACTGATATTTCATGAGCCCCACCAGAAGCATTTAATCCCAACTTAGAAATGGGAAAATCATAACTGTATCCAAGTTCCAACCCCGAATCGAAGCTAATTCCAATTAAACTGACCACAGACTCATTATTCGGAAGCTCATATTTGGTAGGTAAGCCTCGATACCAAACACCCAAAACAAGAGGCTCGAAGAAAAACTCAGCCCCAATATCCAATTGAGAGAATTGTCCTTGATGCTTATAATTGAACCCAATTGCCACAGAGCGCTCCTGGTCTACATTATTAAAATAGTCATTGATATCTCCAGGAGCTAAATTGAATCTATAGCCTCCATGCAAACTGTATTTGATTGGCAGCTGATTGGAGTTATCAACCAGATAGCTTATTTCAGGTTGAAGTAAATGGGCGGCTGCTACACCAAACCAGGCCTTTTCCCCATAATACATCAATCCTGCATGTGCGTCTGCAGACCTGATTTGACTGTCTCCTTCGAAAGCTTCTCCAGGTTGACCCAATATCACTCCCCGATCGATATCCAATTGAGTACCCAAAATCACCCGATCAAATAAAGCATCCCGGGAAACAAAACTTGCCTGAATCCCGGCTTGAATAAAATCCTTTTCTGAAAGCTGTAGACGATAGGAGTAGGCCAGCCCGATTTCAAATAGCTGAGTTTGGGTAAAAGACTCACTGGAACCTTGAATGATCAATCCAATTCCTGAATTGATTTGATCAAAATACTGATCATAATAAGCAGTGTAGGCGAGAAAGGTCTGATCCAACGAGGGCCATTGATTTCGGAAGTTTACACCTACCCTACTCATTCCTGTGCTCCCTACGCTCGCAGGATTAAGATAAATGGGATTGGCATAATACTGACTATACTGAATATCCTGCGCCCTTGCCCCGGCAATCAGAAAAAAGGAGACGGATAAAACAAAAGCGAGCCTTTTCATCTGATTAACCTGAATTTCCCACTTTCACTCACTTTTTCTCCATCAGTTGCTACTCCTGAAAACCTATATACATACACGCCTGCATCCAATAGCTTTCCTTCCAGAGTTCCATCCCATCCTTCTGTATTGAGGTCCGAAGTACTGAATATCAATTCTCCCCAAATATTAAATACCATAAGTTCTATTGAGGCCAATCCTTTCCATTTGGGCAAAAAGGTCTGGTTTTGGCCTTCATTTGGAGTGAATCCAGTGGGAATCATCACACGAAAGCTTCGGGTAATCTCCACTGTCTTGGTCACACTTTGCAAACAGCCCCATTGATCAGCAATCGTCAATGTAACCGCAAAAGCGCCTTTTTTGCCAAAAACATGAATTGGATTCTGATCTGACGATGAATCCCCATCTCCAAAATCCCAAGTCCATTCTACAGCTCGTGGATCAGATAAGTCCGTGAAGGCGATTGGATCATCTGGAAAAATCCCACCAGTAGCTTCGTCCTTGATATCCGTTCCTTCAACCACAAAATCAAAGTCCGCGCTCAATTCTTGGTCCTGAATGAACACCTCCAGTGGGACTGGATCAGAATAGCAATCCAAATTCTTGGTTTTGACCTGAAGACCATAAATGCCTGATTGGTTTACCTCACTCATTTCCTCATTCAAAAAGCTCAGATTCTCCGAAGAAAGAAGATAATCATAACGCTCTGAATCAAATCCGGGAATAAACGAAGTCACATCCACTGACTGACCGGGCTCGCAACCTACCAAAGGCTCCGGAAAAGAAAGCTCCGGCAATTCAGGAAATGAAACCACAAGCTTCTTAGAAAAGGCAGGGCAGCCTTTAAGATTAAATCCCATTACTTCATATTCCCCTTCTTCATTGGCTATATAGCTATCGGATACCTGCCCTACCAGCTCCTTCCCATCTTTCAACCATTGATAGCCTACATACTCCTCTTCTCCTTTTCCCTGGAGCAGGATACTCTCCCCCGGACATAATTCCACGCTGTCTTCAGAATCGGCACTTCCATCTACAAAAATTCCAATCGGTTCGGGCGACTCGAAAATATCCAAGGTAATGGAATTCCCATCCGAGGTCTTGCCGAAATTATCCGTAATGGTATAGTAGACCTGTACTTTTTGGCCAATAAACTCCTCATTTGGTGTGAATGTGAATCCCCCAGCATTGTCGCTTGCCCGAAACACTCCCTCAGGAAGCACCAAAAACCGATTTTGCTCCAAGCATCTCGCCTGAGTACAGATGTCACCTTCATTCTTGGTAATATCTTCTTTGGTTCGGAAAAATTGCAAGCAGCGAATGGTACTGTTTTCATTGGGAAGGGTAACGTCCTCATCTTCAATAAAAAACTGGTTTTCCCGACCTGCACAGGAAGTGAAATCAAGAATATCCACCCCATCCGGATTTTCCAATGCATCTTCATTGGACACCTCCACGATCAGATTTCTGATTTCATGAAAATTGGAAAAGCCACCTGTAGAACCGGTAAATCCGATTTTTAAATTCTTGGGTGCGGGAAAATAATAAGGCCTGTCAAATACGGTCACCATTCTAGGTTGATTGACCTGAGTAGTCACCATCATTCTCAAAGTCAAAAAATAGCCTGGTCCTGCATCATTGGGCTGAAGTTCTAAAAACACTTTCCGGTAACCAATCTGATTAGGATCTGTGACTCGACTAGTTCCTGCGCCACCTGAACTAATGGGAAATTGAGCTCCCGGATTGAATCCATCTGTCCCCGTCTCCATGGTCCTCCTTCCTACCACGAAAGGATATCCGGTTGTGCCATTTCCAGGACCTCTGAGCACGATAGCATCAGGTGCTCTAGAGTCTGGAGGAACGGACGAGAAGCCTCCATTTTTGCCCTCATTGGCCACTCCAAAATTCCCAAATTCATCAAATCCGACTCCCAAATAGGCATTTGACAATCCCAATTCTCCATTTCGCTGGGCATAACCTAAAGATCCTCCAAATCCTCCGGGACTAAAATTTGGTGAATCTCCATCGAATAGAAACATAGTCAATCCATCAGCCAAAAACTGACCCACCCCTCCGTAGCTGAAGTATTCAAACTCCACTTTGAGTCCATATGAGGAGGGAAAAGGGACATTGATATATACATACCCTCTTTGATTGAGCTGATTGGAAGTCAGACGAAGGACTCCTTCCGTAAGCCGGGCATCTCCGCCAAAAATAGTTTCACTCAGCGTATTCGGAGTTTGAAAGGTTTCGCAATAAGGAAAACCTATCTGTCCGGAAGCTGAAGACATCAGCATCAGCCAAAAAATCACAAACCCGACCAGATTTTTCCTCTTCACTTTTCTAGAAACTAATTCACCTGAAATAACTTACTTATTGCCTATAAAACAAAAGCTCCTGGAGATAATCCAAGAGCTTTACTGTAACCGGTAAAATTTTACCTGAGGATGGTCTGGGTTCGATCAGGTCCTACAGAGACCAATTTGATCGGAACTTGGAGTTCTTCTTCCAAAAAGGTCACATAATCTTTCAATTCATCAGGAAACTGATCATAGGAACTGACATTTTTTAATGAACAATTCCATCCTTTCATTTTTCTGTAGACTGGCTTGACATCCAATTCGGCAATTTCAAAGCTAAGTCGGTCAATTTTTTCCTCACTTGGCAATTCATAATGTGTGCAGACCAAGATTTCTTCGAAAATATTCAAGACATCAGCCTTCATCATAAAGAGTTGAGTCACCCCATTAATCATGATGGAGTATTTTAGGGCAGGCAAATCCAACCATCCGCATCTTCGAGGTCGTCCGGTAGTACTTCCAAACTCATTTCCTTCTTTTCTCATCGCCTCTCCTGTCTCGTCGAAGAGTTCGGTTGGGAAAGGACCGCTTCCAACCCGGGTGCAATAGGCCTTGAAAATTCCGAAGACCTCACCGATTCGAGAAGGAGCCACACCGAGGCCTGTGCAGGCACCGGCAGTCATGGTATTGGAACTGGTAACAAAGGGATAACTTCCAAAGTCAATATCCAAAAGTGAACCCTGAGCACCTTCTGCAAGGATCTTCTTCTTTTCTGCCAAAGCCTCATTGACTACATATTCACTGTCGATTAGATTGAGGGATTTGATGAATTCTACAGCCTCAAAAAACTGTCTTTCCATCTCCGGGAGTTGATCCAAAGAGAAATCATAAAAGAAAAGCGTAGTCTTATGCTTTGCCAATAGCGTTTCATATTTCTCTTTGAAATCAGGGCTAAGGATATCTCCAATTCTCAAAGCAGACCTTCCGATCTTGTCCTGATAAGTAGGTCCGATTCCTTTGAGCGTAGAACCGATTTTTTTATCTCCTTTAGATTGCTCGTAAGCGGCATCCAGAAGTTTATGAGTAGGAATGATGATGGTAGCCTTTTTGGAGACAACCAGGTTCTTTTTGTAATCAATGGAAAATTTACCCAATCCTTCGATCTCCTTTTTGAGGATAATGGGATCCAAAACCACCCCGTTGCCGATGATGTTGAGGATTTGGGAGCGGAAAATCCCGGAAGGAATCTGATGAAGGACATGCTTGATGCCGTCAAATTCCAAAGTATGGCCCGCATTGGGACCGCCTTGGAATCGAGCAACCACCTCATACTGAGGAGCAAGAACGTCCACAATTTTACCTTTTCCTTCATCTCCCCACTGGAGACCCAGCAATACATCCATCTTCATCTGATGTGCTTTTTAGCCTGTTGATTGATTTTTTAAAAGGCGAAATTTGCGATAAGGGCAAAGAAAACCAAGGGAAAAAGGACAATTATTTGGAACGGAGAATATCAAGGTAGTAGAAATACATCACATCCTCGTCGGGTTGGTCTTTGGCGATCAAGGCGAGTCCGTGTTTGGTGAAAGCATAATTCCTTTTAATATCTTGATTGATCGAGGAAAGGTTCTTCTCAACCAATTTATTAAAGCCTTTGTCAAAAATCTCAATAAAAATATCCGCATCCTGCTGAGAATTTTCTTGTTTTGGGCCCACCACCAGTCTAAAATAGACCTCCTCCTTCTCCAAATATCCAAAAGGGCCAAACGTCACCTGGTTTTGCCAAGCAGAACTCAAATCTATAGCTTCCCTGATTTCCAATTCTTCCGAGGGGAAATCAGAAATTACTCTTTCCAAAGGAAAAAGTCCGGATTCATAGGAAAAATCACGCTGTGACTGATCTTGTAACTCAAAAACAATAAAATCACAAAAACCTGGGAAGGAAAGAATTAACTTTTGGTTGATCAAAGAAAGAGAAGGCGCATCCATCCCTGAAATCGACCCTCTTTTAATTCTAAACTTAGGACTATAATTTTTTAATTTTATAGTGTCCAACTTAATAGGAATCTTCTCGAAGAGATCATTTTGAAAATCAAATTTCCAAATCATTTGGTCCATTTGGATTTCATCAGAAATAAAAAATATTGCCTTGTCATCCTCAGAATCAAATGAAGTAAATCTATTTTCAAAAATTGAGGAAGACCGAATAGACATAAAAACATTGTCTTTAAACTCCGGATAATTTTTGATAAGCTTCTTTTTCACTTGTCCTGTCTCAAGACTTTTGAAAAAAAACTCATTTACTGTGAACAAAACAATTGTGTCCTTCCAGACAAAAAAAGAACCGATTTTACCAACTCCTGAAGGCCCTTCTACCTCCATGGGCTCACCGGTTTTGGAATAAGCGGAATCTTTCTCAAAAAAGATAGAGTCCAAAGAATGGTTCATGTAATTATAAATCAACCCTTTTTCCCAAGTATCATCTAGGTGAAATGGGGCATAGGTGGAATTGTAAAGTCCGTCCCAACCTATCAGAAATTCCTTCCTCTCGGAAAACTCCAAAAAAATATCCTGTTCGGAATCTATTTTTTTATCCGAACAGGACCACAAAAGGATTACTCCCAAAAGGGAATTAATGCTTTGCCTTAAAATCTTCCACCGAATCATAGACGGTGAAAATATTATTTAGTTTTGTGATAATCAACAGCTTTTTTACGTGCTCTGAAGGTGAGGTCAGGTAAACTTCCCCACCGGCATTTCTCATCTTGGTAAGCATGGTGATCAAGAGTCCAATCCCGCTGGAGCTGATGTATCGGACTTCACTCAGATCAATGACAAAGATTTTTGCTCCATCCTCGATGGCGTCTGAGACTACCTCTACCAATTTGGGTCCCACCTCATCTCCAATGAGATCCCCTTGGATGATCAGATAGTTGGCTTTTTCGTCTTTTTGGGTTTGATAGGTCAGTTTCATCAATTACCTGTTTTGTTTTGGCAGTTTTCTTTGGTGCAGCTTCCGTAGAGGATCAGGGAATGGTGCATCACCTGAAAGTTCAGAATCTCTCCTACGGTATTTTGGATGTTTTGGATGCGGGGATCACAAAATTCAAGCACCTGATTGCAATCCACGCAAATCAGGTGGTCATGTTGCTTGTAGCCGTAAGATTTTTCAAACTGCGCGATATTTTTCCCGAATTGATGCTTGGTCACGAGGTCACATTCCACAAGAAGGTCCAGGGTATTGTAGACCGTTGCTCTACTCACCCGGTAGTTTTTGTTTTTCATGCTGATGTAAAGCCCCTCTACATCAAAATGTCCCGATCGGGTGTAGATTTCCTCCAAAATAGCATATCGCTCAGGAGTTTTTCGGAGTTTTTGGTTTTCCAGGTAAGCAGTGAATATTTTTTTTACCTCTTCAAAATGGGTAGTTGTCGTAGGCATTTTGTCCTATTTTTTCCAAATATAACTTATGTCTCTCAGAAAAGATTCAACCGCTAATCAAAGCGTGTCACCTTGATGACTCCATCAACTTCCTGGAGATTTTTAATCAAATGGTCCAAGTGCTCGGTACTATGCACATACAATTTGATCGTCCCTTCAAAAATCCCCGCATCTGAATCCACCGTGATGGAGCGCATATTTACTTTGAGTTCATTGGAAATAACCTTGGTGACGTCATTGATGAGCCCCACACGATCTGTACCGAGAATCCTGAGTCCGGCTAAGAATGCAATTTCCTTTTGGCTGGTCCAACGGGCTTTGATCACCCGATTGCCGTGATTGGAGAGCAGTTCCAAAGCATTGGGACAGGAAGTTCGGTGGATTTTGATCCCTTCGTTTACCGTTACAAAACCAAATACATCATCACCCGGGATCGGGTTACAGCATTTGGCCAAAATGTAATCCACCACATCCATATCCTCTCCGATCAGCAATTGATCGTGATCGGGACCTTTCAGGCTCTTTATTTCTTTAGTAAAAGATGACTCATCTTTGACTTTTCCTGTGACCTTAGTTTTGGATGCTTGAGCCTCTTTAAAATCCTTGAATGATTTAATGGTCGTCGGATCAATAATACCTTTCCCTACTCTGTAATAAAATTCATTGGCTGTCTTCAATTCGTAAAACGCCCGCAGCTGCTCTACAATTTCAGAATTGAACTCCATTTTCATGGCTTTGAGCTTTCGTTGTACGATCTCTTTTCCGTCCAGAATGGAAGACCTTTTTTCTTCGCGAAGGGCATCTTTGATTTTGGCCTTGGCTCGGGAGGTAACCACATTGTTGAGCCAGTCTTCGGTCGGCTTTTGCTTATTGGATGTCAAAATCTCAACCTGATCCCCGTTTTTCAATTTGTGATTGATGGAAACCAGTTTCTGATTGACTTTGGCACCAATGCACTTTGCTCCTACCTCGGTATGAATCTCAAAGGCAAAATCCAAGGCTGTAGCTCCATGGGGAAGCACTTTCAGGTCTCCTTTGGGGGTAAAAACAAAGACCTCATCATGGAAAAGATTCCCGCGGAAATCCTCCATAAACTCGATGGCATTGCCATCATTGGACTCGAGCATACTCCTCACTTGATTGATCCAATCGTCGAGTCCCGACCCAGTTTTGCCTGAGGAATCTTTTTCCTTGTATTTCCAGTGTGCCGCATAGCCCCGCTCGGCAATTTCATCCATCCTTGTGGTCCGGATTTGGACTTCTACCCACTGACCGGTATTGCTCATGACCGTGGTATGAAGCGACTCGTAGCCATTGGATCGAGGCGTACTGATCCAGTCTCTCAAGCGATCAGGATTGGGCCGATAGAAGTCCGTCACAATGGAATACACCTGCCAACAATCCGCCTTTTCGTTTTCCAAGTCACTGTCCAGAATAATTCGGATTGCAAAAAGGTCATAGACTTCCTCGAAAGGAATCCCCTGCTTTTTCATTTTATTGAAAATAGAGTAAACCGATTTGGGTCTTCCTTTGATCGTAAAGTGAAATCCCTGTTTGGTCAGTTCTTCCTCAATGGGCTGAATGAATTGCCTGATAAACTTATTGCGATAGGACCGGGATTCGTTGATCTTTTTGACGATATCCTTGTAAGTGGAAGCGTCAGTGTATTTGAGATAAAGGTCTTCGAGTTCGGATTTGATCGCATAGAGACCCAAGCGATGGGCCAAAGGCGCATAGAGGTACATCGTCTCAGAAGCGATCTTGAGTTGCTTATGCCGAGGCATACTGGCCAGCGTCCGCATATTATTGAGACGGTCTGCCAACTTAATCAGAATAACGCGAACATCGTCTGAGAGCGTTAGGAGCATTTTCCGGAAGTTTTCCGCTTGCTGGGAACTCCCGTATTCAAAGACCCCGGATATTTTGGTTAGACCATCGATGATAGTCATAACCTTATGGCCAAACTCCCGCTCGATATCCTCCAGCTCCATATCTGTATCCTCGACCACGTCATGCAGAAGAGCGGCAATGATCGAAGTAGTCCCCAATCCGATCTCTTCCACACAGACCAAGGCTACCTCCAGAGGATGATAGATATATGGCTCACCGGACTTTCTGCGCATGTCCTTGTGCGCTTCCAGGCTGATATTGAAGGCTTTTTTGATCAGTTTGGTGTCTCCCGGTTTGAGAATGGGCTTCGCCTGACGGAGGATCTTCCTATATCTTTTGAGTATTTCTTTTCTTTCTACTTCGGTATCCGTCTGGATCATGGGTAAGGATTTGATATGAAATTATGGGGTGACTTTGAATTGATCTACTTTTTTTCAAATATTTTTTTGAACTCTTGCCAAAAATCAGATTATGTGCTTACATTTGCATCCACAATTGGAAAACGAGGTCATTTGATCAAATAATCTCAGTCTGATTGAATCCAATGCGGATGTGGCGAAATTGGTAGACGCACTAGACTTAGGATCTAGCGCCGCGAGGCATGGGGGTTCGAGTCCCTCCATCCGCACAGCACAAGCCCTCAATCACTCCACTGTTTTGATCGGACAGGAAAGCGATTGGGGGTTTTTAATTCATCATCTGTTTAATTCAATACACCTTGGAAATTACATTAGACAAGCATTCAGCAAATCAAGCTTCTATTAAAATTACACTGAACGAAGCAGATTATCAACCAAAGGTTGATGCCAAACTAAAGGATTATACCAAAAAAGCTTCTATTAGAGGCTTCAGACCTGGGAAAGCACCTATTTCCATGGTAAAAAACATGTATGGTGTATCGCTGATGGTCGATGAAATCAACAACATCCTAGGTGAATCTCTCAACAATTACCTTAAAGAGCAGTCTTTCAGAATTCTTGGCGAACCTCTACCCGTTGAAAAAGCGGATGATTCTATCGATTGGAAAACCCAGAAGGAATTTGAGTTTGAGTACAAAATTGGCTTTGTAGAAGGGGTTAACCTTTCTTTGGATAAAAAAACAAAAGCTACAAAGTTCGAAATCAAGGTTGACGACAAATTGGTCAATGAAACCATCGATAACCTAAAGTCTCAATACGGAGAAAGCACCAATCCGGAAACCTCCGAGGCTGGAGATTCTATCTATGGAGACCTTAAGTCTGTAGAAGGTGACTTCACCAAGTCTTTATCCCTTCCTACTTCCAAAATTTCCAAAAAGCTTGCCGGTAAATTCATCGGTATTGGAAAAGATGCGGAAGTATCTTTTGATGCCAAAGAGGTCAAGAAAGACGAATGGACTGAAGCTTTTGGCTTGACAGAAGAAGAATTAGAGCAGGCAAAAGGTGGATTTACTTTTACTATAAAGAACATCAACAGAACTCAGACTGCTGAACTCAATCAGGAGTTTTTCGATAAAATCTTCGGTCCAGATCAAGTAAAGTCTGAAGAAGAATTTACCACTAAAGTCAAAGAAACCCTACAGGGCAGCTATGACAAAGAATCCAAAGTATTCACTGAGGAGGAGCTTAAGAAAGTATTGGTTGAGAAAGCCAAGATTGAGCTTCCTGATGCTTTCTTGAAAGAGTGGCTTTTGAAAGCTAATGAAGGCAAGATAACCGAAGCCGACGTAGAGAAAGAGTACCCAATCTATGCCCAGCAATTGACTTGGTCTTTGATTTCCAACCAAATCGCCAAAGACAATGGAATCCAGGCAGAGCATGAGGATGTCATTGAGAAGACCAAAGAAATGATCCGCGAGCAATTTGCTTCTTCTGGATTAGGAAGTCAATTGGAAGCTAGCATGGATATGTTTGTAGACAATTACTTGAAAGGGAATGAAGGTCAAAACTACATGAACATGCTCACTTCAGTCCAAAATGATAAGGTTCTGGCATTTGTGCAGGAGCAAATTGACATGAAAGAAAAGTCAATTTCGATTGACGAATTCAAGGAACTTTTGGAGAAGTAATTCGATTAAGAGAGTTATATTGAAAAGTCCTTTTTTAAAGGACTTTTTTATTTTTGTCTACTACAACAAACTCAAAAATGATTAGCAAAGAAGAATTCAGAAAGTACGCCATTCACAATCAGGGCGTAAGCGGGACGGCATTTGATCAATATACCACCCATATCGAGAACATGACACGGTCAGTCATTGAGGAGAGACCACAGAATTTCAGAGAAATTGATGTGTTTTCCCGACTGATTATGGACCGGATTATTTTCTTGGGAACCGGAGTTGACGACCATATTGCCAATATAATCGTTGCGCAATTGCTTTTCCTCGAATCTGTAGACTCCAAAAAAGACGTGTTATTGTATATCAATAGCCCAGGAGGTTCTGTGACTGCAGGGTTGGGTATTTATGATACTATGCAGTACATCGGGCCGGATGTAGCGACCATCTGTACAGGAATTGCAGCCTCTATGGGAGCTGTATTGTTGGCAGGGGGTGCCAAAGACAAGCGATCTGCACTGCAACATTCCCGGGTGATGATTCATCAGCCTTCTGGAGGTATGCAGGGGCAGTCCAAGGACATGGAAATTTCCCTGAAGCTGATTTTGGCGATGAGGCAGGAATTGTACCAAATTCTGGCTAATCATACTGGAAAAACCTTTGAAGAAATCGAAAGAGACTCAGACCGTGATTATTGGCTCAGAGCCCCTGAGGCAAAAGAATACGGATTGATTGATGAAGTTCTCGTAAAAAAATCTAGATAATGGCTCAAGTTACCTGCTCCTTTTGCGGTAGAAATAAAAAAGACGTAGACCTGATGGTATCGGGAATCTCTGCCCATATCTGTAATTTCTGCATCGATCAGGCACATCTGATCTTGGGAGAAGAAGAAAAAACCAAGAAATCAGGTGCCAAACCCAAGTTTAAGCTGAAAAAACCCAAGGAATTGACAGCTTATCTGGATCAGTACGTGATCGGTCAAGAGGATGCAAAAAAAGTACTCACTGTAGCCGTTTATAATCACTACAAAAGACTTCAGCAGAAGGAAGACCCTGATGAAATCAAGATTGAAAAATCCAACATCATCATGGTCGGAGATACAGGAACTGGAAAAACTTATTTGGCAAAAACTTTGGCCAAAATCCTTGAAGTTCCCTTTTGTATTGCCGATGCGACTGTGCTTACCGAAGCAGGGTATGTAGGCGAAGATGTCGAAAGCATTCTTACCCGCCTGCTTCAAGCGGCCGATTACAATGTAGAAGCAGCTGAGCGTGGTATTGTCTACATCGATGAAATTGATAAAATAGCCCGGAAATCTGACAACCCCTCGATCACCCGAGATGTAAGTGGAGAAGGAGTTCAGCAAGCCATGCTTAAGTTATTGGAAGGCACCGTAGTCAATGTTCCACCACAAGGAGGAAGAAAACACCCAGATCAAAAGATGATTGCTGTCAATACAGAAAACATCCTTTTTATCTGCGGTGGTGCGTTTGACGGGATTGCCAGACATATCGGTAAGCGACTGAATACGCAGCCTATGGGCTTCAGCAAAAGTTCTGGAAATGTGGTGGCAGATCGTGAAAACCTGCTTCAATACGTTACCGCCCAGGATTTGAAAGCATTTGGATTGATTCCGGAATTGATCGGCAGACTTCCGGTTTTGACGCATTTGGACCCACTTCACAAAGATGCACTGAAGCGAATTCTGACAGAACCCAAAAATGCGCTGGTCAAGCAGTATGCTAAGCTAATGGCCATGGAAGGGGTGAATCTTAAGTTTAAAGAGGATGGATTGGATTTCATCGTGGACAAAGCAGTGGAGTACAATCTTGGTGCAAGAGGTCTTCGGTCCATTTGCGAAGCAATCATCACCGATGCCATGTACGAACTGCCTTCTGATGATACAGTCAAGGAACTGATTATCAATGCAGAATACGCAAAATCACAATTTGATAAATCAAAATTCAAGCGACTTCAAGTAGCTTGAATCAAAAACCCCGGCGAGTGTCGGGGTTTATTTTTTTCTATTTACCAAAAAAAATAAGCAAAAGCACCACGAAAAAAGCCAAGCCCACCTTGCTCATCAATCCAGCTGATTTTGCTCAAAGGCATCAATGGCCGATCTCAATTTTTGAATCTAAGGATCAAATCAGCGGCGTTCTCAGAGGCACTGCTCTCTCCTATTTTTTCCCTTATCAAATCATAGCCTTGGAGCATTTCCCCTTTATACACCACATTGGAAAAAATCTGCTGAAGTTCTCCCTTTAGGTTCTCTGTTGAAAAATCATCCTGAATCAATTCCCTTACCACTTCTCTGTTTGCAATTAAGTTAGGCAAAGAGATAAACGGAACCCGAATTAGCCTTTTGGCGATTGCATAGGTGATAGCAGAAGTTCGGTAAACCACAATCTGGGGAACTCTAAATAGGGCTGTTTCCAGAGTAGCGGTACCAGAAGTCACTACGGCTGCAGTGGCATGGGAAAGCAAATCATAAGTCTGATTAAATACAATCTTTATTCCTGCTTTTCTGGCGGGTTCATAAACCTGCTCAGGTAGGCTATCCACTCCCGCAATGACAAATTGAGCATTTGGAAACTCCTTAACTAGAGTGATCATTTTGTCCAACATTGCATGAATCTCCTGCTTTCGGCTACCAGGCAGCAAACCAATGATGGGTTGGTAGTTCAGTTCATTTTTTTGAAAAAAGAAATCGTGCGATTTAAACTTTCTGATTTCATCTAAAAGTGGGTTACCGACATAATGAACTTTCATTCCGAATTCTTGAAAAAATTCAGGCTCGAAAGGCAAAATAGAATAAATCTGATCTGTAATCTCCTTTAACTTCAAGGCTCTTTTTTGATTCCAAGCCCAGACTTTGGGAGGAATATAGTAATGCACCGTTATACCATTTTCCTTGGCAAAGGCGGCAATTTTCATATTAAACCCACCATAATCAACCAAAATCAAAGCATCGGGCTTAAAGGCAATGATATCCTTTTTGACCAAATTGAGGTATTTGAGCACTTTCCGAAAACCCAAAACCACCTCCAAAAAACCCATCAGCGCCACTTCAGAATAATCCACAGCCAAGTCTACACCCGCTTCTTTGGAATAGGATCCGCCCATTCCTCTAAATGACAGGGATGAATCCTTTGCTTTTAGGGCAAAAACGAGATTGGAAGCGTGTAAATCACCCGAACGCTCTCCTGATATCAGGTATATCCTTTTCAAAAGGTTTGATTTAGGTTAGAAAAATAAAAGTAGGTTTTTAGGCCTACTTTTCCACAGCTTTATTTCCTGGAAAGGATCAAATGCCCTCTCCAAAATATTCAACAAAATTCCTTGGAGTCTCATAAAGAGTCAGCTTGTACAATCCACCGTTTGGAGTGATTTCTTTTACAGCGGGCTCCAGAATCTTCCAAAATTCCATAACCAAAATCTCACAGGAAGCCATTTTACCCAGCATAAAATCCACGTCCATATTCAGATTTTTATGGTCCACTTTATCAATAACCAGTTTTCTGATTAGCGTGCTCAACTGCTTCAAGTCCACCACAAAGCCTGTCTCAGGATCAGGAAGCCCTTTGACAGTCACTATCAATTCAAAATTGTGCCCATGCCAGTTGACATTGGCACAGGGCCCGAAAACTTCAAAGTTCTTTTCGTCAGACCAGTTGGGATTCCAAAGTTTATGGGCAGCATTAAAGTGCTCTTTGCGGCAAACGTAAATCATCACATATCCAATAAGTCTGCAAAGCTAAAAAAAAAGTCCCTCAAGGAAAACTGAGGGACCAAACTGTCATCATTGATTTAAAGCCCGTATCAAAAGTCGAACATCATTAGTTTCCTTTAGATTAAGCTTGAGCGATTTTTCAAAAACTGGAATTTTCTCAGCATCCTCTCCGAAGATTTTCTGCAAGTCCTTTGATTTATTCTTAAAAAGGAAAATCTCTCCATCTTTAACTACAAAGAGGTCTTCCAAAGTTTGAAACACCTTCGCAGCTTGGGTTCCATAGGTAGCCCCAGGATCGTCGACCATGATTTTGTAATCATGACTATAAAGAGAATATTTCCCCTTTTCCAAGACACGAATAAATCGTTTTTTTGATTGTGTAGGAATCACAAATTCGGAGGTGTATTCCGCAAGCTCCCCTTTGCTATTCACATAGGAAAATCCAGCCAGCTTATCCGCACTATAAGCAAACAAGGATCCATTCATTTTGTATTCAATGGTGTTTTCAAACCCATTCAATGCAATTTGGAGTCCTTCAATTATTTGACCATTAGGAAGAGTAAGCGTACCAGAACGGAAATCATCAATGTACTGGCTCCCTTTCACTTCATTATAGGGATTTGACATAATAGGACTCCCCGTACCATTATCCCTTAAAACGGACAATTGGGCAAA
This sequence comes from Algoriphagus taiwanensis, assembly GCF_036245645.1. NCBI lineage: Bacteria > Pseudomonadati > Bacteroidota > Cytophagia > Cytophagales > Cyclobacteriaceae > Algoriphagus > Algoriphagus taiwanensis. The sequence continues at coordinate 381,335 of NZ_BTPE01000004.1, read as the reverse complement.
AGAAACCCCATTAATTCCCAAAAAAAGGAGAAGACAAATTAATTTGATCGTTTTCATAATAGTTGGAAAAAAAAGACCGGGAATTCCGGTCTTTTTGGTTTTAAATTATATCAAGCTCCTTCTTCCGCAGGAGGATTAGGTCTTGTTATTCTCAATTGAACTTGATTGTAGTTTTCGCTGGAGCTAATGTTCGCATTACCATCCAACTGCAACAACAAGTCTACTGAACCACCGATAGCTCCGGTGTTTGGAATAGTTACAGTCAAAGTTCCAGTACTGGAATTTGCAGGGATTACCAATGTACCAGAGGTGGTAAAGTCGGTACCTGACACTGCCGTAGTTCCTTCTGCAACTACACTGTAGTTGATGGTCTCATCAGCAGATCTTTGAGCAGCAACTAAATTAACCTGGAGACTGACAGCTCCCACAGTATTAGCTACAGTTATTCTTGGATACTTTTGACCTGCAACAGGATTTCTGTTTACTGCATCATCAAATTCTACCAAGGCGCCTTCCCAAAGTGGGTAGTTTTGTTCAATACAAGAAGAGAAAACAAGAACTAAGGCTAGAGTTAATAAAGAAAATATCTTTTTCATGATTTCTGATTTTAGTAGCCTCTGTTTTGATTAAGATTTGGATTACCGTCTACTTCTCTTTGAGGGATTGGAGGCAAAATTCTGAAGTCGTCAAAGTCCACTCTCACATTAGGTGTGGTCTTCACAATTGATCTTCCATAACGCTTCAAGTCGAAAAATCTCTGACCCTCGAAGGCAAATTCCTTGAAACGCTCCAACAGAATTTCTTCTAAAAGCGCTTCACCAGCCAAATCAACTTCTTCGATACCTCTAAGGCCTTTGAATGCATTCAATTCGGCAAGAGCAGCTCCCTCATTTCCTAAATGGTAATTTGCCTCAGCACGGTTCAAGTGCATTTCAGACTTTCTTACCACAGGCACATTATCCCCATAGGCAAAACCGCTTTTGGACATAAATTTAGTACACTCAATTTGACGGCCAGCACCTCTTACAGTATTACCGGTAGTGTAAAGACCAGCTCTGATATCATTGTTTCGGGTAACATCCCAGTTGTTGTTATCAGAAGCAGGAGAGCCAATTTGAAGTTGAGAAAGACCAAAGAAGTCTCTTACTGTTGCGTTTGGAATGAAATCACCCCATCCGCCTTGCTGATTTTTGTTATCCAAATTCAACAATGCTGTGTAAGTTGACTGCAAGGATTCATTAACTCCGATGGACTCTTCAGCTAATGCAAATCTAACCTCAAACATAGACTCTGGATTTACAGGAGCTCTCCAACCGCTAACATAAGCTTCACCTGAGAGAACTACCCCAACACTGCTATCAAGAGCCAAAGTAGATTCAGAAACAGCCTTGGCCCAATCGCCTCTGTAAAGAGCTACTCTTGACAAAAGGGCAGATGCTGCAGCACTGGAACCGTATTGAACACCTCTTGAAGTCAATAAACGCTTAGCATCCTCCAAATCAGTATAAATCTGGTCGTAAACTGCATTTACTGAAGATCTAGCTGTCTGTCTGCTAAATGCAGCTTCAGAAGTGATGATGCCTTCAGTTTCCAATGGAATTCCACCCTCATCAATTACACCTGGCTGATATACAGCTGTAGGGATATAAGAGTAAACTTTTACCAAATCGAAGTAATAGAGGGCTCTTAGGAACTTAGCTTCTCCCTCCCATCTTGCCAACTGAGCTTCAGAAGCACCTTGTACATCGCCTAATGCATCAATGATCAAATTTGCTTCATTGATTGCAAAGTAGCTGTTTTGCCAAGTAGCAGCAGGAAAATGAACGTTAGGCTGATTGTTGTTTTCGCCAATCAATCGGCCAGAGTTACTTGTCGTTTGTCCTACGTCAGCTAAAGCATCAGCCATAGCGAACAAATTACGTCCATAATTGCTGGTAGCACGAAGCCGAGCATATACGGAATTTAGAGCCGCATCCACTGCATCAGGAGTATTTAAGGCACCATTCGCATCAATGGACTGTCTTGGATCTACCTGCAGAGCACTTTCACATGCCCCAAGCAGAAATGATCCTGCAAGTGCAATAGAGAGAACTGCTTTATTTATAAATTTCATTTTTTTCATCTTTTTGGGTGATTAGAATCCAATTTGAACCCCGACGGTGTAGTTCTTAGTCAAAGGAATTTGTCCTGTACCTGCACCAGTAAATTCAGGATCATATCCAGGATAATCGGTGTACGTCCACAAGTTCAAGCCTTGTACGTAGATTCTCGCTCTGGAAAGACCGATCTTACTAACCAATGTTGGGTTGAAGGAATATCCTACAGTCAACTGGGAAAGTCTGATGAAATCAGCCTTCAACAAGTTAGCTGAACCTGTATTTCTTGAAGCGTTTCTTGGGAAGTTACCGCCATTGGTAGTCAAGTTTCTTGGAATATCAGTGATTTGACCTGGCTCTCTCCAAGATCTTTCATTTACTTCTCTCAATGCATTAAGAGTAAGACGGGTTCCGTTTTCTCTCAAGAAGCTGTACTGACCATCAAAAATTCTTGCACCATATTCATAAACGAAGAAGGCGGTCAATTCAAATCCCTTGTAGGTGAATGTATTATTCAAACCTCCATAAGTAGTTGACAAACTAGAACCAGAATAAATTCTATCTGCAGCTAAAGGTAAGTAAGTGATGTTTCTATTGATGTCATACCACATTGGACGTCCATTGGCAGGGTTTACACCGGCATATTCCTGAGTAAATACAGCACCCTCTCCAAATCTACCTACAGGCTGGCCTACTGCGATACCTGGGTTAGCAGGAAGGAATTCCAAATCATCATACAAGCTGATTACCTGGTTGTCAAGTACACTGAAGTTGAAGCTGGAATTCCAACGGAAACCACCTTGATCAATATTCACTGTAGAGATTTCCAATTCGATACCTTTGTTCTGAAGCTCACCTACGTTGTTGGCGATATCAGAGAAGCCATTGGTCCAAAGAATTGGCTGATCCAACAAAAGATCTTTAGTTCTTCTATCAAACACGTCCAAGGAACCAGTGATTCTGTTTCCGAAGAAACCATAATCCAAACCTAGGTTGAAGGTATTGTTAGTTTCCCAGCCCAAGTTAAGGTTAGCCAATGAACTTGGTCTGATACCTGCATTTCCAGAATAGTTACCTGCTCCGCCATAAAGACCTCTTGCTGCGAAGTTTCCGATCTGGTCATTACCTGTCAAACCATAAGAAGCTCTAAGTTTCAATTCAGAAACCACAGAAGATGATTTCAAGAAATCTTCTTCAACCAAGCTCCATCCTACTCGGATTGATGGGAACAAACCATATCTGTTGTTTTCACCAAATCGAGAAGATCCGTCATATCGAGCAGTTACAGTTGCCAGATACTTCTTTTTGTAATCGTAGTTAACAGAAGCGAAGAAACCCATTCTTCTGTAACCAGTCCAGAATCCAGAAAGAGACTCTGGAGTAGCAGCAGACTGAATAGTTCTGAATTGGAAAGTAGGGAATCCGATACCTGCTCCGTCTAGACCTTCGCGAGTTTCAGAGTTGAATTCGAAACCTAACAAGGCAGAAAGATTATGAACGCCATTGTAAGATTTGTTCCAGTTCAAGGTTTGAGTGGTAATGAAACGGGTTCTCCAATCTTGCTGCTGAGAGCTTCTACCTCTTACACCAGCACCATCTGGAGTTCTTGGATCTCTGTAGCTATCACCCTGAAGTAAGCGATAATCGACACCAAAGAAAGAACGGAAAGATAGGTTGTCAAGGATTTTGTAGTTACCGGCAATGTTACCAACAACCGTGTTAGTTCTCTGAATACCGGAATTGTACTCATTCACCAATACTACGTTTTGTCCCAAGACACCACCAATATTGGTGTTGAAGGTTCCATCTTCGTTGTAGATAGCATTGTGAGGCAAAATAGCGGAGGCAGAGAATGCCGGGCTACCCAAGAAAGAACCAGATACAGCAAATGGAATATTCTGCTGGAAAGTGGAAAGGTTAATGTTGGTTTCCAAATTCAGCTTGCTGTTTGCCTGGTGAGTCAAACTCAATCTTGCAGTACCTCTTTCGAAGTCAACAGGCTGGAAAGAAGATTCCTGATAGTTGTAAGACCCGGAAAGGAAGAATGTAGTCTTTTCGTCACCGCCAGATACAGAAAGCTCATAGTTCTGAAGTCTACCTGGACCCATCACTTCTCTCTGCCAATCGTAGGTTTCAAAAGCTTGACCGATCGCATCCAGTTCCTCAGCTGTTAATTGCTGCCAGTTGGAAGGAAGACGACCCATGTTGCTAAGTGTTCTAGCTTCTGGAATCGTTTGATTGCTGTTGATGTACGCTTCTTTTCTCATGTTGTACCACTCAGCACCACCAAGTACGTCCAAGTACTTCATTGGCTGAGTTTCACCTGCAAAAGCGTTGAACTCAAACTTGGCTTTTCCTTGCTTACCCTTTTTGGTTGTAATGATTACAACACCGTTAGCAGCCTGGGATCCGTAGATAGCAGCAGAAGCCGCGTCTTTCAAGATCTCCATAGACTCGATGTCGTTAGGGTTCAAGAATGCCAATGGGTTAGACTGGGTGAAGGCAGCATTTGACTGGTTGTTCAACTGTACCCCATCCACAATGAATAGAGGTTCGTTACCAGCGTTGATCGAACCTACACCTCGGATTCGGATGTTTACAGCACCACCTGGAAGACCGTTAGATGATCTTACCTGTACACCTGCTGCACGTCCTTGAAGCGCTCGGTCAAAAGACTGCAAAGGCAAGTTTTGAATGGCTTCACCTTTCACTGAAGATACCGCACCGGTAACTTCCCTTTTTGGCTGAGTACCATACCCCGTTACGATGACTTCACTCAAGGCAGTCAAATCAGACTCCATTACCACATCGATAGTAGTTCGGTTCCCGATTGTCACCTCTTGAGTAGTCAGGCCCACAAAAGTGAACACTAATACGTTGCTTCCGGCAGGGACGCTGATTGAGTACTTGCCATCAATGTCTGTGGCAGTACCAATTGTGGTTCCCTTTACCAGAACTGTTGCACCTGGTACACCCATACCGTCTTCGGTAGAGGTTACTGTACCGGTGATCACGCGGCTTTGAGCAAATGCAACTGCACTTACTAAAAACAGCATGAGTCCTAGAAGTAAAACTTTCCTCATATTGGTTAGATTTTGGTTTAATTTAATTCCAATGATATTTGGAATAATTCACATTACAAAGGGCATTACCACGAACGGCAAGGAAAAGTTTGGCAAAAAAAATAATCGAACCGAGGTAAAAATTACCGAAAAACGGAATTTAATTTTGTTTATTTTCAGATTTATTTATCTATTCCACTTTTTCCAAATAATATCTCAATGTTAACAAAAGTTAATTTTGGAAAAAAAATCACGAAAACTTGGATTTTTTTTCGAATCGGAAACTCAGATTAAAATGATAAAAAGTGATTTTAAAAAAAAATACATTTTTTTATTATGCTTTAAGGTCCCCAAAACAAAGATTTATATAAAGTTTTTTAGAATAAAATTCTGCCCTTATTATATAATACCCTAAGTTATTTTTCTCTTTTATACAAAAGATTAAAAGTAAAAAAGCAAAGTCTACTTTTTCAAAATTAAATTCCGAAAAATCCTAAAGAACCTTGATTGTGATCCTCCGATTCAGGGCCTGATTCTGTGGAGTAGTATTGGGAACCATCGGCTGGGTGTCCCCTTTGCCTTCTACCAAAATCCTACCCGAATGCAAGCCTGCCTTTACCAGGTATTGTTGAACGCTTTTGGCCCGCTCCAGACTAAGAGTCTGATTGTAACCTGCATTACCAATGTTATCGGTATGCCCTGTGATCAAAACATTGACATTGGGATTTTCTGTAAGAAATTTAAAAAGTCGCTTCAAGGAAGAAAGAGATTCAGATTTCAGGTCATATCGATCAAAATCAAAAAATACGTTTTCAAACACAAACTCTTCGCCTGATGCAACTGGGGTAAGCTCCACCTTGAGATCTTTTACATTTTGGAGCTTATCCCGCTCGACATTGTAAATTTTTGGTAAAAATCCCTTTTTCTCTACATACAATCCTGAGACGGCCTTTTCAGGGTATAGCATCATAAAATCCCCCGTCTTGCCATCTGACTTAAACTGATACAATGTACTGTCATTGGTCAGAGAGACCAAAGAAAGTGTGGCATCTACCGGTTCTCCTGTTTTAGCGTTAAAGACCTTTCCCTCCGTTACCGTGAGGTTTTCTCCCAAATAAATCTCCTCCGGAAATTTAAACCGATACAAAAGCGAGCGGTCGTTTTCAGATTCACTTTCTGCCTTACTGAGTTCGGTGTAGTAGGCATAGTCCTTTTGGGCTGTGATGAAAAGCGCCACTTGGTCTAATTGATCATTGATGGGAAGACCGAGATTTTCGGGACTTTGAAATTGCCCATCCTTCACTCTGGAAAGAAAGATATCCATTCCTCCAAATCCTTGATGCCCATCCGAAGAGAAGAAAAGAATCTCATTGTTGAAAAACATGAAAGGAGAAATCTCATCTTTTGGAGTGTTTAGGATATTCCCAAGATTCTTTGCCTCCGCCCAGGTTCCGTCATTTTGCTGGACAGAATACCAGATATCATTCCCTCCATATCCCCCTTTCCTATTCGAAGAGAAAAACAGAAGTCTCCCATCCGCAGATAGGGAAGGCTGGGAATCCCAGGATCTGGAATTCACCTTTGGGCCCATATTACTTGGTCTTTGCCAAGCGCCATTGACCCTATAGGCAATATACAGATCACAACTTCCCTGAGAGTCCGGAGCATCGCAGGAAGTGTAGATCAGGATATTTCCATCAGCTGTAACCGAGCAGGTACCTTCATTGTATGGTGAATTGATCGTTTGAGAAATGCCTTGCGGAGGAGTCCAGCCTCCATCCTCCTTAATAAATGCAGTATAAATATCCTCTTTGTCAAAATTCCCCGTGCCATCTCTTTTGGTAAATAGGATTTGATTCCCATCTGCTGTCAAAACGGGGAAATATTGCAACTGATATTCATTTAATGGAAAGGGAAGGACTTCTTTGGTGATCTCTCCAATATCTCCAAGCTGAGTTCCCAAAAAATCCATCTGGGATTTCATCTGTGAATAATACATGGATTTCCGGAAGGCCTCATCCAAAAGCGGATCAACTTCCTGAAACTGCTGATAAGCTTCCTTGAATTTCCCCTGTTTGAGATAAAGATTGGAAAAGAGCCAACCGAAATCCGCTGCATGTTTAGGTGTGGCATTTTTCCCTGAAAGCCTTGATTTTCCGGCCAAAGCCAGTTTCTCGGCTTCTTCCAAGTCTCCCAAAGTGATTAAAAGTTGGGATGCCTTTACATAGGCTTCTAAAAAGGATCCTTCTCTGGCAATGGCTGCGCGATACTTTCCCAAGGCCTCATCATATCTCCTAGAAAGTGTCAATTCCTCCCCTTCCTGATACATTTTAATCGCCCGGCTGTCAATTATCGAATACTGCTGCGCACTCACCTGAAGCGATAGCAAAAATCCGATAAGGAAAAGATAAACAGGGCGCATGGACTTAGGGGATGTCCATAAATTTATGAGTTTGTAGGGATATTTTCCAATTTGGCCGACTTTTCACATAGTCAATGATCTCCGGAGTCATCTTCTGTGCCTTGCTCCACTCCGGCTGAAGTCGAAGCTCACAAACGGGATTCACCAACCGTGCATGCTCTTCAGCGAAAGCGAAATCACTCTTATTATATATGACTACTTTGAGTTCGTCTGCTTTTTGGTAAATGGATGGATGAGGTTTCTTGAATTTCTTGGGAGAAAAACACACCCAGTCAAAGTCTCCTGAATAGGGATGCGCTCCAGAAGTCTCAATATTGGTGGTGAAACCCTTTTCCTTCAAAAGCTGAGTCAAAGGATCCAAATTATACATTAGAGGTTCTCCCCCAGTGATGACTACTAGACGTCCCGGATTAGCCAACGCCTCCTCGACAATTTTCTCAATGGACAAAACAGGCCATTTGGCAGCTTCCCAACTTTCCTTTACATCGCACCAGACGCAACCCACATCACAGCCTCCCAGCCGGATAAAATAAGCGGGATGTCCGGTAAATCTTCCTTCTCCTTGGATAGTGTAAAACGCCTCCATGACTGGAAGCTGAAGCCCTGCGGCTACGAGTTCTGCGGTAGTCGGTGCTACCAGGTCGAGTGTATGCATGAATTTTTGGTAAAGCGGGTGATTCGACCGCTAGTTTGGATAGCAAAGTTAAGAGTAAATTACGATTTACGAAGTACGATTTACGACATCACTTAGAACCTCAACCCTTTTTTCAAAAGGCAATCTTCTGAAAATCATCATGGTAGTCCAAATTAGTGCCGTAAATCCGAAATCGTAAATCATAAATAACACCTTACAATTGTTTACTCATCACCACCCGATAATCTTCCACTCCACCCTTGGGAATAACCTCCATGATTTTGAAGCCTCGTTTCAATCCAAAGCTAATCATAGCTGGAAAGCGGTTGCGGGTTTTGAAAAAGATAGCCTTGAATCCCTTTTCCCTAGCCCAATTCTCCTGATACTCCGCTAATGCATCCGCAATTCCATGTTTTCGAAATTCGGGCCTTACTCCACCCATCCATGAGTAAAAGGAATCCGGATTATCGCTTTGGTACCCCACTTTAAAACCCAAAAGCTCTCCATCCTTTTCTGCAACCAAGGCCAAATGAAGCCGATGCTTCAATCGCTCAGTATAAAAATCCAAGGAAGCTTTCCCCGGAAACTCCGGAATTCGCTCATGCACCAAGAGGAGTTCGGAGGGAGAAGCTTCTCTGATTGTAAAAGTAAAATTTGTTGATGTCATTTATGATTTACGAAGTACGAATTACGATTTACGACCTTATTTTGAACCTCAATCATAATAACCACAGGGTAACCCTCTGGAAATTAGGACTGAAGTTCAAATTTAAGTCGTAAATCAAAAATCGTAAATCGTAATTAAACCCAGCTGATTTAACACTATTTAATGGTTGGATACTTCACTCCCAACTGCTCCAAATACGTATCGTACTTCGTTTCGTCATAGTAGAATTTCTCCAGCTGCGGGCGGAACTGCTTCATAATGCCTTCATTCAGATAAATCGGCGGCGCATCATCAGCTGTAATCATGGGCTTGTAGGTTTCTTCTTTGGTCTGCACATTTTTGAAGTAATCCCAAGCCTGATCGACCAATTCGGGCTGAAGCAGAAAGTCCAAAATGGTCATCGCTTCGGCTTTGGCACCGGCCGTCACCCCTTTGTGAGCAATCGGTGTTGCCATCGCAATCGCATTGCTCCAATGGTGGCCGGGCAATCCCGGAATGTTAGAAGGAAACCTCAAAGTCACCGTAGGCACCACCCAAGACACGTCTCCAATATCATCCGAACCACCGGAAACAGGTTCTTTTACCGGGAGTCCCAAGGTGTCAAGTTTGGTTGCCAGTCCAGTTGGTTTGGACCCCATCTCTTCCTGTACAGCCTTTGCCAATGCCTGATCGTTTTCATCCCAGGTAGGCAAGCCCACCTTGACAATGTTTTGATACATCTTTTCTGCAATCACCTTATTAAAGTGTCTCGGCCAAGCTGTACCCAAAACTTTGTATTCCATCGTCGTTCCGGTCATCAAGGCTGCTCCTTTGGCAATATCATTGGCCTGAGCATACATATCCATGATGCCGTCGTACTTCACATCACGGAAATAATACCAAATCGAAGCTTTGGAAGGCACCACATTGGGCTGATCTCCACCATCAGTAATCACCGAATGAGACCGCTTAAGTGGATGTAAGTGCTCCCGCTTATAGTTCCAGCCAATATTCATCAGCTCTGTCGCATCAGCAGCACTTTTCCCTCTCCATGGAGCACCTGCGGAATGAGCCGCATCTCCTGAGAAGGTGTATTCAACTGAAATCAAACCTGTCCCGGATGCTTGTCCATAACTTACTGCGAGATTATTAGCCACGTGCGTGAAAATGCACAAGTCGATACCATCAAATTTGCCATCCCTTACAAACCAAGCCTTGGCAGCTACCAATTCCTCGGCAATCCCCGGCCAAAGAATTAAGGTTCCTCCGATATTCTCCCGCTCCATGATCTGCTTCACAGCTAATGCAGCAGTGATATTCAAGGGAATTCCGGCATTGTGTCCTTCCCCGTGTCCAGGAGCCCCTTCTACCATAGGCTTGTGATAGGCTACACCGGGATATTGAGAGGCTTTGGGAATATTGTCCACGTCCGAACCCAAGGCGATAACGGGACCTTCTCCATTACTCCATGTTGCCCACCATGCTGTTGGAATTCCGGAAATACCCGTCTCAATGGTGAAGCCATTTTGTTCCAGCACTCCAGTGAGATACCTGGAAGACTCGATTTCCTGAAAACCCAATTCGGCAAAGCTGAAAATCTTATCCACCATCACTTGGCTTTGCTTGTGATTGGCTTGGACGATCTCAGCAACTTCGGCTTTCAAAGCCTCGATTTGCTTAGCATTGTATTTTTTCTGGGGAAAAGCCGAAAGGCAGATTCCTCCAGCTAAGGCTAGTGTGATTAGAATATTTTTTCTCATAAGGTCGGTTGGTTAGGTTTCTGAAAGTACAAAAAAGAAGGAAGTACTAAATACAAAATTGATTAATGGCGAAAATCCCGATTTGGGAGGAATTGGAAATTTGACTACCAAAGCCGCCTGAATTTTCTATTTTTGCAGGCATTTAGTCAAAAAATCAAGAAAAATTCAATCATGGCGGAGTACAACTTCAGGGAAATCGAACAGAAATGGCAGGGCTACTGGAAAGAAAAAGGAACCTTCAAGGCCGAAGTGGACACCAATCGTCCCAAGTTTTATTCTCTGGACATGTTCCCCTACCCTTCCGGTGCAGGACTTCACGTCGGCCACCCGCTGGGTTACATAGCTTCCGATATCGTCTCCCGATTCAAAATGCTCAAGGGCTTCAATGTCCTCCACCCAATGGGTTATGATTCCTTTGGATTGCCCGCCGAGCAGTATGCGATCCAAACCGGTCAGCATCCCGCTATCACTACTGAGCAAAATATAACCCGCTATACCGAACAGCTGAAAAACATCGGCTTCGCTTTCGATTGGGATCGGGAAGTTCGCACCTCGGACCCATCCTATTATAAATGGACCCAGTGGATTTTCATGCAGCTGTTCAAGAGCTATTACGACTTGGATGCGGACAAGGCACTTTCCATCGAGTCTTTGGTTTCCCGATTTGAAAAAGAAGGAAACGCAAAAGTGAAAGCGGTTTGCGATGACGACACTCCAACTTTTAGCGCAGCAGATTGGAATGCCTTTTCTGAAAAAGAAAAGCAGGAAATACTGCTCAAATACCGATTGACTTTCTTGGCAGAGACCACCGTAAACTGGTGTCCTGCTTTGGGAACTGTGCTTTCCAACGACGAAGTAAAGGACGGTTTCTCCGAAAGAGGTGGTCATCCTGTCGAGCGAAAGAAGATGATGCAGTGGTCAATGCGAATCACTGCCTATGCTGATCGATTATTACAGGGATTGGAAAAAGTGGACTGGTCCGAACCGATCAAAGAAATGCAGCGCAACTGGATCGGAAAATCGATCGGTGCGGAAGTGCTCTTTGATGTGAAGGGGTCGGATAAAAAAATCAAAGTCTTCACTACCCGAGTGGACACGATTTTCGGGGTGACCTATTTGGCTTTGGCCCCGGAGTCTGACTTGGCTGCCGAACTGGTCACTGACGACCAGCGTGAAACTGCTGAACCCTATATCCAAGTGGCCAAAAACCGTTCCGAGCGCGAGCGAATGAGCGATGTGAAGACTATTTCAGGTGCGTTTACAGGCTCCTATGCGATCAATCCATTCAACGGCGAGGAAATCCAAATCTGGGTTGCGGACTATGTACTGGCTGGATATGGAACAGGCGCCGTGATGGCCGTACCCGCTCACGATGAGCGGGACTACAACTTTGCGAAGCACTTCGGATTGGAAATCCGCCAAGTGATCGAAGGCTCCATGGAAAATGGTTCTTTCCCGGGAAAAGGCGGCTTGATCATCAACTCAGGATTTATTTCTGGCCTGTACATGCAGGACGCCATGAATAAATGCATCGAGTTTTTGGAAGAAAAAGGGATTGGAAAAGGCAAAATCCAATTCAGAATGAGGGATGCGATTTTCACCCGTCAACGCTATTGGGGCGAACCGCTTCCTGTTTATTTCAAAGATGGCTTGCCTTATTTAATCGATGAAAAAGACCTGCCTTTGGTATTGCCTGAGGTGGATAAATACTTGCCAACCGAAGACGGAGAACCTCCATTGGGACGAGCCAAAGACTGGACATACAAAACAGCCGAGGGAGAATATCCATTGGAACTTTCCACCATGCCGGGTTGGGCGGGATCGAGCTGGTACTTCTTCCGCTACATGGATCCTAAAAATGATTCAGTTTTCGCAGACAAAGGGAAAACAGACTATTGGGGAGCTGTGGATTTGTATATCGGGGGTTCCGAGCATGCCACTGGCCACTTGTTGTACTCCCGATTCTGGACCAAGTTTTTGTATGACCTGGGTGTGGTCAGCATTAATGAGCCATTCCAAAAGATGATCAATCAAGGAATGATCCAAGGGAGGTCAAATTTTGTGTATCGGATAAAAGGAAGCAACACTTTCGTCTCTTACGGACTGAAAGATCAATACGATACCTCTGCCATGCACGTGGACGTAAACATCGTCCACAACGATCAGCTGAATTTGGAAAAATTTAAGGCTTGGAGACCTGACTTGGCGGATGCTGAATTTATCCTGGAGGACGGCAAGTACCTCTGCGGATCGGAAGTGGAAAAAATGTCCAAGTCCAAGTACAACGTGGTCAATCCCGACGACATCATTGAGCGCTACGGAGCCGACACACTGAGATTGTATGAGATGTTCTTGGGGCCTTTGGAGCAGTTTAAGCCTTGGAATACCAATGGAATCGACGGTGTGTACAAGTTCCTGAGAAAGGTGTGGAACCTTTACCATACCAATACTGGAGAATTCGTTGTTTCCGATGAAAAAGCCAGCAAGGAAGAACTCAAAGCCCTTCATAAAGCCCTCAAAAAAATGGAAGAAGACATGGCCAATTATTCCTTCAATACCTCCGTATCCAGCTTTATGATCTGCGTTAATGAATTGACTGCTTTGAAGTGCAACAAGCGAGAAGTATTGGAGCCATTGGCTATCTTGATTTCTCCATATGCACCTCATATTGCTGAGGAACTCTGGTCCCTATTGGGTCAAGCTGAGTCAATCACCGACGCCACTTTCCCAGAATTCAAGGAGGAATATTTGGTAGAAAGCAATTTCGAGTATCCGGTGATGATCAATGGCAAGATGCGGGCGAAGTTGGATTTGCCGCTTTCTCTGTCTGTTCCGGAAATCGAAAAGTCCGCCTTGGCAGACGCAACCGTACAAAAATGGTTGGAAGGCAAAGCTCCTAAGAAAGTGATTATCGTGCCGGGTAAGATTGTGAATTTGGTGGTGTAACAAGCATAAACACCTAAAATTGAAGGGCCAAGAGAAAATCTTTTGGCCCTTTTCTTTTAAATTGTACTATGGATGAGAATTTAGATGATCTTGAAAAAATCGTGCAATATTGGAGGAATTCATCCGATCAGGATTTTAGAACGATGCAAAATCTTTTTACATCCAAAGATTTCAGTTGGGCACTTTTTATCGGTCATTTGGTTTTAGAAAAACTTTTAAAAGCACATTTTGTCAAAGACAATAAAAAACATGCGCTTTTCACTCATGACCTTTTGAGGCTAGCTGATCGATGCAATTTTCAAATAGATGAAACTCACAAGGATTGGTTGGATCAAGTTTCCACATTCAACCTCAATGCTCGGTATGACAGTTATAAAAGAGAATTTTATAAACTTTGTACAGAGGAATTTTCGTTCCTTTGGAAAGAACGAATCGAAATTCTAAGGCTATGGTTAATTCAGAAATTCTAAAGAACGTCAAGAGTTTCCTGACTTTAATTCCAGAAAACCTGGGGTTGAGAGAAGCCTATCTTTTTGGTTCGTATGCCAAGGGCCTCGAAAAAGAATCGAGCGATGTAGATGTGGCTTTGGTTTTTGACCGGATGGATGACTTTTTCCAAACTCAACAGGAACTTAGAAAGCTAAGAAGAAAAGTTGACCTTAGAATTGAACCTCATCCTTTAAAGTCGGAAGACTTCAATTCTCGGAATCCTTTCGCAAAGGAAATTCAGGAAACTGGGATTTTGATTGGTTAAAAAGGCTCAATTTTTAAGGAATTGAGCCTTTTTTCGTTCTTGGAGATTAAGCCTATATTTGATCTATGAACCTGCTTGAGAAAAATACAAAAGCCATTAAAACCCTTTGTGAAAAACACAAAGTGGCTAAACTCTATGCATTTGGTTCAATACTCACTTCAGCTTTTAATAATGAAAGCGATGTAGATTTTTTGGTTGAATTTCAACGAACTGATATTCCTGATTACGCAAGCAATTTTTTCGAATTACAATTTGGATTAGAAGACCTTCTCGAAAGACAAGTTGATCTAATCGAATATTCAGCAATTCGGAATCCATATTTCAAAGAAGAGGTGGAGGAAACCAAAGAATTGATTTTTAGCTCAAAGGTTATCATGTATCAATGAGGAGAAAAATGATCCTCTACACCTTCCCCGTCCGTACCGCCTTTATCGACCGTGATTTGGAGATGATCCTTCCGGTGGCTGAAATCAAACCCTTGGAGTTTACCCAAAGCCCGGTCAAACTTCCTTTTTTCTTTATTCTTCAGTTTATTCAGTTGCTTTGGTATTTACCCAAAACCAGCCAATATCTCTGCTTTTTTGGAGGGTACCACAGCGTTTTGCCGGTTTGGTTCGGGAAGGTATTTGGGAAAAAATGCACCATCCAAGCCGGAGGCGCGGATTGTATCAACATGCCTGAGATCGGCTATGGGAATTTCAGAAAGAAATGGCTTCGTAAAGCCACGGTATATTCCTTTAAAAACTGCTCGTTGATTTTGCCTGTGGCCGAAGCTTTAGTTAAGCAGGATTATTCATACGATCCACAGATAAATTCCAAACAAGGTCTTTTGAATTTGATTCCAAATCTGAAAATACCCATCCAAGTTATCCCGAATGGCTTTAATACAGA
This sequence comes from Algoriphagus taiwanensis, assembly GCF_036245645.1. Taxonomy (NCBI): domain Bacteria; kingdom Pseudomonadati; phylum Bacteroidota; class Cytophagia; order Cytophagales; family Cyclobacteriaceae; genus Algoriphagus; species Algoriphagus taiwanensis. The sequence goes on along the minus strand of NZ_BTPE01000004.1, from coordinate 366,124 downwards.
TTTTTGGAAAGATCTGAAGAAAATACGCAAGCCGCTCAGCTTTATTTCCGTGGCCACAGGCACTTCCAATCCTTCCCGTGCCATAGTCAAAGGCTATGATTTAATCGAGCAATTGGCCGCACTTCATCCGGATTGGATCTTCACTTTGGTGGGGGATTCTTCCTATTCTTCATCAAATCTGAATGTGACTGTTTTGGGTAAAATGAAGCCCACAGAACTTTTGGACCTTTACAATTCCCATCAATTCTACCTTCAGCTTTCCACTTCCGAGGGCTTTCCAAATGCGCTTGGAGAAGCCATGGCTTCTGGCTGCATTCCGATTGGGTCAGCAGTCGGGGCGATTCCGGAGATTATTGGGGATTCGGGTGTGATTTTGACGAAAAAGAATTTGCATGTGCTTGATTCAGCTATTCAAGAATTTGCCGAGCAGGACTTGAATTCATTTTCACAAAACGCATCTCAACGCATCCATACCCTTTTCAATTTTGAAAAAAGAAAAAAGGCTATTTTGGAGGCTTTGGAATTGATCAGTTGATCAATTGAATTTGATTTCGGTTGACTCTTACCCTTCCTCTTTGTTCCAGTTTTTTCAACAATCGCGTTATCACTTCCCTGCTGGAATTCAGCTCCTGAGCAATCTGCTGATGGGTTTTGTGAATCAGGTTACTTTGGGTAGCCTCGGCATTTTTCTCCAAATATTCCAAAAGCCGCTCATCCATTTGGTGAAAGGCAATTCCATCTACCACTTTAAGTAACTCTTCAAATCGATCCTGATAGGTGTCCATGACAAAGTAATACCATGATTTGTACTTGGGCATCCACTCATCCAGCTTAGAAATCGGTACCGAAATGATGGTAGTTTCTTCCTCCGGAATAGCCTTGATTTTGGAATAGCCTTCCCTCGCAGAGCAGATCATCGTGATCGCACAAGCCTCTCCGGGTCCGAGGTAATACATAAACAGCTCGTGGTCATTCTCATCTTCCCTGAAAACCTTCACCTGTCCCTGTACGATGAGAGGAATAATCTCCACCTTCTGCCCGATGTCCATCATCAGCGTGTCTGCAGGTAAGACGACAAGGGTTCCGTCTTTGAGAATCTCTTCCCGAAGTCCCTTTTCAAAATCAGGAAAATTTAAATCCAAAAACTGCGCGATTTCCTTTTTCATTAGTTGATCTGTGGTTAACTTGAAAAGGTGACATTGATCACCTTTTTATTTTTTGTGATAGATAGTTTTGACCATATTTTCTCCAAAACACCTTGGAAAATGATTAAATCCAAAGCTCAGCAACTTTTCATCCTCGGTCTAGGACTTATGTTACTTTTCCGAATCATTTCCAAAATCCCTCTATTCGAAGGCGAAATTGCAGGTTTTGACGGAGGCAAACTTCTAAAAATCATTGTCGGACTCGTATTCATCGTGACGGCTTTCCTCATTTATAAGAATTCTAAAAATCAAGTATCATGACCTGGGATGTAGAGACGCTTTCACGGATACAGTTTGCCTTCACCATCATGTTTCACTACATCTTCCCTCCTTTCAGTATCGGGTTGGGATTGCTACTGGTGGTAAATGAATCCCTTTTCCTCATCACCAAAAAGAAAATCTATGAAAAAATCACCCGGTTTTGGATCAAGATTTTCGCAGCCAACTTCTCTGTGGGAGTAGCCTCCGGCATCGTCATGGAGTTTGAGTTTGGCACCAACTGGTCCACATACTCCCGATTTGTCGGAGATATTTTTGGTTCGCCACTAGCAGCAGAGGGGATTTTTGCCTTCTTCCTTGAATCGGGCTTCTTGGCGATTCTGCTTTTTGGCTGGAATCGAGTGAAGCCAGGAATGCACCTTTTTGCTACGATCATGGTGGCATTGGGGAGTATGTTATCAGGTTTCTGGATCGTGGTGGCCAATAGCTGGCAACAAACTCCGGTAGCCTATGAGATTGTGGTGGATTATGGGATTCGCCGAGCGGTGATCACCGATTTCTGGGAAATGGTCTTCAATCCTTCGTCGATGGTTCGCTTTACTCACGTGATCTTGGGAGCTTGGATTCAGGGAGCCTTTCTGGTTTTGAGCGTTTCTGCCTATTATTTGATTAAGCAGAAGCATGTAGAGTTTGCCAAAAAATCCTTTGCCATTGCACTTGGTCTTGCGGCAATCGCCTCTTTGGCACAGCCTTTCGTCGGACATGAGCATGCCAAAGTGGTCAGGGAATGGCAGCCTGCAAAACTGGCGGCTTTCGAAGGACTTTACGAAACCCAAACCAATGCCCCACTCTATCTCATCGGATGGACTAATCCAGAAACTCGCGAGACTTCCGGAATTGCCATTCCCGGCATGCTGAGCTTTTTGGTGCACGGAGATTTTGATGGAGAGGTAAAAGGATTGGAAGAGTTTCCCGAAGAAGACTGGCCAGCAGTAAATGGAGTCTTTCAAAGCTATCACCTGATGGTCGCCTTGGGGATGCTGTTTATCGGAGCTACACTTCTGAGTCTGTTTTTGCTTTGGAGGAAAAAGCTATTTACCCCAAGTTGGTCCTGGCTGATCAAACTCTACATCCCGGCCGTGGCCCTTCCTGTGATGGCTAATCAGCTAGGCTGGGTCTCAGCCGAGCGAGGTCGTCAGCCTTGGATCGTTCAGGGACTTCTACGAACAAGCGAAGGAGTCTCCAAGTCCATTTCTGCACCTGAAGTGATGATTTCCTTGATCCTCTTTGTACTGGTCTATATCCTTTTATTCTTCGTGTGGCTTTACGTCCTCGATCGGGAAATCAAACATGGGCCTGATCATCTATCCAGTGGTGTAGAAGCCGGTTTTCACAAAAAGTCCGAACGAATGGACGCCATCAAACCTCATTAAGTCATGGATTATAACGTAGTCTGGTATATTCTGGTAGGAGTTCTGTTGATCGGATATGCGATCTTGGACGGTTTTGATTTGGGTGTGGGGATCCTTCATTTGCGAAGCAAAGGAGACCATAATCGACGCATCCTGATGAATGCGATTGGGCCGGTTTGGGACGGAAATGAAGTTTGGCTCATCACGGCAGGAGGGGCACTTTTTGCGGCCTTCCCCAATGTGTATGCGACGGCATTTTCCAGTTTTTATTTGCCTTTTATGCTCCTCCTGATTGCCTTGATTTTTCGGGCAGTTTCAATCGAATTTAGAAGCAAAGAGGCCAATCCCCGCTGGAGAAGTTTTTGGGACAAGGGGTTTTCCATCGGTTCCATTGTCGCTACCCTTCTCTTTGGAATCGCCATTGGAAATGTGGTGATGGGTTTTCCGATCGGCAGCGATATGGAATATCAAGGCAATTTCTTTGACTTGCTGAATCCTTATTCGTTGATGGCCGGCTTTTTTGCTTTGACGATGTTTGCCCTTCATGGAGGGATTTACCTCAATATGAAAACCGAGGGAGAGCTTCAAAAGCAAATCCAAGGATGGATTAAAGTCAATTACTGGATTTTTGTGGTGTTCTACCTGATTTTCTCCGGATTGACACTTTATCTTAAACCGGAGATGATTGCCAATTTCTCCTTTGGCAAAATTGATCTTCCGGGAAACAAACACGAGTTGGTGGAGAATCATCAGACCCTGATTTCAGTTTTTGCCTGGACCATTGTACTCCTGAATGTTTTGGCGATTGCCAATATCCCGCGCATGCTGTCCAAAGGAAGAGAAGGTTGGGCTTTTATTTCCTCAGCCTGTATGATTGCAGCCATTGTGATGCTGTTTGCCTTGGGAATTTTCCCCAATCTAATGGTTTCCAATCTTGATCCTGGATTCAACTTGGATATCTATAATGCGGCCTCCTCGGCCTATACCCTGAAAACCATGGCCATTCTGGCAGCTTTTGGGCTTCCCTTTGTGGCTTCTTACACCATCATCATTTATTGGACTTACCGGGGAAAGGTCAAACTGGATGAAAGCAGTTATTAAGGGGCTTAAGTGAGAAAAATCACTGCTAATGCATAGGGAATGAGGCAAATTTATCTTGGTATCACTTCCTATCAAGATGAAACGAATCCTTCTACCAATCGCCCTGATGCTGATCACTTTCAGTGGTTGTCAAGATGAAGAATCCACTCTTCCACCATCAAGGCTTTCCGAACAAGAGTTAGAGACTCTGCTTTTCACCCGCGAGGAGGAGAAGCTCGCGTTTGATGTGTACAATTATGCTTTTGAAAAGCATGGTTTACCTGCCTTTCAAAATATTGCTTCCAGTGAGCAACAACACATCAATGCGGTCCTTTCCGTAATGGCATCAAATGGCATAGCTGATCCCCTGAATGGAACCACTGATAGGGGAATATTTTCAAACCCAACCCTCCAAGACCTCTACTCTTTACTTACCGCCAGAGTCAATCAGTCCCTTCAAGAGTCCATCAAGGTTGGATTGCTGATTGAGGATATGGATATCAATGATTTGAAAGCTGGCATTTTGGAAACATCGAATCCCCAACTGATTCAAGTCTATTCAAGTCTAAAATGCGGATCTGAAAATCACTTAAGATCCTTCTTCAATCAGGCTCAAATCCAAGGAGTCGATTATTCCCCTGAATTCACTTCTCAGGAAGAATACACGCAGATCGTCAACTCTCCACGTACTTCCTGTCAGACTACAAACTAAAATCACATGTTCCGGATCATACTTATTGGCTCCCTTTTGAATCTGCTTTTGACTGAAGAAAGCATCCATCCACGACCCGAATATTACATCTCATCTCAGGATGAATTACTTGCCGACGATGGAAGGGTATTGCTGGAGCGGCACTGCTACACCTGCCACAATCCCAAGTCCAAATCTCACGATGAAATCATCGCTCCTCCGCTTTGGGGTATGAAAAAGCACTACTTGGAAGCTTTTCCTGAAAAACCGGCTTTTGAAAAAGCAATGTTGGAATTTATCCAAAATCCAACCGAAGAGAAGGCATTGATGAAGGGGCCAATCAAGCGGTTTGGATTGATGCCCAAACCTCCAGTTTCCAAAGAGGATCTTCAGAAAATCGTCAGCTACATCTACTCCAACGAACTCGAAAATCCGGCATGGCACATAGAAAAAGACAATGAGAAAAAAGCCAAATCAGGCGATCTGAGGTGACCTAGGTCACGATCCGTAGAGATTGTGACTGGTAGATTTGTTCTATCAAAATAAAAAAATCATAAAAACATACACATGGAAACTACAACACCATCGATGCCCCGTATCGGAGATCTTGCCCCGGACTTTGAGTCAATGACCACTACCGGAAAAATGAAGTTTTCCGAATACATCAAAGACAGCTGGACCATTCTGTTCTCACACCCCGCAGACTTTACTCCGGTGTGTACCACTGAGATGAGTGGATTTGCCTTAGACCAAAAATTCTTTGATGAGCATCAGACCAAACTGGTTGGATTGAGCATAGACTCCATTCACGCTCACATTGCTTGGGTAAACAATGTGAAAAAGAACACGGGAGTTCTTTTTGAATTTCCCATCATCGCCGACATCGATATGAGCGTATCCAAGCTTTATGGTATGCTCCAGCCTGGAGAGAGTGAAACAGCAGCCGTGCGAGCAGTCTTTTTCATCGATCCTGCCGGAAAGATCAGATTGATCATGTACTATCCGCTCAACGTGGGTCGAAATATGGAGGAAATCAAGCGTGCGTTGATTGCACTTCAGACTGCTGATAAGCATAAGGTGGCACTCCCGCTGAATTGGACTCCGGGTGAAAAGGCCATCGTCCCTCCGCCGAAAACAGTAGAAGAAATGATCGCACGTGAAGAAAGTGATTATGAGATGGTAGATTTCTATTTAGCCAAAAAAGAACTGCCTCTGAATTAAGATTTTGGATTAAAGGGTTAATTAAATGGGAAAGCCTTCTCGAAATTTTCGGGAAGGTTTTTTTGATTTTAGGCCCAGAAACAGAATTTTCAAGAAATCGATTTCCAAAAATTCCAAAAACCTGTTTTCTCATTTTTAGCAAAAATTATTATAAAACAGGTTAATTTTTAAACCACTTTTTTGACTTTATACAAAATCATAAAAATATATAGCATAAAAAAAGGGAGCCTTTTATAAAATAGGCTCCCGGTTAGGGTTTATTGTTAATGGATTAAAACCATATAAACTTTGGCAAAGTACTGGGTTGAGCTATTTTTCTGTTTGCCAAAGTTGGATAAACCTATCAAAAGCAAATAAAAAATCAAAATTTCAGTAAAAAATTTCCTGTTTATTTTACAATGATCTCTGAAATGCCTTGGGCGTAGATTGGAATTCTCGCTTGAAAGCGCGGATGAAATAGGCAATATTATTAAAACCGGACATCAAGCAAACTTCCTGAATCTGGTAATTTCCAATAGAAAGGTAATACTTGGCTAGCTTCAATCTTTCGCTCAAAACGTACTCCATTGGAGTCATTCCCAATTCCTGCTTGAAGGTCCGGACAAAATGAGCCTTGGACATACATGCCTGTGAGGCCAATTCATCCAGCTGGAGGTTTTCCCGAATATTTGATTTAATGTAATCCACCACATGGGCTAGTCGGTTTCCTGACGACAGTTCTTTATAGGTCTTCTCCAGCATCTCTCTGGCTTGAGTCTGAGTCAGTCGGATCAGAAGCTCTTTTAGGGCAAGGGATGCGATGAGGTCTTTTTCCCTCGATCGTTCTTTGACTCCTATTCGGATAAAGCGATTGATAATTTCTGATAAATCCTGGGTATTGATCAGATGAAAATAAGACAAATCAAGCCCCCACTCTTGGGTAAGCACTTTGGCTGAAAACCGCTCATTAAGAAGATTAAAGGTGTTCTCGATCATTTCCTTTGAGATCGAAAGGGCAATGCATTGAGTCGGATTGTCCAATTCTGCCTCTGGGAAATCAATCTTCATCACCTCATTGGGAGGTACTATTACCGACTCTCCGGGGACATAATCAAAACCTGGATTTCCAAAGAGATGCATCACTTTTTTACCCTTTAGCATTGTAGTCAGCACCAAATCCCCAAAGACAAGATTGACCTTTTCTGCTGCTTGATGGGTTTCAAAAATATTGAGTTCACAGTTGTCCAGAGTATAGGTAGTCCGGTTTTCTACCAGAGTCTTGAGGTCATTAGGCCTTCTCCAAGGCACAGTATATTGAAAGGAATTTTGGGTCATGGGAATGGGCTGGAATTGAGCTGATTATCCTAATTTTTCAAAAAATAGTAAAAAGAGCGAAGTAAAATTCTGACAAAAGTCACTTTAAGCGAATAAATTGATTATTCAGTGCAATTTTTTAAAATTCCTAAAGGGGAAATTTGGTCAAAACCAAAATAACCCAACATATGGAAACGCTAACTCTTTCAAAATCCAAGCCGGTAGACCGGCCTCTGATCAAATCCCAATACGACCATTTTATCGGCGGGGAATGGGTCAAACCTGCCTCAGGAGAGTATTTCGATAATATTTCTCCTATCGACGGGAAAGTTTTCTCCAAAGCAGCAAGAGGAAACAAAGAAGACATTGAAAAGGCCTTGGACGCAGCCCATACCGCCTTTGCAACTTGGTCAAAAACTCCAGCGGCCGAAAGAAGTCGAATCCTTCTCAAAATTGCAGATATCATCGAGGACAATCTTGAACTTTTGGCAAGGGTAGAAACCATCGACAATGGAAAAGCCATCCGGGAAACCCGAGCAGCCGATTTGCCTCTATGCATCGATCATTTCAGATATTTTGCCGGTGTAATCCGGGCAGATGAGAGCACGATGTCCGAGCATGACGAGACCACAATCAGCATTAATCTACATGAGCCACTGGGTGTGGTGGGACAAATCATCCCTTGGAATTTCCCCCTTTTGATGGCCACCTGGAAAATAGCCCCTGCCCTAGCAGCAGGCTGCTGCACAGTGGTCAAGCCTGCAGAGCAAACGCCCACCAGCATCATGTTGCTGATGGAGCTCATCGCTGACGTAGTACCTCCCGGAGTGATCAATGTGGTGACTGGATTTGGAATCGAAGCAGGAAAGCCACTCGCCACTTCTACCAGAGTAGCCAAGGTTGCCTTCACCGGGGAGACGACTACGGGCAGACTGATTATGCAATACGCCTCAGAAAACCTCATCCCTGTCACCATGGAACTGGGTGGAAAGTCCCCAAATATCTTCATGAAATCCGTCGCGGATGCAGATGATGAGTTTTTTGATAAAGCGGTAGAGGGTGCCGTCATGTTTGCGCTCAATCAAGGCGAAGTTTGCACTTGCCCATCCCGAATTTTAGTACATGAGGACATCTATGATGTCTTTATGGAGCGGGTAATCGCCCGAACAAAAGCCATCAAACTCGGACACCCTTTGGCAGAAGACACCATGATGGGAGCTCAAGCTTCAAACGACCAATATGAAAAAATCCTTTCATACATCGAGATAGGAAAGCAGGAAGGAGCTTTAGTCCTAACCGGAGGTGCAAAAACAGGATTGAATTCCGGTCTGGAAAACGGGTACTACATTCAGCCTACCATTCTGAAAGACCACAATAAAATGAGAGTATTCCAAGAGGAAATCTTTGGGCCGGTTACTTGCGTGACCACCTTCAAAACTACCGAGGAGGCTATTGCCATTGCCAACGACACCCTTTATGGCTTAGGGGCGGGATTATGGTCTCGGGATGCTCATGAGTTATATCAGGTACCAAGAGCCATTCAGGCGGGTCGTGTTTGGGTCAATTGCTATCATGCCTACCCTGCACATGCTCCTTTTGGAGGATACAAAAAGTCTGGTTTTGGCCGAGAGACTCACCTGATGATGCTCAACCATTACCGTCAAACCAAAAACATGCTTATTTCTTACAGCAAGCAGAAGCTGGGATTCTTCTAATTCATAGCCAATTTCAGGAAAGGCAGGAGAATTTTCTCCTGCCTTTCCATTTAAAATGAAAACATGCCCCAAAGAATCCTCATAACCCCAAAAGCGGCAGAAATCATAGCCGTACTAAAAAAGCGATATGCCTGCGATCTGATGTTCCACCAAAGCGGTGGTTGCTGTGATGGTTCGGCTCCCATGTGTTTTGAAAAAGGAGAATTCAAACTCGGTTCCCAGGATGTATTGATCGGTGAAATCGAAGGATGCGAGTTTTTCATGACACAGGACCAATTTGAATACTGGAAACATACCGAACTGACGCTGGATGTGGTCGAAGGAAGAGGTAGTAGCTTTTCTCTTGAAATTCCACTCGGACTCCGGTTTTTGATTCGTTCCCGAGTTTTTTCCTATGAAGAGTATCTTCAGCTACCTCCGATAAGAATAGGAAAAGATCCTGCATGGTAAGAAATGAGCTAAAAATCTCTCTTTACACTCATTTTAGCTATATTCATCGGCAAAACCCCAGCCGATGAAAAAAATAATTCTCTTTCTCGCCATTCTCTTTGTGGTTTATCTGATTGGGATCAATACTGTTCCCTCCTACATAGAAAGCCAGCGAAACCCTGTAAAAAGTCCCGCACCCTACTCAGTCTCAGCCGAGGCCCAAGCGCTCTACGAACGATTGGATTTCATCAGTGACTTGCACTGTGATGCTTTGCTTTGGGGAAGAAATCTAAATGAACGCGGGGATCGAGGCCATGTAGACTTTCCCAGAATGCGGGAAGCCAATGTGGCTTTGGAGATGTTTACTATTGTTTCCAAGTCCCCTGCAGGACAGAATATGCAAAGCAATTCCGAAGATGCCTTTGATAATATCACCCCTCTTACCATTGCCAAAGGGGAAAGTCCATGGAACTGGTTTAGTCTGATCAACAGGACCCTTGGCCAAAGTGAAGCGCTTGCTCAGTTTGTGGAGAAGGAGGAAGGAAAAGCTTTCTTCATCCGATCCAAGGCCGATCTCGAGGAGCTTCTAGACGCAAGAAAAAGCGATAAAAGCACGATCGGAGCCATGCTGGGAATTGAGGGCGGGCATGCCCTAGAAGGATCTATGGAAAACCTGGACAAGGTCTATGCCGCAGGGGTACGAATGATTGGCCCCACTCACTTTTTTGACAATGAATTTGGAGGCTCAGCACATGGGGAAAACGGGGCAGGACTTTCTGATTTTGGAAAGGCTGCGGTCAAGCGTATGAATGAATTGGGGATTTTTATTGATTTGGCGCATGCCTCCCCAGCCATTGTAGAAGATGTATTGAACCTTACTTCCGAACCAGTCATCGTTTCTCATACCGGAGTCAGGGCTGTCTTGGATTCTCAGAGAAATCTGAGTGACGAACAGATTCAAAAAATCGCCGCCAACGGGGGAATCATCGGAATTGCCTTTTTTGACATGGCTGTCGGAGAACCCGAGTTGCCTAATATCATCGCCTCGATCAAGCATGTTCGCGATTTGGTTGGAATTGATTATGTGGCTTTAGGTTCTGACTACGATGGATCCGTGGCTGTTCCATTTGATATTACAGGTTTGCCCTTGATCGTAGAAGGGTTGATTAACGCCGGTTTTACCGAAGAAGAAATTCGGGCTGTAATGGGGGAAAATGTCAAGCGGTTTTTTCTACAAAACCTTCGGTAGTTCATGGAAAAAACCCTTCACAATCCATCCACTAATTTTGGAAAACTTCAGGAATACCTCCGGGAATTTGTCTACGGAGGCATTGACGGAGCCGTGACCACCTTTGCTGTAGTCGCAGGTGGCTATGGGGCCAATTTGGATGCTGGCATTTTGATCATTCTGGGCTTTGCCAACCTTCTTGCAGATGGTTTTTCCATGTCCGTTGGAGCCTACCTTTCAGCCAAAAGTGAGCGGGATAATTTTGACAAGCACGAAAGTATCGAGTATTGGGAAGTAGAAAACCTCCCGGAGACTGAGCGTGAAGAAATCGCCGAAATCTATCGGGAAAAAGGATTCAAGGGCGAATTACTTGACAAAATCGTAGATCACATCTGCTCGGATAAAGAACTATGGGTTGCCGAAATGATGAAGGATGAGCTGGGCATGATGCGGGACAGCAAAAGCCCTTTCAAAATCGGTCTAGCCACCTTGGTTTCCTTTATTTTGGTCGGCTTGATTCCCCTTTTGGTGTACCTCTGGAATTTCTTTTTCCCTTCCGAGATCAACACCTTCTTTTGGACCAGTGTATTGACTGGTTTAGCTTTTTTGATCGTAGGATGGCTGAAAGGTATCGTCAATCAGACCTCCACATTTCGCAGTATTTTGGAGACCGTTGCTTTGGGATTACTGGCAGCTGTGGTCGCCTATTATGTAGGAGATGTTTTAGAAAGTTTTTTCAAATAACGCATGCAAACAATTGAAGAAGTATTGATCCGAATGGATCAGATCGTCGACGAATGCCGCAACTCAGAGAGCCGAATGGGGTATTTTGCGATTTTATACCGTCAGGTGACAAGAAGAGTCCGAGATGGGATTCTCGCAGGGGAATTTGAGGACAATCCCAGAATGGAAGTCTTGGATGTACTTTTTGCCAAGCGATTTATCGATGCTTATGAGCTTTGGATAAAAGGTCAAAAGCCAACCGAAAGCTGGAGATTAGCTTTCGAAGCGAGTAAAACCTCAGGTCATCTCGTTTTGCAGCACCTTTTCCTCGGTATTAATGCGCATATCAATTTGGACTTGGGAATCGCTGCCTCAGAAACCATGGAAGGCAAAGATTTGAATGGCATTAAAGGGGATTTTGACAAAATCAATTCAGTGCTAGCCGAACTGGTCGATGGAGTCAAGTCCAATATCAGCAAGGTATCTCCAGTTTTCGGCCTATTGATTCCTTTGGCAAAAGGTCGGGACGAAATGCTACTCAACTTCTCTATCCAACTTGCCCGCGATGGTGCCTGGAAATATGCCGGCGAATACCATGCAGACCCAGACAAGGCTTTCCAAATTCAGGATCGGGACAAAAACATTTCCGCCTTGGCCAAAAAACTGATCAACCCCGGAAAGTTTCTGGGCTTTTTGATAAAAATCGTCGGATTTGCCGAGTGGAAATCAGTTAGCCAAACTATGGATCAATTGGACCAGGTGGCAAACAAAACCCTTCAAGGGTTTTGAACCCTTGGAGGGCTTCAACTTCAAAAAACCACCTGTTCCAAAAACTTCCGGCAATCATAAACTGGAATTTTAGAAAAATAAAACCCCTCCGAATCCTCTGTGATAATAGCCTTGCAGTCATGCTGCAAGGCGGAATAATACTCCAAACCATCTTCAAAGTCTAACACACTGGGATTTGAAACAGCGTCTTTAACGGTCTGCCCATCCACGGAGGCAATGTGGAGTCTGGAAGAAAGAACCTGCATTTTTTGCTTCGCTAGCGCTGTTCCTGATTTTTTCTCTGCAAAATAAAAAGCAATAGCCAGACAAATCGGTGTAGTGTAGAGTTGGAACCTTAGCTGATCCGCCAAACTCAAAATCCTTGCAGAGTGGGGAAAAAGTGGGTATTCCTTATTCAACACGGACACCAGGACATTCGCATCCAGAAACACCCTCATTTTTTAGAATCGAAGAATTCATCCTTCATTGCCTTACGACTGGAAGGCATGCGCTTATATTCAACCTCTCCTTCGGAAACCATACTCACCCAATCAGCAATCGGCAGCTCATCCAAAGACTTGTAATTTTTGGAAGTCATCTGGGCATAAAGAAACTCTGTCAGCCTGGAAAGGCTGATGTTATTTTGGTCGGCAAAATCCTTGGCTCGGTCAATGATGTCTTTATTGAAAGACAATGTGATTTTTGTGTCCATAGCTTAGTCCTTTAAATAATTGCCGTAAAGAAAAAAATATTTACACGTATTTCAAAACAACTCCCTGATTTTCTTTCCTTTTCAATCCCAATTGGTCAATTCCCGATCGGTTTCCGCCCGGTTTTTCCTGTTGGTTCTTTCCTTCTTCAAGTCTGTCGCATAGAAATGAGTATCCTGAAAATAGCCCACTCTGGCCTCTGATTCTCCTTTCGCGATGGTCCATTTTTCCCCTTTGAAGAGCTTCACTTTATCCTCATGAAGCTCAAGGAGTTCATCATAAGGTCCACGACTGGAAATCAGTTTGACAAAAATCGGAGCAGTCTCAATCGCGATGAAGAGCAGCATGATAAACACATTGGCAAGAGCCATCGCAGAGCTTTCAGAAGTCAACACTGCTAGCGCATCCATCCGCGCCGCCAAGCCGTCAAATCCCTCAATTCCGGGTTGCTGCTTTTCAAACTCCGCCTGACGAAGAGCCATAAACTCCCGAATTTGGGCTTCCAAAGTGTCGATTCGGATTTGATTTCGGCTTCTCAAGCCTTCCAAAGCCAACTGAGCAGCATCGAGTTGTTGCTCCTTTTTCTTGGCGTTGGTACCCAATCCGACGATGCCACTGGTTCCGGATGTTTTTTCCCCAAACCGCTCCGCATCGTATTCCTTTTGGAGTTGATCCCGAAAAGCTTCCGCTTGGCCGATTTCCGACTTCAGCGTATCAATTTTGGCTTCCAGTTCCTGAATTTCAGGAAAGCCTTTGGCCAGATTGGCTTTGGATTGGGCGATAAACTCGGTCTTTTTCTCATCCAGCTTCCGATTGATCTCCCGCTCAAACATCTTCAATTCCAAAGGCTTAGAAATCACCAAAGCCAGCAAAACTGCCAAAACCAGACGGGGAATCGCCAGCTTCCATTCTACCCAAGCGTTTTCCTTTTTTCGCATACTTGATACGATAAACCGATCCAGATTGAAGATCATCATCCCCCAAAGCAGCCCAAAAAAGATGGCCGGAAGGAGACTTTGGAACACGGTAAACAAGGCATATCCAGCTGCCAAGGCCGCCAAAACTCCTGTGAAAAAGACGGTGGCACCGATTCCTACATACTTATTTGACTCGGTAGGGGTTCTTTTCAAAATGGCAAAATTGGCTCCGCTGCAAAACCAAAAGAATTGGGTGATTCGGCTCATGTTATGGAAGATTGTTGATTGGGATATGGGTATCAACGCTAAAATCTTTCCAAAAGCTTAGGCTGGGTTCCTTACAACCGGCTTGAGGGATGAAAACACGCAATTCAGGGATAGAAAGGCATTTTTTAAAAAATTGACTGCTGACTGAACAGAACTCCAAATTGTACGGTCTGTACGTTTTCGATCAAGGGATGAACGGTTTTGGTTCAGGGGAATTTTGGTTTAAGTTTGATTCGATGAAAAGAATAATACTTCCATTTCTATGCCTTTTGGCGATTTGGGCAAGGAGTATCCAAGCCCAAGAAGTTCCTTTTGAAAACGAAGTAAAGCGAATTTCTGCTAAATACGATAGCCTGGGCTGGAGTCCGGGAGGCACAGTTTTTACAGGAAGTTCCACAATCCGCATGTGGAGTAGCCTTGAAGAGACTTTTGCCGAAGAAAATCTGATCAATACCGGGTTTGGGGGCTCAAAAGCTTCGGATTTGGAGCGTCATCTTTTTCCTTTGGTTATCAAATTTGAGCCTTCGAGAGTGTTTATCTACGAAGGAGACAATGACCTCTGGGCAAATGTGGAGGTGGCATCCATCCTGACCAGCCTGGACAACATCGTGACCCGGATTCATCTGATCAATCCCAATACGGAGATTTTCCTGATCGGCGCCAAACCCAGTCCTTCCCGCTGGGAGAAAAAAGCCAACTACCGGATTTTTAACCAAAAGCTGAGCGAATACTGCCGAGCCAAGGAAAACGTGTCATTTGTGGATGTCTGGGATGCGCTGACCAATCCTGATGGCAGTCCAAGGCCCGAACTGTATCTAGAAGATCAATTGCATTTGAATGCAGAAGGATATAAGATTTGGGCGGGGGTTTTTAAGGAGTACTTCAAAGAATAGTCTATTCTTTCTTTCCAAACTTAGCCTCAAACACACTTAAAGGAAGTATTCCTCCAACAGACCAAGTGAGTCCTTCCCAACTCCGATCAAACTGACCTGCAGGAGCATCTCCAAATTGAACTTGGTATTCCCTATTGGTATCCAAGGAGAAAAAGGTACCTAATTCAAAATTCAAGAAAGCCGTATTCAAAACCCTTAACCGAGAGTGGATACCGGTCTTGAAGAAAAAGGGGCTTTTCGCTGATGAAATGATGGAATACGATGTTTGATTTTCCCCGTCTTGGATAATTCCAGATCGGGTATCATCATCTTTGAGCGAAATCATTGACCAATTTGCATTAAAAAAAGCTCCAAATCTGAAATTTTCCCTTTCTCCTGTAGGAATATCATACCTGAATGTTAGTGGGAGCACTAAAAAAGCCAAATCTGAATTCATCAAATATTCTCTTCTCTCCCATATCGGGAAATAAATGGAACTGGAAGAGTGGTGGACAACAGATAAGCCCGATTCGAGAGAGAGGTTTTCGATCCTATAACCTAATCCAAGTCCATAAATAAGACTAAGATCTTCTATTCCTGTTTGTAAATAATCAGGAGCGTTCCCATACCTCATTCCAAAATGAGGAAATAAATAATAACCCGAATCATCACTTAAAGACCTATAATTTTCCTTGCTTAAAATTTGGGATGCTTTTTTGGCAGCATTAGTTTGAACTTGAGCCACAGATGAGCTAAAAAATAAAATTGCAAAGAATTGGAGAAGACAGCTTTTCATTTGATTTTAATTTCACTAATAACTACGCCTTATGGAAAAAATTATATCTAGGTCAAACTATTTTTTTTGACATTCTTTTTACTCCAAAAAGTAGCCAGAATCGACCCGGTCACATTCTGCAAGGGGCCAAAAACAGCAGGAGCCAAACCCACTGTAGCGATCTTTCCCAGAATATTGGAAAGGCCTGAAGCCAAACCTGCATTCTGCATTCCTACCTCTATCGCGAGTGTTCGGGCATCTTGCTCTTTCATTCCGATCATTCGGGAAAAACCATACCCAATCCCATATCCAAGCAGATTGTGCAGCAAAACCAGCAAGATCAAAACACCTCCAATCTCCAGCAGACTATCCCTTCCGGCTGCGGTAATCACTAAAATAATCAAGGCAATCCCGAGCATAGAGACCAGCGGTAAGAGTTTTTCAATCCAAGAAGATTTTGAGCCCAAAACCTGATTTACCAGTAGCCCCGCTCCTACCGGTAGCAAAATGATTTTAAAAATATCCCACATCATCTTGAGGAGATCAATCTCGATAAACTGCCCTGCCAAAAGTTTCATCAAAATCGGAGTCATCAGTGGAGCCATAAGTGTGGTGATTGAGGTCAAAGTCACCGAAAGTGCCACATTCGCCCGGGCCAGAAAAGCCATGACATTCGAAGCCGTCCCACTTGGAGATGAACCAACCAAAATCAGCCCTGCGGCGACCTCTGGCTCCAACCCACTGATTTTGGCCAAGCCAAAACCGATCAGTGGCATAATACTAAACTGAGCCAAAATTCCGATCCCCACAGATTTGGGACTTTTGGCCACAGCCCCAAAATCCCTCCAACTCAGAGTTGCTCCCATCCCAAACATGATGATCTGAATCAGAGGATTGATCAATCCAGTCAATTTGAAGCCTTGGATTTCCTGAAAATACTGAGGGAAAAACATCCCCAAAGCGACTACTCCCAAAATAGAAACCGGAAAACTGAAGGCCTTCCATGCTGGTTTTGATTGCAACCCAAAAGCCAAGGCAAACCAAAAAAGCACAAACGCATACCCGGATTCTTCCAATCCCACGATCAAAAACGACCCTAACCAAATCAAAAAAAACAGGATGGGAACCAAAAAAGAAAGTCGAGCCATGGATGAAGAGTTTGAGCCCTTAAAAAAGCATCATTTTTGGAATTTGGACAAGTAGCAAATCAGGTAAGTCTCTGTCAATTGCACTTTTGGGAATTCAGAAACTTCATGGGGCGATAACCTTACTCCCAAATTAAATTCTTACTTTTGCGCCTTCAATTAGGCAAACCATGCAGAATATTCGGAATATCGCGATCATCGCTCACGTTGACCACGGTAAAACAACCCTCGTGGATAAGATCATCCACGCTTCAAAAATCTTCAGAGAAAATCAGCAATTCGACGACCTGATTCTCGACAACAACGACCTGGAACGTGAACGCGGCATCACCATTCTTTCCAAAAACGTATCTGTACGCTACAAAGACCACAAAATCAACATCATCGACACTCCAGGTCACGCCGACTTTGGCGGTGAAGTGGAACGGGTATTGAAAATGGCCGATGGGGTAATCCTTTTGGTGGATGCCTTCGAAGGACCTATGCCGCAGACCCGATTTGTATTGGGCAAAGCGCTTGCTCTTGGCCTTACCCCTATCGTGGTAGTAAATAAAGTAGACAAAGAAAACTGTCGCCCTGATGAAGTTCATGAGGCAGTTTTTGAGTTGATGTTCAACTTGGATGCTACTGAAGAACAATTGGAATTCCACACCCTCTATGGTTCTGCCAAGCAAAACTGGATGGGACCGGATTGGAAAAACCCAACGGACTCCATCCTACCGCTTTTGGATGCGATCTTGGAATATATCCCTGCTCCAAAAATCTCCGAAGGAACTCTTCAAATGCAAATCACCTCCTTGGATTACTCCAGCTTCGTGGGCCGGATTGCCATCGGTAGAGTAGCAAGAGGCACCATCTCAGAAAACCAGCAAATCGCCCTTTGCAAAGCGGATGGATCCATCAAGAAAATGAGAGTAAAAGAGCTTCATACCTTTGAAGGTCTTGGGAAAAACAAAGTACAGACCGTAACTGCCGGGGACATCTGTGCAGTGACCGGCATCGAAGACTTTGAAATCGGAGACACCATCGCAGACGTGGAAAATCCTGAGCCGCTTCCTCGTATTGCCATCGATGAACCTACGATGAACATGCTCTTCACGATCAACAACTCTCCTTTCTTCGGAAAAGAAGGAAAGTTTGTGACTTCCCGTCACCTGAGAGACCGATTGATGAAGGAAACTGAGAAAAACCTTGCGCTACGGGTAGAGCCTACGGATTCTGAAGACCGATTCTTGGTCTATGGCCGAGGCATTCTTCACTTGTCTGTCTTGATCGAGACCATGAGAAGAGAAGGATACGAGCTTCAGGTAGGTCAGCCACAGGTAATCTTCAAGGAAATCGACGGAGTAAAATGCGAGCCGATCGAAACCTTGGTAGTAGACGTACCGCAGGAAACAGCCGGAAAAGTGATCGAATTGGCTACACAACGAAAAGGTGAACTTTTGATCATGGAGCCAAAAGGTGATCTTCAGCACTTGGAGTTCAAGATTCCTTCCAGAGGTCTGATCGGTTTGAGAAATAACGTGCTTACCGCCACACAGGGTGAAGCGATTATGAATCACAGATTCACTGCTTATGAGCCTTTCAAAGGTCCTATCCCAGGCCGAATCAACGGTTCATTGATCTCCATGGAAGGCGGTCAATGTACTGCTTATGCGATTGACAAGCTTCAGGACCGTGGAATCTTTTTTATCGAGCCGGGAGACGAACTCTATACCGGTCAGGTAATCGGTGAGCACTCTAGAGATAATGACTTGGTAGTGAATGTGCAGAAAGGAAAGAAACTGACTAACATGCGTGCTTCCGGGTCAGATGACAACGTAAGAATTGCTCCTCCTAAGAGATTCTCTCTGGAAGAATCCATGGAATACATCCAAAAGGATGAATACCTGGAAATCACTCCAAAATCTATCCGAATGAGAAAAATCTATTTGGATGAGAACGAAAGAGCAAGAATGGCTAAAAAAGAAGCTTAATATTAGAAAACAAGAAACCTCCGATTTGGAGGTTTCTTGTTTTTAGGGCCTATTCAATTTTGTTTATTTAGCGGGTAAAATTAGCTCACCTGGCAACTCACCAATTGCCATGAACTTCCTCTTTGATGTATTTCTCGTAGACTGTTTGAGCCGATTTCATTTGACTTTCTGAGAGTAATGGAAGATTGGCAGCTTGCACATTATTGACTACCTGCTCCGGGGAAGAAGCACCGGGGATTACTGTACCCACTTCTTCAAACATCAGTATCCATCGAAGGGCTTGCAGGGCTAATTCCTCATTTCCAGAAAACTTCCCTTTCAATTCTTCCAAAGCGGGAAATGCCTTATCCAAAGGAACACCGGAGAAGGTCTCTCCCTTGTCAAATGCCTTCCCCTCCCGATTGAAATACCGGTGATCATCCCTGGAGAAATGAGTGTCTCTTGTGATTTTTCCTGTCAATAAACCGCTTGCCAAAGGTACCCGGATTATCAATCCCACATTGTTTACTTTGGCATGTCGGAAAAAGACCTCGGCTGGCCGCTGACGAAAAAGGTTGAAAATGATCTGAACTGTCGAAACAATATCGTACTTCATCGCAGTCATGGCTTCATTGATCCGCTCCACAGACACTCCCATTGCGGCAATTTTCCCCTCTCTTTTCAAATCTTCAAAAAGCGAGAAAATTTCACTTCTTAAATAAACCGGTCCAGGCGGGCAATGAAGTTGAATCAAATCGATTTGTTCTACCCCAAGATTCCGTAGGCTATCCTCCACATGCTTCCTCAGTCGCTCCGGAGTATAGCCTTCATTGACATGAGGCTGAATTCTCCGTCCACACTTAGTGGCAATGAAGATTTTCTCCCCCCTTTCACGGACAGCCTTTCCTACAGCAGCTTCACTCAAGCCACCATCATACACATCTGCGGTATCCACAAAGTTGACTCCCAAGTCAAAGGCAGTATGCAAAATTTGGTTCGCTTTTTTGGGCTCAAAAGCACTTCCCCAGCCACCTCCAACCTGCCAGGTACCGAGGCCTACTTCTGAGACTTGCCAATCTGTTTTTCCAAGAACTCGATAGTTCATAATTATATTTTATAAAAACAGCTCAATTGAAAAAGCTAAAACGGTCCAATAAGAGAATAGCAATTTAAATTTTTATCTTTAAAATCGCTTCCGATATACCTATTCAAAAAGCTAATATCAATCATCAAAATACATGACTTCTAGAAGAAAAGTCTTACAGTCTTTGGGAATGGCAGGTGCTGGTTCCTTATTTCCAATTCATTTTACCTATTCCAAATCCATGGCTCAACCACTTATTCACCAGGTTTACTTCTGGCTACACAAAGAATCCGATTTAAAAGAATTTATGACAGATGCTGCCCCTATGCTCGGACGATGTAAGGACGTCTCTAAATTTATCATGGGTACGCCTGCACCCACGGAAAAAAGAGATGTAGTGGATCATAGTTTCCACGTTTCTTGTACGCTTTTTTTCGATTCTCTCGAGGCCCAGGCTGCCTATCAAACAGACCCTTTACATTTGGAGTTTATCCAAAAATATTCTGCAATGTGGAAGACAGTTAAGGTTTACGATATAGCCATCTAAACCTTTTTCACACTTTACTTCGTTAATCGAACAAATTACATCTTATGAAAAAGCTCAATTGGTTATTTGTATGGGTTTTGTTGGGGGTTTGGGCTTGTGATACCGAAGAAGCTCCGACACCGGTTGTTCCTGGACAGGAAGTAAAAAAGGCCATTGTGGATGTCATGCGAGAGTGGTATTTCTGGAATCTGGAATTACCCACTTCGGTTGATTTAGCCCAATATGAAAGCAATGAAGATCTTCTGGATGCCATTATTTTCAAGCCTCTGGATAGGTTTTCTTATTTGACTACTCAGCAAGCATTCAACAATTCTTTCGTAGGGCGCAATGCCGGTCATGGATTTGGATTTGCCTTCACTGCTGAGGAGAGGCTATTTGTTTCCTTTGTTTTCAAGGAAGCCCCTGCAGGAAAAGACGGCTGGGAAAGAGGTTGGGAAATCATCGAAATCAACGGAAAGCCAATCGCATCTTATAAAACCTCCTCAGGAGGGTATGACTTCCAGTTAGGTCCATCTGACCCGGGCATTTCCAATTCCTTTACCTTTCGACTTCCTGACGGAACTACAACTACCCGAACCAATGTGAAAGCAGAGTATCAGTCCAATTCAGTGTTGGACAGAAGGGTTTTCGAAGAAGGAGGAAAAAAAGTGGGCTATTGGGCTTATCAGAGCTTTCGGGCAACCGCCGGACTTTCTCCAACCCGTAGTCAGGAAGTGCAGAATTCCATGGAGTTTTTCCAAAATCAGGGCATAAATGAGCTTATTATCGATCTGAGATACAATGGAGGCGGTTCTGTAGCAGTTGCCGAGCAGATTCTCAATTATCTGATCCAAAGCTCCAATACCGGAAAAGTGATGTACACCAACAAGCTCAATTCCCTGAAGTTCAGCTTAAATGAAACCGAGAATTTCAACAAAATAGGAAATCTCGCACTCAATAGGGTCATTTTCATCACCTCAAGAGGGTCTGCCTCTGCGTCCGAATTGGTTATCAACAGCCTTGAACCCTACATGGAAGTGGTGCTGATCGGGGACAATACATTCGGGAAGCCTGTAGGCTCATTTCCGCTCTCCCGCTATAGCCGAACTTTAGAAACCAACAATGTCGAGTTAGTCCCCATCACTTTTGCAATCGCAAACTCCCAGGGAAAAGCCGAGTATTTTGAAGGTTTCCCCGCTAATTTCAGAGTGGGTGACAGTCCCGAATTCAATTGGGGAGATCCACGTGATCTTCGACTTGCAGCCGCCTTACAATATATCCAGGATGGTGGAGTCAGTGGAAGATGGGCCAATACATACTACAAGCCCGTTTGGGAAATGATTGACGGATTTAAAGGCTTGGAACAGGAGTTTCCTGCCTATTGAAAAAATATAGAGGCTCAAGCCCGGACAAAAATCCGGGCTTATTTTTTATGTCGCTGAATCAACACCTCCATCACTTCATCGAGTTCGTAACCTTTGGCTTCCAACAGGACGAGGTAGTGAAAAAGCAAATCGGCCGCCTCTCCCAAGAAAAGCTCCTTATTGTCATCCTTGGCTTCAATGACGATTTCTACCGCTTCCTCTCCTACTTTTTGGGCGACTTTATTGATTCCTTTGGCAAAAAGGGAAGCGGTATAGGATTTATCGGAAGGGTTGTTTTTACGGTCTTTGATGATCGCGCGAAGTTGGTCGATAAAGCCGGTTTTCGAAGCATTTTCCTCTCCCCAACAAGTATCGGTTCCAGTATGACAAACAGGGCCTCTTGGATTGGCTTGGATCAAAATGGAATCTCCGTCACAATCTTCCTTCATCGACACCAACTCCATAAAATTGCCAGAAGTCTCGCCTTTAGTCCAAAGTCGGTTTTTACTTCGGGAGAAAAAAGTCACCATCCCGGTTTCCTGCGTTTTAGCCAATGCCTCGGCATTCATAAATCCCTGCATCAGGACTTTTCCGCTTAAGGCATCCTGGACAATAGCCGGAACAAGGCCGTTCATTTTTGTAAAGTCGATGTTCATGGTAATTCGAATTTTTATTTCATTTTCTGAAAAAAGATAGCTGCGCAGATAATTTTAAGATATGGCTAAAGCCAATATTTTGTATTGCCGTCAGCTTAAAGCACAATTCAGCCCCCTTTTATATTTTATCTTTTTTTCTATCTCACGAAGTATATCTCCAGTCTTATCTCGCGAAGCATATCTTTCAATCAACCTCAATTACTTTCTAATACTAATCTCCTCTCCAATCAAATAAGACTTGAGTTTAGGGATTCCGATTTCCTTGAAGTGGAAAATACTCGCTGCCAAAGCTGCATCTGCTTTTCCAAAGGTAAACACATCCCTGAAATGGGGCATATTTCCCGCTCCTCCGGAAGCAATTACAGGAATGGACAAGGCTGAGGATATCTCCGCTGTCAATTCATTAGCAAAGCCTGACTTGGTCCCATCGTGGTCCATGGAAGTAAGCAAAATCTCACCCGCTCCTCGATCGGCCACTTCCTGAGCCCAAGCTTGAGTGCGGTGCAAAGTTGGTTTTCTTCCCCCATGCGTATGGACAAAATCTATCCCATCCACATTCCGGGTATCAATCGCGACCACGACACACTGCGAACCAAATTCCTTGGCCATTTCGTCGATCACTCCGGGATTTTTTACTGCCGCGGAATTGATGGAAATCTTGTCAGCACCTGCTGCCAAAAGGACCTTCACATCTTCCACAGTGGAAATACCTCCGCCCACGGTAAATGGAATATTGATCGCCTTGGCCACTTTGGTTACGAGTTCGGCGAGGGTTTTTCTTTTATCGACGGTGGCTGTGATATCCAAAAAGACCAATTCGTCCGCGCCCTCGTCCGAGTAGATTTTCGCCAACTCCACCGGATCCCCGGCGTCTCGAAGCTGGACAAAGTTGACTCCCTTGACGGTGCGTCCGTCTTTGATGTCAAGGCAGGGGATGATTCTTTTAGTCAGCATGATTTGATTTTCAAAACTTCATTATTCAATATTCGGAGTTCGATGGTGGAAGATTTACGATTTACGAATGACGATTTACGAGATTTCAAGAATCCTCAAACTTGAAATCCAAAGGTTAGGATTTCCTTTTTAATGATTGAAGTTCAGAATAACGTCGTAAATCAAAAATCCTAAATCGTAAATTAAAAGGCTGCCAATTCCTCCAGCGTCACTCTTCCCTCGTAGTAAGCTTTTCCCACAATCGCTCCGTAAACTCCGACTTTCTCTAGCTCTTCAAGGTCTTTTACCGAGGACACTCCTCCACTGGCAATCAATTTCAACTCAGGAATTTCCTGCAAAATCTCGCGATAAAGATCCACCGAAGGCCCTTGAAGCAAGCCGTCTTTGGCTACATCGGTGCAGATCACATAGCGGATTCCTTTTTCGAAATAGCTTTTGATAAAAGGAATCAACTCCACCGAAGTGGTCTCTTCCCATCCTCCGACGGCAATTTTCTTGTTTTTGGCATCGGCGCCCAAAATGATTTTCTCCGAACCGTACTTCGTGATCCATTCATCGAATAAACCCGGATTTTTTACTGCAATACTTCCTCCCGTCACTTGCTTGGCTCCAAGGGCAAAGGCTTTTTCGATCTCCTCATCGGCTTGAATTCCTCCTCCAAAATCCACCTGAAGACTCGTTCCAGCACAAATTCGTTCCAAAACAGCTCCATTGACGATTTTTTTAGCCTTGGCGCCATCGAGATCCACCAAGTGCAATCTTGTGATTCCAGCGCCTTCAAAACGCTTGGCCATTTCGAGTGGGTCGTCATGGTATTCTTTTTTGCTGCTGTAGTCACCCTGACTGAGGCGAACGCACTTGCCTCCGATAAGGTCGATTGCTGGGATTATGAACATTTTGGATTGGTGGATTGGGAAATTAGAAGATTTGGAAATATTGACGATTTACGAGGTACGATTTACGACCTCAATATTAACCTCAATCATTTTTATTAAGAACCAACCTTTGAAGAATAGGATTGAAGTTCCTAAAGGTCTCGTAAATCAAAAATCGTACATCGTAAATTGGTTAAATGTTTAAGAAGTTAGCAAGCAACTTCTCCCCGACCGTACTGCTTTTCTCTGGGTGGGCCTGAATCGCCCAGTAATTATCCCGATGGAGAATAGCGGTAAAGTCATGAATATAATGAGTGGTAGCAATGGTAGCCTCGCTCAATTCAGCGTAGTAGCTATGAACATAATACAGAAACTTCGGATTAGGCAGATCCTTTAGCAAGACATTGTCGGCCAAATTTTCAATTTCATTCCAACCGATGTGAGGCACTTTGAATTCCTGTGAATTCTCAGGAATAAAGCGTTTCACTTTCACCGGAAAGATCCCCAAGCACTCGGTATCGTTTTCTTCGGAATGCTCACAGAGCAACTGCAAACCCAAACATACTCCTAAAAAAGGCTGCTTGATATCCTTGATGACTTGGTCGAGTTGACGGGCTTTGAGGTAGGTCATCGCCGAACTCGCTTCTCCCTGACCGGGAAAGATCACCTTGTCCGCCGCGTGGATTTCCTCCGGATCATCCGTCAGCACCGCATCTGCACCCAATCGCTCCAAGGCGTAGAGCACCGATTGGACATTGCCGGCGTTGTATTTGATTACTGCTATTTTCATCTTTAGTATCAAGACGCTAGACACAAGAATTAAGACTTAGTGTCTACGTCTTATGTCTAGCGTCTAAAGTCTTATGTCTAGCTCTTAGCTTCTTTAGCTGAAAGCATCTCCTCCAAAACCTCCTCAATCTCAGGAAGGGAATTGAAAAGCTGCTCGTAGCTGTCGATCACCCAATATTTATCCTGGAAGCGATCTTTCCAGTACTCGGTACTCATGATGTGGCGCACGTCGTAGGGGAAATGTTTGGGTTCCTCAGAAAGCGAAAACTTCGTTTCTCCTGCCGAACTCAAAATCCCTGCTCCATACACTCTCAGTTCCCCCTCCTCGCGAATCAATCCAAACTCAATCGTAAACCAGTAAATCCGACTCAGCAACTGAATCGCCCAAGGGTCCTGAATGTGCTTAAGTGCGATTCCGCTCAGTTTTTCCAGGAAATCCACATAATGCTGATTGGTCAGCAAAGGCATGTGGGCAAAGGCATCGTGAAACATATCCGGCTCCTCGAGGTAGTCCAGCTGTTCCATTTTTCGTAGCCAGGTGGAAGAAGGAAAACGCTTGTTGTTCATCAAACCGAAAAACAAATCGTCATCAATCAGGCCGGGAACTACCTGAACTGCCCATCCGGTAGTTTTCAAAAGGATCTCGTTTAGTTCCTCAAAGTTGGCAATGCGATCCGCGGTAAATTTCACCGTCTTCACCCCTTCCAAATAGGCCTTAGAGGCAGCTTTGGGAAGGTTGGGCATTTGCCTTTCGAAGAGAATCTTCCATACTTTAAAATCCTCCTCGGTGTATGCAGCGTAATCCTGCCTCATTTTTTTCAGTCTCGGGTCGGAAAAGACCCAGTCTTTGGCTTGGTTACTCATTTTCTATTTGGGTTTATAACTGTTCTTTTTACTTCTAAAACTAGAAAAGGCCTAAACCGGTTACGGAATAGGCCTTTTTATATCTTCAGCAAAAACCAAAGTCATCCCTATCCCTCATTGGAGGAAGTGATAAGAATGATGCACGTAGGTTCTTGGTGTCGGATTCATGCTTCGAATTTAAGCAGGGTTTTGGCTTAGTACAAAAGTTTTTTACAGAAGGTCAAAAGTTTTCCTTAAGCCAGACTTCTGTCCTAAAGTCATTGTTTTTGGCCTATACCTTTTCCAAATTTTTCATAAATCAAGTCTTGACTTTTGGGAGAGATCAATCCTTTGGGGATATTGAGATTCTCCTTTAAAAACCACCGGGAAAGGGTCTTGGCAGAAATCCCAAACTCTTGGGCGATTTCCTGACGGGACTTGGCTTTTCGGGACATGGGTAAAAAGTGTGAATCAGTTGGAAAATGTAAACTACATCCAATCATACAATATGGACAGTTACGAAACAAATCTAAATTGGTAAATGTTAGACTAATTTTAAGCTGATCTCAGAAGAAAAAAATTTAGAGCAATGCCCTCAAAACTAATTTGTCCGATTTTGTCCGATTTATTTAAAAAATAAGTCCACATTTTTGTCCTGAACCAAATAAAACACAATGAAAAACTTTCAATCAATTTCGGCAAAACTTGGGTTGGTTTTGGCCTTCCTTGGATTCTTCGGGTATCACTCCCTAGATGTGCAAGGCCAAGATGCAAAGATCTATGAAGCCTGTCCTGGAACAGAGATAGCCTTGCATTCTCAAGTTCAAACAGGAACATCCGTGAGTGTAGGAGAATTAGGTGTTCCCAAGTATAGGGCAATTTATACTTGCAAAGAAGGTGGTTGGTGTTGCCCTATGGAATACGCATAACTCTATCCACTAAAAAAATCCATGGCTTTCCGGCGAAAGCCATGGAAAAGTAAACATCTATATGAAAAAAACTATTTATCTAACCGCATTAACTTTACTAACCTTCTGTCAAACAAAAAAAGAGGAAACAATAACCCCATCTTTAATTACTTACTCTGTCAATCCTGCTAAAGGAATTGAAATTCCTTTAGCAGATATCGTGGCCAAGGCAGAAGTTATTCATCCGAAAGAGGATGAAATTATTGCCTATGCAAATAATCCAATTGTATTTGAGGATAAACTAATTGTGGTTGACTTTCAAAAACAAAAAAAAATTCAAGTGTTCAATACTAATGGCGATTTTCTTTTTGACATTCAAGCGACGGGAGAAGGACCAGGAAAATTTAGAACTCCAACTTTTATAAGAATAAATAATAATGGAGACCGACTATTAGTCTACTGCGCATTAACAAAAAAAATACTTCAGTTTGATTGGAAAGGTAATTTTTTAGAAGAGACCCAAGTAAATGAAATAGGTCTTATTGGTGATCTTATCGAAAAGGAAAATGAAATTATCTTCCTAAATGTGATGACTGTCGATTCTAAAAAAAGAATCGGAAAATTAAATCTACAGACCTATGCTGAAGACAAGAAAATCACATTTTTTGAAAACTATCCGGGAGAATTTATCAAAGTGTTAGAAGATAAAACCCAATACTTTTTTTCGACCGTTTCAAAAGACGAATTCTATTTTCTTGACATTTACTCCAATAATTTAGTGAAAATGGATTGGGAAGGAAATCACTCGATAATTCGATTTACTATTGAAAATAACCCATTGAAACTAGATCCCGAAAAGGTCCACAATCCCATGGATATATACGATCAAATTCATCTATCTGATGCCTATTATCTATACAATTACATTAATATAGGAAATAAGAAAATACTCTTACCCATAATTAAAGGTCCATCAATACACAGTACTATTTTGCTTGATACTGAAAAAAACAGTGTTGAATTAATTTCCAAATTTGAAAACGGACTTGACAACTTATTACCAAGTGATGGGATATCAGCCCCCGGAGATATCCACTCCAAAACAGCAATTGTTTCTTTAGATTCCGATTACGCCTATGAAAGAATCAAATCTATGGACCTAGATCAAAATGAATTTACTAAGGAGCTTAAAAAACTAAATACACCTGAGAATCAAAATCCGGTCTTTATTATCTATTATCTAAAATAATTTTTTCCTCATTTTAAATTAAAATGTTATAACTATCAGTTAGTCTGTCCTACTCCCAAAGAAGTAGGACACTTACTCAAATCTGTTACGTTTTATTACAGCAAATCGAACGTTTTTCTTTTAGCAAAAATCTCTCTGATCCAAGCGGCTAGTCTTGCACTCTGGGCAAAATCCAGTGTCTGCTGTCCGTCGGAAAAGGCTTTCTCGGGAACTTCATGGGATTCATAGATGATTCCATCCGCTCCAGCCATTACCCCTGCCAAGGCCATCTGAGGCACATAAGCCCGGATTCCAATACCGTGAGAAGGATCGACGATTACCGGAAGGTGGGATTTGGCTTTCAAAATCGGAATAGCATTCAGATCCAGCGTATTTCGGGAAGCGCGTTCGTAGGTTCGGATACCTCGTTCGCATAGGATCAGTTTTTCATTTCCTCCGGAAAACACATATTCAGCAGATTGAAGCAATTCTTCGATGGTACCAGAAATGCCTCGCTTGATCATCACAGCTTTATCCACTTTCCCTAGTTCGTCCAGAAGGTTGAAGTTTTGAGAGTTTCTCGCACCAACTTGGTAAATGTCCACGTAAGGGTACATTTCCTCGATTTGGGAAGTTTGCATCACCTCAGTGACGATCTTCACTCCTGCTTCAGAAGCGATGGAATGCCACAGTTTAAGACCGTCGATACCCATCCCTCGGAAAGCATAAGGAGATGTTCTTGGCTTGAAAACTCCACCGCGCATCATGGTAATCCCATTTTCCACGCAGTGATTGACCACTTTGCGGATTTGCTCTTCGGATTCGATCGAGCAAGGACCAGTGATGATGGCCATTTCTCCATCCTTGATAAATACTCCGTCCCCAAGATCGACGGAGGTAGGCTTGGCTTTCCACTTTTTTGACACCAGTTTGTATTCGTCCGAGACGATGTGGATATCCTGAATGCCGTCCATCTGACCGATGCGGCGTATGTCAAATTCATTTTTACCGATACCGATGATGTAGTCGCCGAGTTGGGTTTTGACCTCGGTGGTTTTGTAACCGCTCTCATTGACTTTGGAGATCAGTTTTTCTTTTTGGGAATCGGTGATATCGGGCTGAAGTTGGATAATCATAGTTAAGTACGATTTACGATTTTTGATTTACGAGGCATTTTTGGACTTCAATCTCTAAAACAAAAAGCAAAGCTTTTGGAGATAAGGATTGAGGGTCAACATGACCTCATAAATCGTAAATCAAAATTCTGAAATAGATAAGGTTTGTTATGCTTTAACACTTCTCAGGTAGTCCTGGATGTCCTGACTCAGGTTTGTAGAATCTTTTACTTTTTTGATAAAAGCCGAACCAATTATCGCTCCGTTGCTGTATTGAGAAGCGGTACTGAAGGTTTGGGCATCGGAAATACCAAAACCAATTAATCGGGGATTTTTGAGGTTCATGGCTTTCACCCGCTCGAAGTAGGCGATCTGCTCTTCTGAAATATCAGCCTTGGCTCCGGTGATCGAGTGGGAAGACACCATGTAAATAAATCCGTCGGTGTTTTCATCGATTTCGCGGATTCGCTTTTCGGAAGTCTGGGGAGAGATCAAAAAGGTATTGACCAATCCATAGGAGTCAAATAGGCTTTTGTATTCATCCAAGTACTGCTGCATCGGCAAGTCAGGCACGATGAGTCCATCCACTCCAACTTCCTTGCACTTTTTACAAAACTCCTCCATCCCAAACTGTATAATCGGATTCAGGTAGCCCATCAACACCACAGGAAGGTGTACTTTAGCCCGGAAACCCTTCAATTGTTCAAAGAGCTTCTTCATGCTCATGCCATTTTCCAGGGCAATCATATTGCTGTTTTGGATCGTAGGACCGTCAGCAATAGGATCAGAATACGGAATCCCGATTTCGATGATGTCCGCTCCCCCTGCCTCAATGGCCTCCATTACCGGAATGGTATCCTCCAGCTTGGGAAACCCAGCGGTAAAGTAGATCGAAAGCACCCGATCCTGTTTGGTATTAAATAAGTAGTGTATGCGATTCATTTCTCAGTTGTTTGATGCCCGATGTCCGATGACCGCTGTTTGACCTACTTAGGCCATCGGTCATCCGACATCCTACATCGGACTATAAATCAATAATTTCCCCACTTGATATATGTCTCCAGGTCCTTGTCTCCTCTTCCGGAGAGATTGATCACGATCACCTCGTCTTTTCGATATTCGATCATGTTCAGGGCATGGATGGCGTGGGCAGTCTCGATCGCAGGGATAATTCCTTCTGTTCGGCTGAGAAGAATCCCGGCTTTCATGGCGTCTTCATCTTCAACAGCTACAAACTCCGCTCTTCCAATGTCAAACAGGTGCGCATGAACCGGCCCGATTCCCGGATAGTCCAGACCAGCAGAAATGGAATGTGGCTCGACGACTTGTCCATCTTCGGTTTGCATGAGAATGGTCTTAGAACCATGCAAAATCCCTGGAGTCCCCAACACAGTAGTCGCAGCGGATTTCCCCGAACTGATACCCAAACCTGCCGCTTCTGCTGCGATTAGGCGCACTTCAGGCGTATTGTAATAGTGGTAAAAAGCTCCCGCAGCGTTAGAACCTCCACCCACACAGGCGATGACAGCGTCTGGATTTTCGCGACCTTCTTTTTCTTTTAATTGCCACTTCATCTCCTCTGAGATGACGGACTGAAATCTAGCGACCATCTCCGGATAGGGATGAGGACCTACTACTGAACCGATGATGTAATGGGTATCCACCGGATTATTGATCCAGGCACGCATAGCTTCATTGGTCGCGTCTTTGAGGGTCTTGGAGCCGGAAGTCGCTGGCACGACTTTGGCGCCGAGGATTCTCATTCGTTCCACATTGGGACGCTGACGCTGAATGTCCAACTCGCCCATGTAGACCGTGCAATCCATTCCCATCAGGGCACAAACCGTCGCAGTCGCTACCCCATGTTGGCCGGCACCCGTTTCGGCGATAATGCGTTTTTTGCCCAGTCTTTTGGCCAAAAGAATCTGCCCTACGGTATTATTGACTTTATGCGCACCGGTATGGCAAAGGTCCTCCCGCTTAAGGTAGATTTTCGCCCCGAATTGCTCGGAAAGACGAGTGGCAAAATAAAGCGGAGTCGGGCGGCCTACGAAGTCCCTGAGCAAAGTCTGAAACTCCTGCTGAAACTCCGGACTGGCTACGATCTCCTCATAATTTTCTCTCAGCTCTTCGATATTCGGATGAAGCATCTCGGGGATATATGCCCCTCCAAACTTCCCGTAAAAGCCTTTTTCATCTACACGTATCATCGGTTCCTAGATATAAGGTTATTAGTTTTGAGTGCCTGCATGAATCAGGCGACTTTTAAAATTCTTCAGTTTTTCAATGTTTTTTAGACCGGGAGCCTCCTCAAATTTGGAGTTGATATCCACGCCTTGGAGTTGGGGGATTTGCTTTCGCAAAGCCAAAACCTCATCGGCACTTTCTTCATCCAGTCCTCCACTCAGCAGAAAGCCTTTGTCGAAGGGATAGGTTTTGAGAATTTCCCAGTCAAACTTTCTTCCCGAGCCTCCATGCGCTGCAGTGGCTGTATCGAAAAGAAACTTGCTCACATAAGGCAGGTAATCTTCCAGACTTTGCCAATCAATCTCTGCTCCGACAGAGATCACTTTCCAGAGTTCCGCTTCGGTTTTTTTAGCCAGACTTTTCACTATATCAGGCGACTCACTTCCATGTAGCTGAATGGCAGAAAGGCCAAATTGGTCCACTTTTCTCAGGATTTCAGCTTCTGTTTCATTGACAAAAACCCCGACTTTTTTCACCGGAAGCTCCTTCAAGTCAGCCGCTTTTTCATCTGTCACATAGCGGGGCGATTTGGGATAAAAGATCAATCCCATCCAATCCGGATTCACTTCCGAAATCAAACTTCGGATATTTTCCGGCTCTCGCATGCCACAGACTTTGATTTCCATCAGGCTTGGCTTAGCTCGGATTCCAAGGCTTTCAGCTTTCCAAATTCCTTGATGAAATTATAAGCGGCCTGCTCAGGACGGCTGGATTTCATGAAGTTTTCCCCGATCAGGAAACCATCAAAACCCGCTTTTTTCAACTCAACCAAGGTTTTTGGTTCGGATATCCCGCTTTCTGATACCTTCACAAAGGTCGAGGGAATACGATCTACCAAACCTAAAGAAGTATCGATTGAAACCTCAAAGGTCTTTAGGTTACGGTTATTCACTCCTACCAAATCCAGGGCATCACAAAGACTTCGGTCAAGTTCTTCCCCGTCGTGGACCTCCATAAGTACTTCCAGCCCGAGACTTTTGGCGAAGTAGGCCAAAGACTTCAATTTCTCCGGTTCCAAAGCTGCCGCAATCAGCAAAATACAATCGGCACCGATAGATTTTGCTTCGATGATTTGGTATTCGTCCACCACAAAATCCTTACGGAGGATTGGGCAGAAATTGAATTTTCGGGCAATTTTCAGATCCTCATTGGTACCTCCGAAGTATTCCTTATCAGTCAGGATGGAAAGCGCAGATGCCCCAGCCTGCATGTATCCGATACTGACTTGCTCCACGGAAGCCGAAGCATTGATCCAACCCTTGGACGGGGACTTCCGCTTGAATTCGGCGATTATTCCTGACTTTTCCGGATGACTTACATATTTTTTCATGGACACCACCGGCCCGGAGAAGTAGATGCTTTTTTCCAGCAGTTTGACAGGAATTAGACTCTTTTTCTCGTCTACTTCCTTGTATTTATCAGCAATGATTTTTTCCAGAATATTCATAAGTACTTTTTAAGCGAGTGAAACGGTCGTTTGTGGATTGACCAAACCATTAAATACTTTAAGTGCCTTGCCGCTAAGCAACACTTCCTCGGCTTCCAAAACCGCATCGGCAAAGCTCAATCCTTCTCGAGCTGTCACCAGAGCCGCCGCAGCATTAGCAATAACGACTTGGTTTTGAGCTTTTTCCCCTTTTCCCTTCAATATGTTTTCAAAGATTTTTGCTGACTCCTCCACTGTAGCGCCTCCTTTGATGCTTTCAGCAGAAAGCCTAGAAAGTCCGATAGTTTCAGGATTATATAATTTCTCACCCGAGTTTGAAATCATCTTAAACGGACCCGTGAGAGAAATCTCATCGTATCCATCCAGTGCGTGAAGGATTGAAAATTTTCCGTCGGTTTCTTGGTATAAATACCCGTACAAACGAGCCAATTCTAAGCTAAATACGCCGACCAGTTGCTTTCTTGGAAAGCTTGGATTTACCATAGGACCGAGCATATTGAAAAAGGTCTTCACGCCGAGTTCCTTTCGGATCGGCGCCACATTTTTCATGGCCGGATGGAAAAGTGGCGCATGCAGGAAGCAAAGTCCCGCTTCGTCCAGAGAGCGTCTTATTTCATCCAGATCATTGGTAAACTGATACCCAAAGTATTGGAGCAAATTGGAAGAACCACAAATCGAAGAAACCCCCGTATTTCCGTGTTTAGCTACATTTTGCCCTGCACCAGCTACGATAAAGGACGAAAGCGTGGAAATATTGAAGGTATCCTTACCGTCACCCCCGGTGCCGCAAAGGTCCATGGCATCGTATTCGTCGATTTCAACAGGAATACACAACTCCAGCATCGCCTCACGGAAGCCCCGAAGCTCCTCTACGGTAATGCTTCTCATCAGGTAAACCGTCATAAAAGCAGCAATTTGGCTCGTATTGTAGCCTCCGGTGGCGATATTTTTGAGCACTTCACGAGCCTGTTCTTGCGAAAGAGTCTGATGTGCGATCAATTGATTGAGAATTTCTTTCATGGGTGATAGTGGGTGGGTGAACTTCAAATTTAAGAATCTAACCAGTTTTGCATGATTTTGACACCATTTTCGGTCAAAATACTTTCCGGATGGAATTGAACTCCTCGGACATCAAACTGTTTGTGTCGGACGGCCATGATTTGTTTATCCGGAGTTCTGCCGATCACTTCCAAATCCGGGGAAGGAGTGGACTCATCGATCACCCAAGAGTGATATCGGCCGATTTTGAATGTATTCGGAACGTCTTTGAACAACAAATCATCCTGCACCGTCACCTCGGAAGCTACTCCGTGAAGTACTTCAGAAAGGTTGATCAGGCTACCGCCAAAAGCCTCTCCTATCGCCTGATGCCCCAGGCAAACTCCGAAAATGGATTTGGTCGAAGCATACTCCTTTAACAACTCAGGCATTATTCCCGCTTCTGACGGGATGCCAGGTCCAGGTGAAAGAAGGATTTTATCGTAGTTGGAGGCATCTTCAAGACTGATTTTGTCATTCCTAAAGACATCCATTTGCGCTCCAAACCCCAACTGCCGGACGATATAGACCAGGTTGTAGGTGAAGGAGTCGTAATTATCGAGTACCAGTATTTTCATATTTGAAATTTCAAGATTGTAAAATTGAAAGATTGAAAGATTACGCTCCTCCTTGCCTTTTTCGGTTCTTTTCGAAGTCTCGTAGATATTTGATCAGACCTTTTACCTCACTGGAGAAAAGGACCAAGTCATTGTAGTTAAATTCATAGACCTCCTTTTCAATTTTTCCGGCTCTCATCATTAGAAAAAGCTGACTTCTTAGTTCTCCTGCTGAACCTTTGGCTATTTTTAAGTATCGAATGAACTGTTTATTTCTATTGTATTCGAAACCTTCCGCGATGTTATTGGAAATTGAAATAGCTGCACCAACAAGCTGATCTTTAGCACGATAATCCTTCAACACCTTTTCGGAATCGACCAATTCGTAAATTCTGACTCCGATCTCAATGGCATGCTGCCATACCGGCAAATCTTCAAAGCGCTCGTACTTGGCCATAATTTTTCAATTTTTAAATCTTCCAATTTTTCAATTAAATATTCTCGGCCGCCCGCAAAGCAACTCTCAACGCCTCCAGCTTATTTGCCACTTCCTGCAACTCGGAAGGAATCGAGCTTTTGGCCACTACTCCTGCTCCAGCCTGGAATCTCAGGTGATTGTTTTCCGAGACAAAGGATCGGATTAAAATTGCATGATTAAAGTCTCCATTGAAACCCAGGTAGCCAATTGCACCTCCATAGAATTGACGGCTGACGTTTTCCAGTTCGTCAATGAGTTCCATCGCCCGGTATTTCGGCGCTCCGGAGAGGGTCCCTGCCGGAAAGGTGTCTGCTACCAACTGAAGCGGATTGGCTCCCTCAGCCAGTTGACCGGTGACTTTGGAAACCAAGTGAATCACATGAGAGTAGTATTGGATTTCTTTGAAGACCTCCACTTCTACCACATCAGAGGATCGAGAAAGGTCATTTCTAGCCAAATCCACCAGCATCACGTGCTCTGAGTTTTCTTTGGGATCGTCGAAAAGCTTTTTGGCCAATTCTGCATCCTCGACATCATTGCCCGTTCTACGGAAAGTTCCTGCAATTGGGAAGATGGTTGCTTTGCGGTTTTTGACCACAATCTGTGCCTCGGGCGAACTTCCAAAAACCTTGAAGGACCCATAATCAAAGTAGAAAAGATAGGGAGAAGGATTGACCGATCTGAGTGCCCGATACACATTGAATTCATCCCCTTTGAATTCGGTCGAAAACCTTCTTGAAAGCACAATTTGGAACACATCCCCCCGAAAGCAATACTCTCTGCCTTGATTGAGTATTTTCAAAAACTCCTCATCGGAATAGTTGGAAACTTCCTCTCCTACTCGCTTGAAGCTGTATGCAGGAATATTTTTATTGTTGAGCAAGGTTTCTATCTCAGCAAGGTATTCGGGATTGTTAGCCCCAGCCACCCGATGTTCGAAGAGATGGAGCTCATTTTTGTAGTGATCCACCACGATGATATTCTGGTACATCGCATAGTGCATCATCGGGATTTCATTGGGTGTGGTTTTGCTCAGTTTGATGTCTTCAAACCACCCCACCGTATCGTATTGGATATAGCCAAAAAGCCCGTTGGTACTGAACTTGAACTTGTCCGGAGTCGGGTCAAACTTGTTTCCAAAAGCCCTGAGGCAGTCCATCAGGCGCTTCTGTGCGGTCACAGGATAGCTCAATTCCTTGCCGTCCGGAAGCTTTTCGGTGACTTGTCCGGCATTGAAATCAAAAGTGGCAATGGGATTAAAGCAGATATAGGAATAGCTGTTTTCCTGACCGTGGTAATCGGAAGATTCCAAGAGGATCGGGTTGGCAAAGCGATCTCTAATCTGCAGATAAATGCTCACGGGAGTGATCGTGTCAGCCAGTCGCTTTCGGTAAGTGGTGAGAATAGGATACTTAATGTGGTTCATCAGTGGTTATTTTTTTTCATAAAAAAAGGCTTACCGGGAAATCCAGTAAGCCTTCTGTGATATGTGCTGCGCAAAATTTAGGCAACGGCTTTCTGAGCTTTCCCTTGGAAAGAGCTTGAATGCCACCACCAGTATTTGTTTGCGATTGTTTTCATAAGGATGCGACAAATTTAGAAAGGGATTGGAAAAGACAAAGCATCGTTTCGGGTTTTTCAAAAAAAATAATTTTTCGCTATCATTTTGATAAATGAGCGGATCAGAATAGGATTCAAAACAATTGAACCTCAACCAAATGATTTCGTTAAGGCTATCAACTAACAGCCACTCCCATGAAAACTCGTTCTCTTTTTCTGCTTTTCGGATTGATGATCCTTTCCTTACAAGCCAACTCTCAGTCTGCCGCTTCTTGGGAATTGCCCATGATTGAAGTGAAATTCCAAGAAAGCGGAGGTGAAAACACGTTGTTGAAAGTGGACCCTGGATTTCAATATGCGGATCTTCATCAAGGCAACAGGACTACCCGCATGTTTTATCATAAAAATTATGGGATAATCAAAAACGCCAGAATCATAGACCAAAACTCCAAGCAACAGATCGCAAGAGGAAAAGGAAGTTACTTTTGGGGAAATGCCAGATTTGAATTTGAAAGTGGAGAAGTTTTCAAATTAAAAAGAAAACGTAGCCAAAATGGACATGAAATCATAGGACCATATGGGCCACTTTTCCTTGTTGAAAACTTTGGGATCAAGCCCATTAAAACCCTAAACGAGCGGGACTTTATTGCCCAGTCATTTTTTGTTTTTGACCAGATTAAAACCACCCAAAAACCACCTTCAGATTTGATTTATCTTGCACAGCCTGTGACTATGCGAAGCAGAGGTAATTGATTTTATTACCTTTGGAAAAAAAAGAATGGCCAAGGCAATAGCACAGTATTTCAAGCGGGTATTTGACGATTATCAGGTTTTGGTCATGGTAAATCCCGGAGATTGGACGGGAACAGAACTGATTGTTCATCCGGATGGAAAAATAGAAAAAACGGCAATAGAAGCCGATGAGGAGATATTTGAAGACTTGGAGGCCGATGGGTTTCAATCCTGCAGTCCTTTGGAATTTCAGCTTTTATTAGCCAAAAGCCAGTCTTAAGCTTTGACCGAAGATACCGAAAGAAAAGGCAACCACTCCTCAGCCTGTCTTTCTGCATACTCCGCCAAAAAATAGGATAAGGAAGGTTTGAAAGGCTCGGTTTTCAAAACCATCCCCGCTTGCTCAGGTGTTTTGTCCCCCTTATTCACATTGCAGCGATTACAGGCAGTCACCAAATTGGTCCAAGAGGTTTTTCCCCCTTTGGAGCGGGGAATAATATGATCAATAGTCAGATGACGTCGGCTTCCACAATATTGGCATTCCCCGTTGTCTCTTCGAAAAAGATTATTTCTGTTCAGCAGTACCCCGCGATAAGGTACATTTTTGTACTGACTGAGACGGATTACTGCTGGGTATTCAAAACTTCTGCTCACCGTACGGATTTCCAAAAGCTGGTAGGTCGAGAGGACATTCGCTTTTTCCAGCAAAACCAAGACAATAGCCTTCTGAGGACTGACCACAGCCACCGGAGAATGATCCAAATTGAGAACTAACACCCGCTTATCCATACCTTAACTTACTACTGATCTCGCGTCAAAAACGACTTGTTCACTGCTATTGTTTCTCAGAAAATCTTCCCATTCGTCCATATCTGAGATTTTGAGTTTATTGTCCATCCACAGGATTTCCTCAGCCCCCAGAAAAAGCCCAAAGTGGGATTTTTGCTTTTCCAAATCCCTGAAAATAAATAGATCTCCCGGTACAGCCTGCTCGGGTGTCACACTTTTTCCCGGAATCTTCCCGGAAATCCAATTGTAGCCTGCTATCCCAAAAATCAGGGCGAATCCCTGCTCTTCGTCCAAACCAAAAAGACTCCGACCACCTGACTGGAAAGGCGCATTCAAGAAACGGGTACCGATCTCGAGAAGCTCTTCTCTGCTCGCCTTGTTGGCATGCGCGCGATAATTTCCCGTGAATCCGATATGGTCCTGCCAGTTGAACAATTCAAACTCGGAAAAATGAAGCCGGCTTCCGGGAAGCAGATAGAGGTTGGCTCCCAAATACTCAATCACCGCAATTGGACTGGTGACAATCTGAAAATCCTGATCCAAAAAGTTTTGGTATTCCGCACCGGTGATTTCCTTGATCAAAGGAGCCCAAACCCAGCCTCCCATGCCAGTGTCCTCATGGTAAATTCTGATCCAATTTCTGTCTGAAGTAAGGCCTACGATCTGATAACACTCCCCAAAAAGCAACTGAGTGACTAAAGCTGAATCAAAAGTGGGCTGCCTGTAAACCGGTAGAATGGTCTGCCTGCAAATCCCAAACGCATCAATCAAAGGCCATTCGTTGGAGCTCTCTTTTTGCATCTTTTTCCTTCAGGTCCTGTCTTTTATCATGGAGTTTCTTTCCTCGAGCCAAGGCAATTTCCAATTTGGCTTTGCCTCGGTCATTGATAAATATACGAACGGGAATGATTGCAAGGCCCTTTTCAGCCGACTTAGTTTCCAGCTTTTCCAATTCTTTTTTGTTCAGGAGGAGTTTTCTTTCTCTCACTGCCTCATGATTATAGCTTGCCGCCATGCTGTAGGGTGCGATATGCATTTGCCGGATATACAATTCCCCCTGATGAAATACACAGTAGGCTTCGGTCAAGGAGACCTTGCCCTCTCGGATGGATTTGATCTCAGTGCCTTTCAGCATCAATCCAGCCACATAGGTATCTATGAACTCAAATTCAAAGCTCGCCTTCTTGTTTTTGATGTTGACAGATTTCTCGAATCGATTGGGCTTTGATGACATATCAAAATTTCATTTTGGCAAGGGGAGTAATGTCCAATCCGACAAATTCTCCCTTGAGGTACTTGTAGTGGGCCGCCATGGCAATCATGGCCGCATTATCGGTGCAGTATTCGAATTTAGGCACAAAAAGTTTCCAACCCCGTTTTTTGGAAAGCTCTTCCAAAGCTGCTCGAAGTCCCGAATTGGCAGATACACCTCCTGCGATGGCAATCTCTTTCACCCCGGTCTGCTTGACAGCCTCTTTGAGCTTGACCAACAGCATTTCGATTAGGGTATATTGAATGCTGGCGCAAAGGTCAGCCAGATTTTTTTCGATAAAATCAGGATCTTGGGCCAGCTGATCTCTTAGAAAATAAAGGACTGCGGTTTTGATTCCCGAAAAAGAATAGTTCAAACCGGGCATTCTGGTAATAGGAAATGCGAAGGCCTTTGGATTTCCTTCTTTGGCATAGCTGTCAATCAAAGGACCGCCGGGATACGGAAGGCCAAGTAGCTTGGCTGTTTTGTCAAAAGCCTCTCCCACTGCATCATCCTGAGTTTGTCCGATCACTTCCATGTCGAGATGATCTCTGACCAAAACGAGCTGGGTATGTCCTCCGCTCACGGTAAGACAGAGAAAAGGAAAACCAGGCTTGGGATCATCAATAAAATGAGCCAACACATGGGCCTGCATATGGTTGATATCGATCAGAGGAATATTCAAAGATCGGGCAAAAGCCTTAGCAAAACTTACCCCCACCAGCAAAGCCCCCATCAATCCTGGCCCTCTGGTAAATGCCACAGCGGATAGCTGATCTTTGGAAATGCCCGAAGTAGAAATGGCCTCTTGGACGACAGGAATGAGGTTTTCTTGATGGGCTCTCGAGGCCAATTCGGGAACTACACCGCCATATTTTTCGTGGACTGATTGTGTGGCCACAATATTATTAAGTACTTTGCCATTTAAGATAATAGAGGCAGAAGTCTCGTCACACGAGGATTCAATTGCTAGTATAGAGATATCGTTGGTACCCATTGGAAAAGAGCCCGAAAGTTACGGATTTTTTGCACAAAGCCTTCCGCTTGCTGTCTTGGGTGATATTCTCTACCCTCTTGCTTTTTATTTTTCTAGCCTTGGCACTGCAGGTTACTTCTGTGCAAAACTGGGCTATCGACCGGGTTACTTCCTTCCTGAATTCAGATTCTGAATTTACCACCGAAATCGGCAAAATTAAGCTCAATTGGTGGGACGCCCTGGATCTGGAAGAGGTCAAAATCTACGATTCCAGAGACAGTCTCATGATCGGGGTGGATCGGGCCCATGCGGATTTTGCTCTTCTCAGCCTCCTTCCTCCCGGGGATATAGAAGTAGATTTAATTCGACTGGAAAAAGCCAAAATTCACCTATTCACCCATTCCGGAGATAGTATCATTAACATCAACCAGTGGGTCAATGAATTGAGTGAAAGATTTGGCTCCTCCAAACCGAGTTCTAAACCGATCAGCCTGAAATTCAAAACCATCGAACTCCGACAATCCGAATTTTTTCTGGTTGATTTCAATTCAGAACCCATTGAGCAAGGCTTGGATTATGCAAGGCTTCAATTTGATGAAATCACGGCCAATGCCGAAAACTTCACCTTAAATGGCTCTACCATTGGAATTGACATCAAAACGCTGACGGGCAAGGAGATCAATTCCGGACTTAATATCCGCGAGCTCAAAACCCAACTTACCTACGACCCTGCCTTTTTGGAGCTCGATAGACTTTCCCTGAAAACAGATAAAAGCAACATCCAAGACTTTCTGAGATTGGATCTGATCGGCCCTGAAGGATTTTCAGATTTTTTAAACCAAGTCAAAATCACCGCAAAGATGAACGAGACTAAGGTTCACCTTTCCGATTTGAGGCTTTTTGTTCCCGATTTTCCCGAAATAGAAGATGCTATTTTTCTGAGCGGAACTGTATTAGGCCCTGTATCAGAAATCAAATCCGATGAATTTTTACTTCGCCTGGGAGAAAAAACAGCCATTTTCGGTTCCTTCCTTCTGGATGGTTTACC
This sequence comes from Algoriphagus taiwanensis, assembly GCF_036245645.1. Classification (NCBI taxonomy): domain Bacteria; kingdom Pseudomonadati; phylum Bacteroidota; class Cytophagia; order Cytophagales; family Cyclobacteriaceae; genus Algoriphagus; species Algoriphagus taiwanensis. The sequence continues at coordinate 325,033 of NZ_BTPE01000004.1, read as the reverse complement.
TGATTTTGAAAAAACCTACCTCAATCTTTCGCTTAAAAATTCTGTAATCTCTTCCAGAGATCTGGCCCCTTATCTTCCCACGGATATCGAAAAACAAATCAACAAGTTTAATCTGATCCGATTCGACACGGATTTTCAAGGAGTGCCTACCCGTTTTGTCACCAATGGATCATTCAAAACCAGCATAGGTAACCTCGAGGGCAGGATCACCTACGACATGGTGAATAACCTACCCTACATTGTATCAAGAGTAAAAGTCCAGAATTTGGATTTGGGAATTTTGGCAGAAAACCGGGAGCTACTCCAAAAGGTAAGTTTGGAGGGAAATGTGGATTTGAAAGGCAATTCGATCGAAAATCTATTGGTGGACATGAAAGCCTCCATCAGTCAGCTTGGGGTCAACTCCTACAATTTTACGGGGATCCGTACCGACGCCACTTATGGATTAAATCTCTTCCGGGGAAATCTTGATATCGACGACCCCAACCTCATGGCGCAGATAGATGGGTACCTCAATCTCGAGGAAGGAGTGGATTCCATCAGACTGGTAGCCAACTTGGACACGCTGAATCTCGATCAGATCAATCTATCCGAAAAGCCTGCCTTCATTGCAGGAAAAATGGATATCAATACCAAGGGAGTCACTTTGGATGAGATTACCGGGATTGCCAAGTTTAACGATATGAAGTTTGGGTACGAGGACCGGTTACTGGATTTTGGAGGCGCTTATTTTCAGTCTCTTTTTGCAGGAGGAACCCGGACCATTTCTTTCAACTCTGACTATATGGTGGCCGCAGCCTCCGGGCAATTCAATCTGGGCCAAATGCTTCAGGATTTGGAAATCTTAGGGCAGCAATATTTGGCTATAGTATTGAATGAACCTCAACCCACCGCGGACTTAGAAAAGAACTTTTCCGAGCCTTATAATCTGGATCTCAATGTGCGGATGCCAGATATCAATCCTATTATCCAACTTTTCCAGCCGGATTTTAGCATTTCAAAGAATACGATTCTCGAAGGAGCCTTTTACCAAACCTCTGAAAATACGGTGTTTAACTTCTTCACAAGCATTGACACCTTATCCTACCAAGACAAGACGGCATTAGGAACCAATATTGACTTCAACACCTCCAAAATCATCAACAGCGAGGATATTTTGGCCTCTTTCTATATCTATTCCAAAGAGCAAAAGATAGGTGAACAATTGGCCTTCAATAATCTGGGATTCGAGGCGATCTGGAATCAAACCAATCTTGACCTGGAGTTTAGTCTGGATCAAGACTCTACCCAAAGTAAGGCAAGAATCGAGGCGGAGACCAAGTTCTCAAGCTCTGGCACAGAAATTCGTTTCAAACCCTCCCTTCTTCGGGTACTGAACAGAGATTGGGAATTTGATCCGACCAACCGGGTAGCGATAGCCCAGGGAGAAATCACCTTTGAAAACCTGAAAATTTTCAAAGATGAACAGCTATTGGGAGTGGAAGGAAAAATAAGCTCAGACCCTGAAGAAACCCTTCGGATCGATATCCAAAGTGTAAGTCTCGATCTGCTCAATACCGTGACACCCTATGAGTTTGAAGGCACTACCACGGGACAGCTACTTCTCTCCAATCTTCAGAATCAGGCAAATTTTAGAGGAAAAATTTCCATCGCCGATACAGAAATCAATCAGTTTCCAATTGGCAACCTCGAGGCCAGCGCTAGTTTGAGCGAGTCCGAATTAATCTTGGACTTGGTCAATGACATCAATGGAGTGGAGAAAATCACCGCCAATGGAACCATCGGTTTGGATAGCAAAAATCTCGATTTGGAGGCCCGCTTGGATGAGGCCAATCTGGTGATTTTTGAGCCCTTTTTATCTCAATACATCACCAACCTTGGAGGTAATATGACCGGAAATCTCCAACTCAGGGGGACCATGGATTTGCCGGAACTCATTGGTACAGGCAGGCTGAATCAGGCCAAATTCCGAGTCAACTATCTTAATACAAGCTATCAAATGGACGGAAGCGTCCTGTTCCAGCCCACCCTGATCAGCTTTAGGGATTTGGTGCTGAGGGATATCAATGGCAGCAGGGCTACTTTCACAGGGGGGATTAGACACAATGGCTTCAGTGACTTCAATCTCGATATCACTTCCCGTTTGAACAACTTTCAGGTCTTGAACACCACTGCCAGAGAAAGCGAAATGTTCTATGGAACAGCCTTTGCGACCGGTTCTTTGGAAGTGAAAGGAAGCACAAGCAACCTCAATATCAACGCCTCAGTCACCTCCCAACCCAATACCCGGGTCTTTATTCCTTTGGTCAGCAGCAATGATCAATATCAGGAAGACTTCATTCAGATCATCAATATCCAAGATACCGTCCGGATCAATGCACTGGCGGAAGATGTCAATAGACTGGATATCCAAAATGTAAGGATGAATTTCAACCTGGATGTGACCCCTGACGCTTATGTTGAAATCATCATTGATCCCAAAACGGGGGAAAGTATCCAAGGTAGAGGACGTGGAGTTTTGGCCATGAATGTGGACACCCAAGGCAACTTTGGTCTCTCTGGCAACTACGAAATCACGGAGGGACTTTACAATTTCTCTTTGTATAATGTGGTCAAAAAGCAGTTTATCATCCAGCCTGGCGGTAGAATCACCTGGTTTGGGGACCCTCTGGAAGGAATCATGAATCTGAGAGCGGTCTATGAAGAAAATGTAAATCTGCAACCTCTGGCAAGCACAACATCTCTGCAAGAAAACAGTCAAATGAGAAGGCGTTTTCCATTGAAAGTCCTGATGGATCTTGAGGGAGAGCTCCTATCCCCGGATATTCGGTTCAGTTTTGATTTTTCCGAATTCCCGTCTTCGGGGGACGTGCAGACCACCATTTCCGCATTTCAAAACCGGGTAGCAGCGGATGAGCAGGAAATGAACCGACAAGTGGTATCCGTAATTATCAGCCGCAGCTTCTCTCCCGAAGGTGAATTTACAGGGGTGGCAACCATTTCCTCCAGTCTCAGTAGCTTGGTCTCTTCCCAGCTGAACAACCTCATCGGTAGCTTGGACAAAAACCTTGAGATCAACATCGACTTGGCTACTCTGGACCAAAATGCATTGGAAAATTTCCAACTGAGCGTGGCCTACACGTTCTTGGATGGTCGACTTCGGGTATCAAGGGACGGGGGATTTACAGATAATCAGGGCAATGCCAATGCGGCCTCCATTATCGGAGACTGGCAGGCAGAATATCTGATCACAGAGGACGGAGTCTATCGTCTGAGAATCTTCAACCGAAACAACTTCAACACCTTTACCTCTCTCTCTTTGACTCAGAACGTCCTCACCTATGGAGCTTCTCTGACCCAAAACGTTTCATTCAACTCATTCTCCGAGCTGTTCAACATCATATTCAAGAAGAAAAACAGGAATAATTTGACCAATGACTCTGATGATTTCCTCAGAAGAGATTATCAGCCGGATGAAGACTGGAAGCCAATTGATTTGGAAAAACTTCCTCCCTTCAGCTCTCCTACCAAATCGGATTCTATCCGGGTCATCATTCCTTCAAAGGAAAATCTCTGAAACAATTCCTGCTTTAGATCTATTCTTCAGAAAAAAGAACGATGAAAAAAACCACCCTTTTTTGGTTTCGCCGAGACCTTAGACTGGAAGACAATACTGGACTCTTTTATGCCTTGCAGCAGGAAGAAAGTGTGCTTCCTCTTTTCATTTTTGACCGGAATATTCTGGATCTGTTGGAAGACAAAAAAGACGCAAGGGTAGAATTTATCCATAGAGAAATCCTGGATATCAAAGCGCAACTTGAGAAAAAAGGCAGTTCGATGCTCGTCCGATACGGAAAACCGGAAGAGATTTTCCCAGAACTTTTGGAGGAATACGACATCCAATCCGTCTATACCAACAGGGACTACGAACCCTACGCCAAAGAGAGGGATAAGCAAATCGAAAAGCTTTTGAAGGAAAAATCCGTCTCTTTCTTTGCCTTCAAGGATCAGGTCATCTTCGAGCCGGGTGAAATTCTCAACGGCTCCGGTGAATTCTACAAGGTATTTACTCCATTCAGCAAGACTTGGCTGGAAAAATTCAAGGAAAGTCAGGTGGAACCTCTGGGAGAACCAAAGTGGAAAAACCTCCAAAAGATCGATCCACTGAAGGAAATAACTTTGGGAGAAATGGGCTTTGAGAAATCAGAAATCGAAATCCCCTCTCGGGTAGCCGACAAGGATATTATCAGCCACTACGATCAAACTCGGAACTTCCCCGCCAAAGACGGAACTTCCCGCCTGGGAATTCATCTCCGTTTTGGCACGATCTCTATCCGAAAACTCGCCAAAATCGCCTTCAATCTCAACGAGACCTATCTCAATGAATTGATTTGGAGAGAGTTTTACATGATGATTTTGGGCTACAACCCGCAAGTAGTGGATCAGGCTTTCAAGCCTGCCTACGACCAAATCCCTTGGAGAAACAATGAGACGGAGTTTGAAGCATGGTGTGAAGGCAAGACAGGCTATCCCATAGTGGATGCCGGAATGCGGGAGCTCAATATCACCGGCTACATGCACAACCGGGTAAGGATGATCGTGGCTTCCTTCTTGACCAAGCATCTCCTGATCGACTGGAGATGGGGAGAAGCCTACTTTGCCAAAAAACTGCTCGACTTCGAACTGGCATCCAACAACGGTGGCTGGCAATGGGCAGCTGGGACAGGCACCGACGCCCAGCCTTACTTCCGGGTATTCAATCCCGAATCCCAAACGGAAAAGTTTGACAAAGACCTCAAATACATCAAAAAATGGGTACCGGAATTAGGAACTTCCTCCTATCCCAAACCGATTGTAGATCATAAATTTGCCCGACAAAGAGCAATAGACACGTATAAAAAAGCCCTAGATCAATGAATATTGGAGACCGAGTCAGGTTGCTTCACGGAAAAGAAGAAGGAGTAATCCGGAGAATTTCCTCAAGTGGAAAAATTGAAGTGGAAATCGAAGATGGATTTCTGATTCCCGCCCTCAAATCAGAGGTAGTCCTGATTGCCGCCACGGAAAAGAATTATTTCGGGGAAGTAGCCAATCCAGACCAGGACTCATTCACTCCCGCTCCAATCTCAGCCCCCAAGGATCAAGGGCTTTACTTGGCATTTTTACCCCTTAATGATCAAAATCTCAGTCTCTACCTGATCAACGACAGCAAGCAGACCTACCTCTCCCATGCTTCGGAAGTCTATGGGGATAATCACCGTACCCTATATACAGGCACGCTCAATTCTGGCGAAGCCAAAAAGATTGACGAGCGCCTTCTTAAGGAAATGGATGAATGGCCCGCCTTTCTGCTGCGTTTTATCCCGATCCAAAACCAACTGGAAAAAGCCATCCCGGCCTTTGAGCGACAGCTCAAAATGAAACCTACTCAGTTTTTTAAGCACCTGAGCAAGGCTCCCCTATTGGACAAAACAGTCTACCTCTTTGCTCTAGAGCAGACCACCAAAGAGCTGGACATTCGCAGCCTGAACTCCGAGCTCAGCCAAATCAACCCCAGTCCTGCACCCTCTTCGGTCCAAAAACCCTCCCGATCCATAGACCTGCATATCGAGGAACTTCACCCCCAGCCCGAAAAACTGAGTAATTCGGAGAAAATGCGGATTCAGCTGGAAGTTTTTGAAGCCAAACTCAATCAAGCCATCGCTTCGGGAATGGATGAGATCACCTTTATTCATGGCTTGGGAAATGGGGTTTTGAGAAAAGAAATTCACAAGCGACTGAGCCAATTAGGAAATATTAAGTACTTTCAGGACACCCAGAAAGATCAATGGGGCTATGGCGCCACCCTGGTGAGAATTTCCTAAAACATGTCCGTCAAAACATCGCCGGTTTTTCAATATTTTGAGCAACAGCATGCTGAGGCGAAGGCTCTTTTCCTTGCCTTGGGAAAGCAAATCAAGACCAAAAAAGCAGTAGAGCTACTCTCCAAACTGGAGTTTTTGGAGCTTTACTCCGACTTGATGGCGAAAATTCATTTTGAAAACGAGGACTTGGGTGTCAGCCTTTTTTCTCCCTTCAAGCGGCTGAAAAAAGCACTTAGAAAAATCCATCACCTCAAATTGGTCGAGAGAAATATCCAAAGCCGAGAAGGACAGCATCATCAGCGAATGGAAAGTTTCTCCACCTACATCTTAACGGAAAAGCGCAATGTCCAAAAAGAAGCCTTTGACTTAGCCATCGGAAGTACCTTAAAGATATGGGATGATTTTCTTGTCAAAACCCATCAAAGCAGCAAAGGGATCAAACCTCTGATGATTTCAACAGCTATTAATCAACTTGCCAATGAGGAACTGGGCTACTTGCAGGAGGATATTGAAGTTCCTTTAAAAACCCAGACCTTCCCGGAGCTTTTTGAAAGCCTGCGTAAAATCATAATGCTGGAAAACCTGCTGATTCACCTGGGATTCAACCCCATTTTTGTATCCCAGATTCATGGAGAAATCCAGGCATTGAAAGAAAGTCTGAAGCCTTGGTACGCCAATCACCTGACTCTGCAGGCTTTGTCCCATTTTTTGGCAGAAAAGGAAAACCCTTCCAAAAAATACCTGGAATGGGCCAAAGAGCTTAAAGCTGAAAAGAAAAGCCTGTCTTCCCAAATAGAAAAACAGGCTGTTCGCTTGATGGAGAAATTAGCCGTCTGATTAGATTTTGGCTAGGGCTTGAGCGATATCGCTCATCAAATCCTCGGCATCTTCCACCCCTACACTCAGCCGGATCAAGGAATCGACCAAGCCTACTTTTTCCCGCTCAGCTTTCGGAATCGAAGCATGAGTCATGCTCGCAGGGTGACCGCAGAGGGATTCTACCCCACCGAGAGATTCTGCCAATGAGAATAAATGAAGGTTTTCCATGACCTTTTTGGCATCTTCCAGACGGTTTCCTACCAAAGTGAAGGAAATCATTCCTCCAAAGGATCTCATTTGCCTTTTTGCCACCTCATGGTTAGGATGATCCTCAAAACCCGGCCAGTAGACCTTTTCCACTTTAGGGTGATTTTTTAGAAAGGCGGCAATGGTTTTCCCGTTTTGGGAATGTCTTTCCATTCTCAGATGGAGCGTTTTGATTCCTCTGAGCACCAAAAAGCAGTCCTGAGGACCGGGAGTGGCACCACAGGCATTTTGTAGAAATACCAATCGGGAGGCCAATTCATCGTCATTGACCACCAATGCTCCCATGACCACGTCAGAGTGTCCTCCCAGATACTTGGTCACGGAATGCATCACGATATCTGCACCCAAATCCAGTGGATTTTGAATAAAAGGAGAAGCGAAAGTATTATCGACTGCCAAGAGTAAACCATGCTTTTTGGAAAAGGCTGCCATGGCCTCCAAGTCAATGATATTCATCATGGGATTGGTGGGCGTTTCCACCCAAACCATTTTGGTTTTCTCGTTGACATAGGCCGAAAGCTGCTCAGGATCAGCCATCGATACGAAATGGAATTTGATCCCGTACTTTTCAAATACCTTGGTAAAAAGCCGGTAAGTGCCTCCATAGAGATCATTGGTGGAGATAATCTCATCACCGGGACTGAAAAGCTTAATGACAGAATCAATAGCTCCCAAGCCTGAGGAAAAGCAAATCCCGTGTTTCCCGTTTTCCAAAGCAGCCAAGCTGTCTTGAAGAGCAGTACGGGTAGGGTTGTGGGTACGGCTGTACTCATAGCCTAAATGATCTCCCGGAGACTTCTGCACATAGGTAGAGGTCTGGTAGATCGGGGTCATGATTGCCCCTGTGGAAGGGTCCGGACTTACTCCGGCGTGTATGGCTTTGGTACCAAATTTCATAAGTCTTTATTTGATTTTATTGGGTTTATATTAAGCCGGGAGAAAACCATCCGAGTTGCTTGAACATGTATCCCCTTGGGATTGCACTGGATCAATCAAGATTGCAAGTCTGAGCTGAGGGATAGTCGCCTGAAAATTAAATCAGGTGAAAATCCGATTTAGCATGCTAAACTTGCCAAGAATTCGATCAGACACCCCGGCAATAGGCCATCAAAGATGACAAAAAAGGTGAGCATTTTCAAGGTTTTGGGAAGGTACTTCAAGACCCACCCTCTCTCCGTGATTGGATGGGTTTGGGTAAGTATACTACCCGCCATTGGCTCTCTGATACTTCTTTCACAATACTACTTATTGGAGCAGATCCCTATCCATTCCCTCTCCAACCAGCTTTTTGCCTTGTCCGGGATTGCTCTTGTATTAGGATTGGCCCTACTCCCTACTACGTTGACAGCCACGGCAGTCGGCTTCTTTTGGGGCTGGCTGGGATTTCCGGTTCTCGTAGGAGGCTATATCCTGGCCAATTTTATCGGGTATGGATTGGGGAAATTATTGAATGAGGACTTTATGGAAATTCTTTACTTCCATCAGCCAAAGCTGGAAAAAGATATAGAAAAACGGCTCACCAATTCCCCAAGCCTGATTTTTTTCGTTCGATTGAGCCCGGTCATTCCTTTTGCTATTTCCAATTTTGTGTTTGCCTCTCTTCGGATTCCGCTAAGGAAGGTGATTACTTTTGGAATACCCGGTATGCTTCCTCGCACGTTTATCGCATTCGCAACCGGACTTATAGGAAATTCATTTTTGGGAGCTCAAGAGTCCATGAATCATCCTCTGCAATTCGGAATAGTTTTCTTGCTATTGATTATTAGCTTTTGGGGGATTTACCACACCTGGACTAAGGCAAAAGCCTAGCGCAGAAGGTACATTTTGCCATATCCCTTGGTAAATCCTCGATCACCTGCAGTAGGCCTATGCTCTACAAATTGGCCATTGATCCGTACCAAAACCCTATAAATATACACTCCGTTGGCCAGCTGATCTCCAAACTCATCACGCCCATCCCAGGCATATTCGGTAATGTTATTCCCAATCCGAATCGGACCCAATTCATCTTGCAGGATCTCCCTCACCACACGCCCTGTGACAGTCATAATCTGGATTTTGATCTCATCAGGCACCTCAGCACCTGTCACAGTGAAGACAAACCTCACCGAGGTACTGAAAGGATTGGGATAAGGATAGAAATTGGTAATGGTAGATTCATTGACCACCTCAAAAGTAATCTCATAAGGCTGAGCGGAGTCCTCATTGGTGATGCGCAGGGTATAGATTCCATCTTCCAAAGGCCCGGGCAGAAGGGACACTCTGAAATCCTCATTTTCTGAAGCCGGAGACCAAGTCAAATTGGGATTGGAGAAGTTGATGCGCTGAAACTGGCAACCTTCGCAGTTTTGCTTGAGGAAGATTTCCATTCCCACAGTATCTGATTTATAGATCAGGGTTTGGTCATTTTTCAGCAAAGCAGTGATTAGCACATTTGGGGAGACCAAATCCCCGTCCATAATATATATCCCATCAAAGTTCACATCCAAAAGCGAGGTGGAATTATCTGCCTCCACAATGAAGGTCTTACCCAAGTCAATGAGATTGTTTCTGAAAGTCTGCTCCTGAAGAATTCTGGGATTGGCAAAGACCTCCAGGGAGGTTTCCCCCGCCCGTCCCAAGCTATTGAAGTCTACCCCAAACTCCAGAGACTCCCCTGCCTTGAGCGCAGGGAATTTTTTGGTGAATTTCTCCACCCGCTTGGTCGTCATATTAGTCAATGTCCAATCCACCCGAATAGAGTCCAGAAAATCATAAACGGAGGCATTTTTGAAAATAAAATCCACTTGGGTCTGCTGACCTTCTCGAAGCGAAATAGGCTCACCGGGATTTTTCTGAATCAAAACCCCTTCAGGCACTCCATCATAATTGACCTGCCAGCGATCCAGCTGTGCCGGGGCGGTGGAGTTAGGATCATCCATTCGGTACTTCAGCCTGAGATAAGGATACTGCTGTGGATTGATGAAAGAAAGATCTATCTGTGGGTCACGAATCGAGCCAAGCAGAATTTCTTCTGTGCCATCCTCCTTCACACCCAAAACATCGAAGTAGGTATTCTCCTCATTGACCCAGGTCCTGGTATTGACATTCTGGAAAAACCGCTCCCAATTGGATGAAGGACCGATTCTTGGCGTCAAAATCACACCCTGAGTAATGTATCCTTCCAAGCCGGTCTCAAAGCTCAAAGTCTGCTGATTGGCTGGCACCTCAAAGGCCGCATTGCCCACAATCTCAATGGCCTCTCCTGCTCTCATTCCTTTTCGGCCGTAAAGAATATAGGGATCCCCATTTTTCAATGCTCTCAGTGTGGCCTCACTCGCCCCAAACTGACGGAGACTTTGATAAGCCCGATCCGGCCAATCTCCAAAATTGACATTCCCTACGGAAAAGATGATGACAAAATCCTGATCTTTTACCGCCCGTACGTAATCCTGCAAAATCGTATTGGCCGGGTCGGTAATCCAGGAATTACGAATGCTCTGAATCATCTGAGGCACTCTTCCGCATGCTCTACCGTCCAGAATATCAAAGCCGGGAATAGGAATTGCCAAGTAGGGAAGCAGGGATTTGTAATCAAAGGACACTAAGCCCAAGGAGCCATTGGGACAAAGCCGGCTATTGGCATTGTTGGCATTATCAATGATTTGCGGTATCTGATTCAGGTAAAATTGAGTATTTCTGAAACTCAGGGAATCCACTCCCGCTCCCACCGTAAACACCTCAATCTCGGCCGTCTGCTTGAGGTATTCCCAAGTTCTGGTAGCTTCCGGCAGGGCCAGATTATCCAGCTGATTGATCCTCAACTGATCTTCATTCCTTTGGGTCCAGCCATTTGGAGCGTTTGGAATAAAGGAGAAACTGGTCGTAGTCCATTCATCGGTCTCCCCGGCGGCAGGTTCCTGATACCTTGATCTCCAGAAATAAGTGGTAGAATCATTTCCTGCACTCAAGCGAACAGGCCACTCGGCGAGGCCTGATGTCGTCACCCTCAGTTCCTGCCTGAAAGGCGAATCGAACCTTGCAGTCGTATCCATTTGGAGGATAATGGTGCGGTTTTGGGTGAGTTTTCCTGGGGCCTGAGCTATCAGAGAGACTTCATTTTCTGAAACTATACCGAAGTCGGTGGGGAAAAGATGGAGGGTTCCACTGAGCGGTATAAATGATGTAAAGGAAATGGAATTGTTTAGGAAGGTCATTTCATCCACTTCCTGAGTGGTATTGACGGAGATGGAAAATTCATTTTCTCCTGCGGCTTCCAAGTCAAAATTGGGAATGGAAAAAACTAGAGTATCTATCCGCGATACTGAAGAAATCCTGACCGGATCAAATTCAAAAATAGTCCCATCGGGCAGCTTTCTGCTCACTTGATACTGAATCGAATCCGAGTTGGTGATGCCAATGTTTCTGAGTACAAAAGTCAACTTGAGACTATCTGAAATCGCCGAGAGCGGGCTATCGTCAAATGTCCCGATTTCCACCTCTTCTGTGTCCAAGGAATAATCCGGCTTATTGGCAGGAAAAAGCTTGGCGCCCGGGTCACCGAGTATTACCATTTGCTCCATGTGGGAGTAGCTCAGAGGAGCGGTGCCATAGCGCTGCACGTATCTGGATTCAGCAGCTTGCTTGATTTCACCGACTGTTCGCCAGATTTTGGAACTGTCTGCAAAAGCATAGGTATAGAACTCATCCGAATACCTCCTCAAAAACACATCTACTCCAATCGAAGAATTGGCCATGACGTGAGAGGCTCCTTTTTCCGGAGTGATTACCCAATCTTCACCTTGGGTGTATACTGTGCTGAAAGCAGATCCATAATCACATCCGTTGAAGAGCATCAAGGGGTATTTGCCTTTATTCGCATAGCCCAAGGTGGGGTCCGATACAAAGCCGATTTCGATATCAATGACTGTAGGCGCGCCGTGACCGAAAAAGGTCAGCATACTTTTTCCCGAATTTAAATCCCCGGTAATATCTATTACCTCCACGACTGAGTTGGACCTCTTCCGATAGGTTTTTACCTGTCCTCCCAAAAATGGTCCTTCTGCAACTGCCTTAAACCCATTGAGGAAATTGAAATATCGCTCCAGTTCAAACTCTGATAGCCCTCCACTGAGATGGACCAACTCCTTTTGCCAAGGCTCTGTCGCCCCTAAAAGGTCTTTTTCAATAGCCTTATTTAGGTAATCCTCCAATTGCTGAGAATTCTTGGCGGGAATTCTCCCAATGGCCAAGGCGGGAGAGAGTGGGTTTTGAGGGTCCAATCCCAATGTGTAAACATTATCGGAAAAAGGGAATCCACCCACAGGTACCAAATCCTGAAAAGGAAATGCTTGGGGAGCTTTTCTGTAAAAAACATTCTGCCCATTCAGCCTCGCCTGAGAGAAGATAGCCAAAGCTCTCCCCGCCAACAGCATATGTGTGGGCCGATGAACCGGATAGTAAGCTCTCAAAAACTCATAAAGAGCCACTGCAGACTGCTCGCCATAAGCGAACTGATCGTACAAATCCTCCATTCTTACCGTCAAGGTATCAAACCCACCTCCCTGGGCCGAGGCCCGGTGGATAGCATAGGACTTTAGCGGGTTGGAGTATTGAGCACTAGGCTTCTCTAGCTCGCGATGCCCAACCAGTATGTAGTCTGCCTTTTGCGCCAAATAATTCCTGAACCTAAGCGGCTTCATTTTCTCCACTTGAAAGACCCTCGATTCCTGCTGCAGATAGATTTTGCTTTCTTTGGTAAGGACTCCAGCCTGCAGTCTCTGGGTCGTCGAGGAGGAGGTGGAGAGGATTTTCTCAGGAGAAAAAATATCCGAAGCCTCTACGGCTACATAGGGTTCCTGCACAGAATTGAGGGTCAATTGGGCATTTCCTTCAGGAAAGAAAAGAACTTCTGAAGGAAAATTTCCTTGAGGGACTGTTCTTGTGTAGGTAATCTTTGCGTAGGCGATAGAGATATTGTCTGCTGCTTCTTGCCCGGAAGGGGTTATGCGGACAACCAAAGTTCCGTTGGAATTGAAATCAGAGCGATTAAGGCTCAGGGTGAGTTGGGGATAATTGAATCCCAAAAAGCTGGTAGAAGTAAGGTTTCGCTGGGAGGATGAGGTGGGCCCAGCAGTGATGACGGCAAGATGATTGTTTTCCGACCTGCCGACAAGACCAATTTCCAGCTGAGCATTGACTACTCCTGGCAAAGCCCCCAAATCAGAAAACACCAGCTCCCGAGTACTCCCCTTGGTGATGATTCCACTCATCCACCCCTGACCTAGATCATAGCTGGACAAGCGAAAGCCAAACTGATAGGCCTGACCCAAAGAATAATTTTCTGAAAATACTTGAAGTCTTTCTGTTTGGAAGACTGTCGCTTGAGGCCCGTTTTGAGTTGGAGCAGCTCTGAGGGACATTCTCTTTCCGGGTGTACCAGGGGTAATTGTGAGGAAAAATGCAGTGGAATCTGTGTACGTGTTGTAATAGGGGTTGGGAATTGACTCAAATTTGGTGTACAGCTTCTTATCCAATTCTGCATCATTTCTTCGGCCTACAAATTCGATGTAGTCCCCGCTTCCCAAATTCCCGTCTTCTTCACCTAGGATATAAATCCCCACTTCTTTTCCCCGATGATACATTCGGATGTTTCTGGGATCCGTGGAGTTCAGATTGATTCCGGCTGCAGATAAGACCTCAGGATTTATCCTATAGATCCCATCCTCGGCCACGGCTATTTTATAATAAGTCTGGGAATAGGAGTACCAAGGGGTCTCCTGTGCTTTGGATACAGGAAGAAAGCCAAAAACCAATAACAAAATGAACAGCGCTCTAAGTAGGTTTTTCATTCCCAAGCTTTAAATTTTTTTGATCCAGGCTGCAATTTCTCCAAACTCACCCGCAGACTGAAGATATGAGAATATGGACTTTCTGACACATCACCCAAATCCGATAGGGCATAATCGATCTGAAAGAGCTCACTGATCAGCACCCCTACCCCTACACTAGGAAGAAAATTCATGGATTCGTTCCCTTGAAAATCCTTGATGTATTGGAAATTACTCATCCCTCCTCGAAGAAATGCTGTATTCTTAAAACCCAACTCCAACCCAAACCGGGGATCTATACTCAGCGCATCACTTGAAATCAGGGTATTTCTAGCTCCGTCAAAGGTAGTTTCCAGGTCTAAAGCAGTCAGCAAGTGAAATGATTCTCCCAAATTCCAATCGTAGGCAATACTTGCAATTGCTTTGGGAAGGGTAATTTCCACCGTATTGACTGGGATTTCATTATTGGTTTGGGAATAAATATCTCTTACTTGGTCTGCATCGTGGGTCCAGGCATTGTAAGTGGTGGTGATATCCCGAATCATCAAACCCAATGTTAGCCTCTTCTGAATATAGAGTGCCCCCAAATCCAAACCAAAACCCCAAGCCTGAGCGAATTTGCCTACATTTCGGTGAATGACCTTGGCATTGGCTCCTACTTTCCACTTATCTGAAAAGTCCCGGGCAAAGCTCAAAAGAAGTGCATAATCAGCAGCATTGAAAAACTGGATATTGTCGTAATTCAAGGCCCCATTGGCATCGTAGAGAAATCGCGTATCCGGGATATCATCCACTCCGAAACGGATAAGAGAGACACCGATTTGGTTTTGGTCTCCGAGTGGAGTACTAAACCCCAAATAATCGTATTGGGCGATTCCGGCGAAATATTCGGCATGCATGAGCGAGGCTTCATACTGATGCCTAAGTCCGGTAAGTGCCGCAGGATTCCAATAGGAGGCGGTTACATCCCGGACTGCACCTACTTGTGCTCCGCCCATTCCCAAAGCCCTTGCACCTACACCGATACTCAAAAATTCATTGGAATACTTCGGAGTAAGGCTTTGTCCATAGACCTCCCACCCAAAAAAGATTGGGATTAAAGCAATGGAATAAATGAGAAGCCGAGTCCGGTTTATTTTCACAACTACAAAATAACTCAAATTCTAACCCCACAAGCAAGGCAGGATATTCATTTGTAGGAAATGTCCAGAATTGTCCATTTACGCACACTTAAATGTAGCAATCCTGAACAACAAGACAAGTGTAATTTTTCATATGTTAATTCCTGCGATTTTTTGAAAAAATTTCTTATTTCTCCGAAAAACAGCCTCCTGAGATTCCTTTCCAACTTTTTGAACCCAAGATGATATAAAAAACAGATGGCGACCGCAAGGAATTAGGCAATACAAGGTAGCTTGGAAAAGATTGGTATCATTTTTCAACAAGAATGAGGAAATGAAAAAAGTCTTTCGAAAAAAACACCAACTAACCGCTCACCCATGAATGTCGCCAACACACAGATTCAGATGCGCAAAGGACTCCTTGAGTATTGCGTCCTGCATATCATCTCCCGGGGGGAGGTCTATACCACAGACTTGATCGAAGAGCTGACTCAGGCTCAGATGATCGTAGTGGAAGGCACACTCTATCCCCTGCTCAATCGACTCAAAACCGCCGAACTGGTCAACTACCGTTGGGTGGAATCAGAGTCAGGACCGCCCAGAAAATACTATTCCATCACGGAGGAAGGAAGAAAATTTCTGGAAACGCTCTCCGAAACCTGGAAATCCCTGGTCAATTCCACCCTGGAAATCACCTCAAAAAATTGATCAGCGACTAATCACCACAACTCGAATCCCATGAAAAAGACGATAAGCATCAACATCAGCGGCATCCTCTTCCACATTGAAGAGGACGGGTACGATACCCTCAGAAAATATCTGGACGCCATCAACAGCCACTTCTCCGGCTATAAAGACAGCAAGGAAATCATTTCGGATATCGAAAACCGAATCGCGGAAATTTTCCTTTCCAACCTGAAAAACAACAAACAGGTCATCACCGCCGAAAATGTGGACAAACTCATTGAAAAAATGGGGACGATCGCAGATTTCTCTTCCATCGAAGAAGAAATGGCCGAAGACCAAGGCGAAGAAAAAACCGCTCAGGAGGATTTTTACAAATATGTGACCCCTCCCGGCACCACCGGAGGAGGATACAAAAAGCTCAAAAGGCTGGAAACCAAAAAAATCCTCGGTGGGGTTTGTGCCGGAATCGCCAACTATTTCACCGTCGATCCGCTTTGGATACGACTTATCGCTATCCTTTTGCTTTTCAGCGGAAATGTCAATTTCAATTTTGGGCTATTTGACATTCTTCCTTTTGACAATTTCCGATTCAATCTAGGCTTGGGCTTTTTCGCCATAGTAGCCTACATCGTGCTTTGGATAATTCTGCCCGTTTCCTATGAATTGGTAGAAGACAAAAACATCAAAAAGCTGTACAGAAACCCTGACGACAAGGTATTGGGAGGGGTATCTAGTGGTCTGGCTGCATATTTCGGTGTAGATGTACTCTACATGAGATTGGCCTTTGTGCTCCTCGCCTTTGCTGGCGGTTCGGGTATTTTGATTTATCTCATTCTTTGGATCATTACGCCGGTAGCAAGCTCCATCACCGAGCGAATCAAAATGAAAGGGGGAGAAATCACGCTGGACAGCATAGATTCTACCCTCAAAGAAACCATCAACCCTGTCCCTCCTCAACCTGAGTCCACCGCAAGAAAAATCCTGATGGCTCCATTCCGGGTGCTTGGTAAGGTCATCGATGCTGTCGGTTCGGCTTTGGGTCCCTTGGGGAGATTTCTTGCCCACGTCATTCGGGTCGTGTTCGGATTGATTATTTTCTTCATCGGCCTTGCTTTGACCATTGCTCCATTGATTGCATTATTCGCCTACTTTGGAGTGAGTGATGCAGATTACCGAGTTTGGTTGGAAAACTTCCCCGTAGAACTCTTCACTGGCCTAGTTCCTGTTTGGTTGGTGGTAGCTTCCTTGGGACTGGTATTTATTCCCGGGATTATCATCTTGCTTTTAGGCCTGAGTGTGCTTGCGCAAAAGAATCTCATCGGTGGTCGATTTGGATTAGTGGCTTTGGGATTGTGGCTGCTTTGCATCGGTATCGCCGCATTCCAGATCCCTAAAATCGTGGTCCAATTCAAAGAAGAAAATACGCATGAAATCACTTCTGCACTTCCTGTGAGCGAAGGAACCTTGATCCTGAAAGCTCTGGATGTGGATGACGAGGACATTTTCAACAAGGCAAACTTGAAACTTGTGGGAAGTCCTGACTCTGCAGTTGTGCTAGTCCAGGAGAATACTTCAAGAGGAAAAACCAAAGCGGAAGCTTTGGAAAATGCCAAAAACCTGGTCTATTCTTATTCGGTACAAGACTCGGTGGTCACCTTTGATGAAGGATACGATCTGAGTCAGCTGGAAACCTTCCGAGATCAGCGATTGAACCTTACGCTGAAGATTCCATACGACCGTCCTTTCATTATGGAAAGATCACTTCTGGAAATCCTAAGAAGCACACTCTATGTCAATGGATATCGCTCCTCCGACGTGAGACCTGAGGCAGTATGGGTATTCAATGAAGCTGGATTGATCTGTCTGACTTGTCCAAATAAAGGAGACAACGACTCAGACTGGGATGATTGGGAAGAAGAAAAAGCCAAAACTGATTCTCTGACCCGAGCTACCTTGGACAGTGTAAGTAGAGCAAAATTCAAAGACTCCTATTTCATGAAGGACTAAACCCAACCTTAATCTTTGACAAAAAAAGGCACATTTCAGTGCCTTTTTTTGTACCTTCTGGAATAAAAAAGGAATTCAAATGGATGTCAAAGTCAAGTTTTTGGGAGGTTCAGGATCTGTCACAGGATCTAAATACCTGGTCGATCTGGGAGAGTTTGAGTTTCTGGTGGATTGTGGACTTTTCCAAGGCCCAAGAGACCTGAGAGAAAGAAACTGGGACAAATTCCCCATGCCTGTAGAAGCCTTGGAGGCAATCATCCTTACTCATGGGCATCTAGACCATGTGGGATACTTGCCGAAAATAGTCAAACAGGGATTCAAAGGCCCCATCTATTGTACCGAAGCCACAGCTGAATTGGCAAAAATCTTACTTCTTGATTCAGGTAAACTTCAGGAAGAAGAAGCCGAATTCGCCAAAAAGAAAGGGTATTCCCGTCACGAAGACCCGCAGCCTCTCTATACCGTAGAAGATGCTGAGGCAGTATTCCCTCTCTTGGTCCCGCAGTCTTTCGAAAAGACCTTTTCCATTTCAAAAAATGTCCAAGTCACCTACTATCATGCCGGACATATTCTAGGAGCAGCCATCGCAAAAGTGGTGATTCAAGGTGATTCTCAAAGTAAGAAATTGATCTTCTCGGGAGACTTGGGCAGATATCATGACCCTGTCCTATATCCTCCTACTTCCATTCCTAAAGCTGATGTACTTTGGATCGAGTCGACTTATGGAGACCGAAAAGCACCTCAAATAAGGCCGGAAGCTGAATTAGGATCAGCAATCAACGATACGTTTGACCGGGGAGGACTGGTCATAATTCCCTCCTTTGCCATTGGCCGAACTCAACTGGTCTTATACCACCTGTATCAGTTGATGGAGAAAAAGAAAATTCCGAAAGTCCCGATTTTTCTCGATAGCCCGATGGCAATTGATGCTACCAAATTGTATCTGGACTTTCATACAGATCATAGACTGACCGCCATGTTGGAGGAAAATGAGCATCCTTTCAAGCATCCTCAGCTTCATTACTTACAAAAACAACAACAATCCATGACGCTTAATGAATACCGAGGGAATGCAATTATCATTTCTGCAAGTGGAATGGCGACCGGAGGCAGGGTACTTCATCATCTTTTCCATCATCTCCCTTCTGAGAAAAATGGAGTAATTCTGGTCGGCTATCAGGCCGAAGGCACACGAGGGAGAAGATTATTGGATGGGGAGCCGGAGATCCGAATTTATGGTCAGGAGGTGCCAGTCAAGGCAAAAATCTACCAAATCGAAGGACTTTCAGCCCATGCAGACCAAGATGAACTGATGGAATGGGCAGAAGGATTCTGTGAAGTACCAAAGATGACCTTCATTGTCCATGGGGAAAAAGAAAGCGCCGAAGTGCTTTCCCAAAAACTGACCAACGAATTGGGCTGGCACACCTTAATCCCTCAATATCTTGAATCCGTGGTGCTATTTGAGGGTATTTGATTGAATATGACTTTCTCTTCAATTATGATGAGCTACAGACTATCCTCCTTTTTGCCACTCATTTTGGCAACGACCCTATTTTCGTTCCTATATTCCTGTAAGCCTTACCAACCCGAAGGTCAGGGCATTACCGGAACGATTACTTGGGTCGAAGGAAACCTGATGCCCAGAATATCCGAATCCGGAGATGACGCCCCAAAAAAACCTGAAGGCATACAAAGGAAACTGGAAGTGTATCCTTTGGTCAAAATCAGTGATATGAAAATGGAAGATGGGCTTTTTGTCTCTTTAGCAGTGAAACCCATTGCCCAAGTTGAAACAGATGCTAATGGAAAATATAGCCTTCAGCTTTCTCCCGGGAGGTATTCAGTCTTCACAGTAGAAGAAGGAGGTCTATTTGCCAATATTTTTGATGGAGAAGGAAATGCCATGCCGGTCACCGTGAAAGAAGGAGAATGGACCTTAGTGGATATCCAGATCAACTACAAGGCTGTATATTAAAAAAGCCCTGAAAACAGCGTCTTCAGGGCTTGATTTGGGAAGAAGGCAGTTTAATCTGCCTTTTCTTTTTTCTTTACCACTATGGTCAGCTCAGTTCCTTCACCTGAATAGTCCGCAGTAATTACGTCCCCTTCAGAAAGGTCACCTTTGAGGATTTCCTCGGCGATGGCATCCTCCAGATATTTTTGAATCGCACGGTTCAGCGGTCTGGCGCCGTATTGCTGATCGTAACCTTTCTCGGCCAAGAAGTCTTTGGCTTTATCGGTAAGTTCGATTTGATAACCCAATTCGGTGATTCTGTGGAATAATTTACCCAAGCTGATATCAATGATTTTGAAGATATCTTCTTTTCCAAGAGAATTAAACAC
Source organism: Algoriphagus taiwanensis (assembly GCF_036245645.1). Lineage (NCBI taxonomy): Bacteria > Pseudomonadati > Bacteroidota > Cytophagia > Cytophagales > Cyclobacteriaceae > Algoriphagus > Algoriphagus taiwanensis. Next base: position 305,113 of record NZ_BTPE01000004.1, on the reverse strand, counting down.
AACCACATCATCCAATCGGTTGAGGAATTCAGGACTGAAAGCCTTTTTCAAAGCAGACTGAATGGTGGACTTCATGATTTCGTCCATATTCTCCTGCTTGGCACGGTTGGCAAATCCAATTCCTGCACCAAAGTCTTTCAAGTCTCTAACCCCGATATTGGAGGTCATGATAATGATCGTATTTCGGAAGTCAACTCTTCTGCCCAATCCGTCAGTCAAAATCCCATCATCCAACACCTGAAGAAGAATATTGAACACATCCGGGTGAGCTTTCTCGATTTCATCCAAAAGGACCACAGAGTAGGGCTTTCTTCTGACTTTTTCGGTCAATTGGCCACCTTCTTCATAGCCCACGTAGCCTGGAGGCGCTCCTACCAATCTGGATACGGAGAATTTCTCCATATACTCAGACATATCGATTCGGATGAGTGAGTCTTCTTTATCAAACAGGTAAGTGGCCAAAGTCTTAGCCAATTCAGTCTTACCCACCCCTGTTGGGCCTAGGAAAATAAACGAACCGATCGGCTTCTTGGGATCTTTCAAACCAACCCGTGTTCTCTGGATGGCTTTGGTCAGCTTTTTAATGGCCTCATCCTGACCAATTACTTTTCCTTTGAGCTCTTCACCCATGTTGAGGAGTTTATTTCCTTCATTTTGGGCGATTCTCTTGGCAGGAATACCGGTCATCATCGCGATTACTTCGGCAACGTTGTCTTCCTCTACGGTAAATCGTTTGGATTTACTTTCATCCTCCCACTTAGCTTTGGCGATTTCGAGTTGCTCCAACAGCTTCTTCTCCTTATCCCGGAGTTGAGCTGCTTCTTCGTATTTCTGGGATTTGACTACCCGGTTTTTCTCTGTCTTGATGTTTTCAACTTCTGCTTCAAGCTTGAGAATTTCTTCAGGTACATGAATGTTGTTGATATGCACCCGTGCACCCGCTTCATCAAGAATATCGATAGCCTTGTCTGGAAGGAATCGGTCGGAAATGTATCGATCCGAAAGCTTAACGCAAGCGTCAATTGCCTCCGGCGTGTAAATTACATTGTGGTGATCCTCGTACTTATCCTTGATGTTATTCAAGATCTGAATGGTCTCTTCAGGAGAGGTCGCATCGACCATCACCATCTGGAATCTTCGGGCAAGTGCTCCGTCTTTCTCAATGTATTGTCGGTATTCATCCAAGGTCGTAGCTCCGATACATTGGATTTCACCTCTTGCCAAAGCCGGCTTAAACATATTGGAAGCATCCAAAGAACCTGAGGCCCCACCCGCTCCTACGATAGTATGCAACTCATCGATGAAGAGGATGACATTGGGAGACTTCTCCAATTCATTCATAACCGCCTTCATTCGCTCTTCAAACTGTCCCCGATACTTGGTACCTGCCACCAATGAAGCGAGGTCCAAAGTAACCACGCGCTTATTGAAAAGCACCCGGGAGACTTTTTTCTGAACGATTCTCAAAGCTAGACCTTCTGCAATGGCAGTTTTACCGACACCTGGCTCACCGATCAGAATAGGATTATTTTTCTTTCTTCTGGAAAGGATCTGAGCTACTCGCTCGATTTCCTTCTCTCTACCAATGATGGGATCCAGTTTATCCTCTTCGGCCATTTTGGTTAAGTCCCTTCCGAAATTATCCAAAACCGGAGTTCTTGATTTTTCGGAACCGGGCTTAGACCCACTTCCTGACCCTGGACCTGAAGATCCAAACAATTTGGATCCATCGTCATCCCCATCCTCAGCCTCTGCCTTGGATCTTGGGGCAGCGCCCGGGTCAGATTGCATTTCCAGCATGTCTTTGATCGTGTCGTATCCTACTTCAAACTTGTTGAGGATTTGAGTGGCGATATTGTCTTCATCCCTAAGGATAGAAAGCAGCAAATGCTCAGTACCTATCAATTGGCTTTTGAAAATCTTAGCCTCGAGATAAGTTATCTTCAATACTTTCTCGGACTGCCGGGTCAGGGGAATATTTGCCATGTTCTTCACATTGTGGTTGGCAGTTCCCTTTACCGCTCGTTCAATTGCGTTGCGCAACTCGTCCAGAGGTACGCCCAATTTCTTAAGAATGGAAACAGCTACACCTTCTCCTTCACGAATCATCCCAAGCAAGAGGTGCTCTGTGCCGATGTAATCATGGCCCAATCGCAGGGCTTCCTCCCGGCTGAGAGAGATCACCTCTTTGACTCTATTTGAAAATTTTGCTTCCATTTAATTCCTTTCTGATTGTATAATAAATCTGTACGTATGTTACCGAATTTGTTTTAAAAACACAATCATTTTAACGATTGTTCATTCTTTTTTTGCGGAGCTTTTGAGAACATTTCCAGCCTCAGGTCCCATACAAAACAACAAATCCAGAATGCTCAGGTTGGGCTCAAAGTCCAAGCCAAAAAGCTGGGGATAGGCTATCGGCTGATAGAAATTTCTTTCCGAAAAAGGCCTTGAAGGCGCTATATGACGCCTTTGGTCTTCTATTTCAAGTGAAAGCGCAGAGGTATCACCCACCGATACTTTGACAGGCCACTGCAAAAGCTTAAGACATATTGTCAGCAATCTGGAATTGAATTCCCAAAGACTTTCCGGTTGATTTTCGAATACAGGTTGGAAATAAGGAAAGAAAAATTCAAAAAATGGCGCTTTGCCATAGGCACTTTGGATTCCCCTGAGGTGAACTGCCTGCCATTTTTGGGAATTGTCGATTTTGATTTGATCCAAAGGCAACCTAGGACGCCTTCCTTGAATGGGAATGCTAAGGGTCTCTACTTTGTTTGCCAGCAAAATCCGGGTTCTATTGTAATAGGACTGCCTTTGGTACTGGTCTTTGAGAAAAAGAAGAATCTCCTCAGCATCAATTATCGCACTGAACCATTCTAGTGTCGGCAGGTAATGAAGATCGACGGCAATTCTTTTCAAGGTTGAGGGATTGGTTAATAGTTTTTCGGTGTTCGTAGTGGGAAGTAGGATAGGGTTATTGGTTATCTTTTGTCAGGCTGAGCGAAGTCGAAGCCTTGTCTCTTGCTTCTTGTTTCTTGCTTCTTGTTCCTTTTCTCTATTAAAGAATTTCCTCCAAGTTTCCAAGTCCTTCACGAATCAGAACTACCTCGTCCCCGGTACAATCCAAAATGGTAGAGGGCACATTTGAACCATAGCCCCCGTCGATAACCACATCCACGAGGTTTTGATACTTCTCAAAAATCAATTCCGGATCGGTGCTGTACTCGATGATTTCATCCTCATCATGAATGGAGGTGGAAAGGATGGGTTGACCAAGTTCCTCCACAATAGCCCGGGGCACTCCATGGTTGGGAACCCGGATACCTACTGTTTTTTTGTTGCTATGAAGGATTTTTGGCACTTGGGAGCTGGCTTCCAAAATAAAGGTAAAGGGTCCTGGAAGGCCTTTTTTCATCATCTTGAAAACCGGCTTGGTGATCACCCGAGTGTACTGAGAAATATTGCTCAGGTCGGCACATACAAAGGAAAAGTTGTGCTTCTTAGGGTTGATGCCTTTGATTTTGCAGATCTTTTCCACGGCTTTTTGGTTGGTGATGTCGCATCCCAAGCCATACACGGTATCGGTTGGATAAATGATTATCCCGCCGTTTCGTAAGATATCCACAATTTGTCGGACTCGTCGAGGGTCCGGATTTTCTTCGTAAAGCCTGATAAACTCGGCCATGGTTGTTACCTTTCTTTTGAATCTACAAGCTTAACCCATTTTTCGATTAATTCGTGCACAATGGGTAAATCCGCCGGGGCCCAATCCAAAGAAATCAGGTCTTTTTTCCCCAACCAAATCATTTGATCATGCTCTGCCAGATGGAATTGCCCTCCTGTCCAATATGCCACCATGGGAATAAGTCGGATGGTTTTGCCGGGATAAGTAAAATCGGCTGGGCTCAATTTTTCGAAAATCTCAATCTCGATGGACAGCTCCTCCTGAATCTCCCTCTTCAGGCACTCCTCTGGACTTTCGTCTTCCTCCACTTTTCCACCGGGAAATTCCCATTTGCCCGGCAAATCCATGGTTTGAGACCTTCGGGTAGCGAGAACTTTCCCCTCCGAGAAAATGAGTGCACAAGTGACGGGGATGATTTTCATTTGTTCAAAAAACTAGCAAAAACCATCTTTTCATTACTTGTTTGCATTCAAAAGTTGAATCAACTGATCGGAATACCCTTCGTTTACCAACTCAATCTCACCCTTTTCATCAATTAGGTAAAAGGTGGGGTATCCTTTCACTCCATAAGTCATGGCTACTTCCTGAGCATCAATTAAAGCTGGAAAAGGTATTCCCACTCTAGCCTGATATTTTTCCATTTTTGTCTGCTCATCCACGGGATTGACATAAAGCGGAACGACATTTTCGCCAAATGAAAAAGACTGCTTTTTAAACTCATCGATTGCGATCTTACACCAGCCACAGTGGATCATAGAAAAATCCAAGAGCACTTTTTTCCCCTGAAAATCACTCAATTTTACCCATTTCCCCTGCATATCTTGAAGTTTGAAATCCGGTGCTGTATCACCCACTTTTAGGAGATTTGACACTATCGTTTTTTCATCTTCTACTTTTGAAATATAACCTTTTGGGAAAGTGGGCTGCAAAGGGTCTTCACCTTGATAAAAGGTATAATTAGAATAAAAAACTTCAATCAGCTGATTTCTTTTGCCGTCGTGATAAAGTCTCCGTGAAAGAAACTCTGGTAGGGAATTGGCAGGATTGATAAACAGATGATTTTCTAGATAAATTTTCTTCTCGGAAATCACCGTATCCATTTCCAACCAAACAAAATCCATCAGGGTTTTCCTGCTTATCACTGTATCTTTTCTGTAGGTAAATGGCTCTTGGACCAGCAAATGGATTGGGCTAAATGACCTGTAAGCATTTCCCCGAAGTAAGTCTGTTTGATTTTCCCATACAGTCACTTCCTTTTTTTTGTGATCTACTCCATAAGAAACGTTTTCTACAAACCAGAATTCTACATCCTCCTTTTTTCCAAAAAAGTCATACCCTAATTCCGCATTTGGATTCTTCTGAAAGAATGACTCACGAAAAATAGTATCGACATCCCCTAAGTTAGGATCTTCCCAAAGCATCATTTGATTAAACCCAATTTGTTTGGCCTCTAGGATTTTATCTTTGGAATTTTGAAATACTTCCTCTGGTGAATGGGTCTTTTCGCACCCAAAACCAAAAGCCGCAAGTGAGCAAATAAACAACTCTTTTTTCATACCTAATTTTTAAAATCAAATCATGATCACCCAAAATAATAGAACCCTTAGTATTTGTAAGTCAGAAAATGGAATATTCTACCTTAAAGCAAGAATTACAACTTCGGGAGACCAACTTTGAAATTAACCTATGGGCCGTAAATCAAAAATCCCAAATCGTAAATTCAAGGCAAGCCCAACTTTTTAATTCCCCCGGTTTTATTTCCTATTTTTGCCGCGTATGCAACTCGAAAAGCGTAAAAAATTACTTCTGATCGCCTTGGTTTCTATTTCCGTATTGGCGATTTCTATGACCTTTTATTTCTATCAGGTCTTCTATAGCCCAAACACCCTTCCTGAAAAGGATCAACCCTATTATCTGAAAATTCCAACCGGATCGGTTTTTAAAACGGTTGTCAATCAACTCTATGAGGATCAGGTGATCAATGACGCACTGAGCTTCAGTTTTGTGGCCAAAGTACTGGATTATCAGGATGCTGTCAAACCTGGACTCTACCAAATCGATCCAAAAATGAGCAACCTGCAACTCGTAAGGAGGCTTAGGTCTGGCGATCAGGTCCCGGTAAAGGTCACGTTCAATACCATCAGAACCAAGGAAGAACTGGCAGAAAAAATCACAGCCAATCTTGAGGTATCTCCAGAGCAGTTTCTGGAACTGGTGCAGGACTCGGTCTACATCCGAAAGTTTGATTTTGAGGAGGAGACCATTCTTTCCATGTTTATCCCCAACACCTATGAACTTTGGTGGAATACCAGTGCCGAAGGACTTTTTGACCGGATGTACAAGGAATATCAGTCATTTTGGACGGAAGAAAGAAAACAAAAAGCTCAAGCCATAGGCCTTACTCAAAAAGAGGTGAGCACGCTTGCCTCCATCGTACAGGCCGAAAGCCAAAAGGCGGACGAACGAGCCAAAATAGCTGGGGTATATCTCAACCGTATCAAAATCGGAATGGCGCTGCAAGCGGACCCTACATTGGTCTATGCCACCGGGGATTTTACGCTGAAGCGGATTCTGAACATCCACAAAGAAATCGACAGTCCTTACAATACCTATAAGTACACGGGACTACCTCCGGGACCGATTAATCTACCGGATATCAACTCCTTAAATGCAGTCCTCAATGCAGAAAAACACCAATACATGTATTTCTGCGCCAAGGAGGATTTTTCTGGTTATCATGCTTTCGCGGTCACTTACAATGAACACCTGGCCAATGCCCGCCGATATCAGGCCGCATTGAATGCAGCAAAAATATTTTAGCATGTTCCAAGCCGAAACCCAAATCCGAGTCCGCTACGCAGAAACTGACCAAATGGGCTATGTCTACTACGGCAACTATGCCATGTACTTCGAAGTAGCCCGGGTAGAAGCCATGCGATCGGCTGGTTTCTCTTACCGCAAAATGGAAGAGGACGGGGTGATGATGCCGGTTTTGGAAAGCCATTTTCGCTACCTCAAACCCGGAAAGTACGATGAACTTTTGACCATCAAAACGACCATCCCCCAACTTCCAGGAGTCCGAATTCGCTTTGAATATCAGGTACTTAATGAAAATAAGGAACTGATTACAGAAGGCTGGACTACATTGGCTTTCCTGAAAAAAGATTCCCATCAGCCGACTCGACCACCGGGAATTTTGTTAGATTTATTGAAACGCTATTTTTAAGAAAGGTGGTCAAAGAGAAAATTTTCAAATACAGAATACGACTGCAGCTCAAAGCCAGAAAACTGAAAAAAATCCACTTTGGGCATCCGGACAAAAATCTTTATGATGTCACCCGTATTTTTATCCAACAACTCAAAAAAGATGATATCAACGAGCGAGCAGGGTCTATGGCATTCAGTTACACCTTGGCTTTGTTCCCTCTCCTCCTGTTTATTTTGAATCTGATTCCCTATATCCAGGATATTTATCCCTTGGTAACCACGGAAAATATCCTTGCCTTCGTCAAGGGAATTATTCCTTTGGGAATCTACCAAAACATTGAAACGACCCTGATGGATATCGTCTCCAAACCTCGTCAAAGTCTCCTGTCCTTCGGTTTCTTTTTTGCGCTCTTTGCATCTACTCAGGGTGTGGTATCCATGATGGATTCCTTTAATTCGGTCTATCGTACCAAAGAAAATCGAGGTTTTTTCGGAACTAGACTGATTGCAATCAGTATTGTTTTTGCCCTGGTGCTTACCATCATTGCTGCCAGTCTGGTGATGATTTTGGGTGAAATTCTGATCAACCGACTGGATGAGCTTCATGTATTCAACAGCAGCTTCATGTACTTTTTATTCAATAGCTTAAAGTTCTTTATCCTTTTGGCTGTTTTCTTTATCACCTCAGCCTTTATTTTCCGGTTTGCCCCTGCGGTGCACGATAAATGGAATTTTTTCTCCATCGGAGCCCAGCTTTCCGGTTTTTTGATCACACTAGGCTTTTATGGATTCATTTTTTACCTGGAAAACTTTGCCAGCTACAATAAACTGTATGGCTCGATAGGAACCCTGATTGCACTCATGCTTTGGCTTTACCTCACATCAGTGATTGTACTCGTAAGCTTTGAAGTCAATGTGAGTTTGGATTTGGCAGAAGAAAAGCAGAAACAAAGAGAAAGCCGAAGAAAAGTGCTTGCCGATGATCTACAAGAAAAATAAACAGGATATAATCAGGCACTTAGGAGAAAAAGAAAAAAAGGACTTGCCCGCAAAAGGTAAAGGATATACTTTTGCACACTCGATCGATAAAGGTCGTGAATTAGAGGAGTGGCAGAGTGGTCGATTGCGGCGGTCTTGAAAACCGTTGTACCGCGAGGTACCGGGGGTTCGAATCCCTCCTCCTCTGCATTTAAAAGCCAGACTTTTGTCTGGCTTTATTTGTTTCGAGGCCTTGGGTCCAACCCAGTAACCTAGCCTCTCGCTAAATCAGTCCACCGGACTTATTATTCCTGCTCGTTCCTCTCCTCCTCTGCAAAAAAGCCAGACTTTTGTCTGGCTTTATTTGCTTTTAACCCAATCTAAATCTTTTTACGAATCAAAAGTCTACCTCGAATCCTATATTTTTAGGATTAGTGAGACTTGAGCCAATGCCTGTAATACTTCTCCAGCATAGGCTGAAGTTCATCACGATCCCGTGTGTTGTAATGGTCAGCCATTATCGCCACTACATGGTCATCGCCGACCACTGTGATTCCAGACACCTTGCGGTTTTCCCGCTCCACCCAAGCTGCTTCCTTACCCAGTCCCTTTACCCTCAGTTCTTCCGGGACTTTTTCAAAATCACGCAAAATGCCAGCTGCCATGATTTTATAAGTAGAAGGGGTAGACATCATTTGAACCATAATCCCGAATTTTTGCCCGTCATTTTCTGCAAACATCAGGCAAGTCCCTTTGCTTACGTTCATGGAAGACATATCCATCAATTGATAGGAATCGGGTACTTCAAATATTTTTCTGAAGATGTCCTCATCCATCCCGGCACAGGCATCCCAATCTCCCAAGGCTTTGTTCTGATAGTCTATTGCTTGTTCGGGGAGGTTTTCAGAAGTGGTATTTTCCGTACCTGACCCGCAGGCCATAAGGGACAAGCTGAATATGACGATTGAAAGTTTTAAAATTTCTGATTTCATGGCTTGTAGATTAATCGATTTGAATAAAATAGGTGGAAGGCTGTGAGTTGCCGCGATCATTTGGCCCTTGGAGCGTCACTTCCACTTCGTATTGAGATTTGGGGATTCGACCGACCTGCCTGCGAATAAAGCCCTGCTTTTCGGTCTTGGAAATGGGCTTTAGGTTGCCGCTGGACTTGCCGGAAGTAGTCCCGCCGGATTTGCCATCCTGAGGCGATTTGGGTGCGGGGAGATTTCCTCCCTTGGCTTCGGGGTCATCGATCCTACCCACCTGACGGCGAATGAACCCCTGCTTTTCCCAAGTATTAATCATGGATTCTTCCAAGCCTTGAGAAAAAAGATCCAGCTCGGAAAATCGCTGATTCAGTGTCACGGGTATACGTTCAGATTCAAAAACCACCTTTCCGCCCTGTTTTACTTTGTAAACCAACAGGCCTTGAACCTGTCTGTCACCCAATTGGCGCAGCACATCCCGGTCTAGATTCAGAACTGGCTTTTGACTCCGGATCTCTTCCAGAATCCGATCAGCATCCCCCTCTCCTGACCGGACGGATAAGGATTCTTTTTTTGCCAAGGCAAAAGGTGCTTGGGCATATCCAAGGTTTATTCCCAGGATAAAAATGAGCCCTGATAGATGAATTGATAGGTATTTTTTCATAGTAGAAATAGGTTAGTCGACTAATTCAAGGGTGTAGGTATAGCGAAATCTGACGTGATCTTTGTCATCATACATTTCTCCTTCTCCACGGACATAGCGCTTGCCGCCAGCTGTTTCCAGCCAGAATGTTTCATCCGAATTCGGCAGGCGCTTTCGTCCTCCACTCGCGTTGGGATAGTCAGCTGCTTGAGTCTGAGCGGATAAGTATTTGATGATTTCAGCCAAGTTGCTGGATCGATCTGCCCACATGTCCGCAGCCAGTAGATTTGGTCCCCAAGCAAATCGCATGGAAGTGGTGAGCTTCATAGTGGAAGACTGGATTTCAGTGGTGGAAAAGGGGATATTCCAGATCACAAACTTGTCGAGGTTCCGTTTTTGACCTTCCGGCCAAGTGCTGGAGAAGCTCCCCAACCATCCAAACCAAGTAAAATTGCTCTTTGCTCGAGTTCGGTTTTCGCGAACGTGGCTGATTTGCTCTTCCCTAGGCTTTGGGCCAGAAATAAGCGCGGATATACCCAAACTTCCTCGTTGGTTTCGTCCCACTCGTGCCTTGGTGAGGGTGACATCGTTGTAAGTCATTTTTAGGCGGTACAGATTGGGAGAAGCCTTCGGAATGGGCTTGGTTGCTTCAGCCTTGTTTTGGGCTTCTATCCGCTTGGCTTCTGCCTCTCGAGCAGCCTGCCAGCGAGCGATAGAGCCTACACCACTGACTGCCATCTTGACATTTTCAGGGCCAAAAAGTTCTGAAAAGAGGATAAATTCGCCTTTTATGGGTGGATCTGCACGTTTTCCTGTAGGGTCCAATCGGGCCAGTTCCACGTCAGCAGTGAGAAAATTCATTTGGATGGTTTTGGCTTTTCCATAGAAAACACGTCCGTTGTCCTGTATGCCATTGATCATCCCTTGAGCCGACATGACTACATGGTTGCCGTTTTTGTCTGCAAAGGTCAGCAGTTCTTTTTGGGTTTTGTTTCCGTCCCAAGGAAGAGCATTATCCTTAGTTAGCACACGAAAATCCTCTCCGGGCGCCATGAATCCGGAAAAGGAAGCATTGTCTCCGTTAATCAGGATATCAAACCGACCTGAGCTTTTCTGGGCAGCATTGACAAAAGTCCCGGCAGCTCTCCTTCCTCCGGGATATACTTTGCCAAAGAATATCCATTGGTCATGGGCTCCGTAGATATAGCCCCCTGCCTGAATAATCGACAAATCCCCTTTATCCGAATTCCAGACCCCTGCCCAGAGATTGCCTTGGGCAAAGGACGAGAAGGTCAAAAGGAGCCCAATCCAAAAGAATAGATACTTTATCATAGGTTGTGATTTAAATTGATGTTTAGTTTCTCCCCTCCCCAAATACTTTCACCATCAGCTGCTCTTCATAGTCAGGGACTACTTGGAGATTGATGATATCCACTCGTCGATTTTTGGCACGTCCTTCAGGGGTATCGTTGGGGTAGAGCGGGTAGCGCTGTCCATAGCCACGGGAAGCGAGCTGATTGGTATCTACTCCGAATTCCTTCACTAAGGCTTTGCGTACAGCCGAAGCCCTCTGCTCAGACAGGAGGCGATTTTGTTCCTTATCCCCTGTGGTGTCGGTATGGCCTGCAATGGAAAAACTGCCTCCGTTGGCCTGGATGAAATCAGCAATTTGTTTCAGCGTGGGATAAGATTCAGGCCGAATCACTGCACTTCCCGGGTCAAAATAGATCCCTGTAGCCTCAAAGACTCCTTCTGCCAGTTTATTTTTGATGATGGGAGGAGCATCGGCAAAGCGAAGATTGGAGAAGTAGAAAAACTCGTCCTCATTGGCATTATTGGAATAAAATTTCAGCGAGCGGAACGGGGAGTGATCTGGCTGAGCTTGGACGATGTCAAATACTTTCTCCTCATCCAGATAGAGCCGCACCCGGTTTTTATTTTTCCAAAGCGACACCCGGATCACATCACCCCGCTCCAGGTTTTCCTTGCTTAGCATGGGTATCGGGGTATTCACGAATTCATTGTATTGACTATCCTTCCACCTTTTCTCCAGATTTTTGTGATCGGCATTGAAGCCCATGTTGACCAAGTGATTGCCTGCGCGCCTATTGCCCAGCTGAATGGTTGGCGACTCCAAATCATTCAATACCACCAAAAACTGACGAGTGCCCGGGGCAAACTTCTGGGCATCCACATCCAAGATCAGATCAAATTCCAGCGTGAAGTTTTCCGGCAACTCTCCCAGGTCTATCGGGGTGAAAGAATTTTCTCCCTTACCCAGTTGGATCCATTTTCCTTCAAAACCATTTATTTCTACCAGCTCAAGCACAATCGAACTAACCCACCCTTCCGGCATGTCACCCAAGGCATCCCCCGAAAAATCTGACGCGTAGAGGATATCCGAACCCAGGATAAAGTCAAATTTGGAGTAGGCTTGCAGACTTTTGGGGCCGGGATCGTCAAAAGATTCTTCCATATCCTCCGGAAACACCGGGTCTGCATTCTCTTCCCAAACTTCCTCTGGATTAGATTCGGGGTTTTTCTTTTTGACCCGAATGCTGAAAAGGGAATCAATAGCCTGCTCGGTGGTTTGTTCCGTCTTTTCTTCAGTCTTTCTTTCGACAGTTCTTTTGGCTGCTTCTTCGGCTCTTTTTTTGAGATCTTTGATAAATTGAGCCCTAAGCCCAAAATCTGACAAAAATCCCATTCCGATAAATAGCAGAAGAAAAAATACGTATCGCTTCATCATTTGATAGTTTTGTTTTTAGCTTAGTGGGTAGAGCGATAGAAAACATTAACCACCCGGAGAAAAAATTTTTATGATAGATCCTAAATGGGTCAAGGCGTTGACAGGAGACGAACTAGGTCTGAAAGAGCTCTATTCTACCTTCAGAACTCCCTTTTTATCTTTTCTGAGAAAAACGGGAATAAATGAAGATGAGGCGCTCTCTATTTTTCATGATACGCTGATCACTTTAAGGAAAAAAGCGATCCAGGGCAAACTGTCGGAAGTGAAGCATCAATTCAAGACCTACCTTTTTGCAATAGGAAAATACAAGGCCTATGACCTGATCCAAAAAGAAGGCAAAAGGGGGTGGATGTCCATTTCTGAATTTCCTGAGATTGAGGATTGGGAAGATGCTGAAGACAAAGAGGACCTGGACGAAAACCTAAACCTGATCCAAAAGGGAATTCGACAATTGGGAAATTCATGCCAGAGAATGTTAACATTATTCTACATTCAGGGACTAAAAATCAAAGAAATCCAGGAAAAGGAAGGCTATGAAAATGAAAATACAGTCAGAGCTCAAAAAAGCCGTTGCTTGAAATCATTGAAAATCTGGCTTGAAAAACAAAAAACCAATGAGTGACCGAGACCTACAGATCGAGCGCTATCTTCAAGGAGAAATGAGTGAAGCTGAAAAAGTACAGTTCGAACAGCTAATCGCTCAAGATTCTGAACTTGGGGAGGAAGTCTCATTTCAGCTTGGCGTGCAAAAGGCCCTGTGGAATGAGGACGAAAACTCCTTCCGGTCCGAGCTGAATCGACTGGAAAAAAGTCATCAAATCAACCTGAAAAGAAGGAGATTTTGGGTAGCGGCTGCCAGTATAGCTCTCCTTGCGTGCATTGCCGGGCTTTGGCTGTTTTTGCCAAAAGACCAAAATGAATTGTTTCAGGCTTACTTTTCTCCCCAGCCCAATATCTATCAACCTATTACCAGAAGCACCGGAGAATCCTCTACCATAAACCAAGGCCTCATTGCTTATGAAAAAGGAGAATGGAAAGAAGCTCTTCGGCACTTTTCCGAACTCGATAAAAGTGAAAAGCCCGAATTCGTCATCCTCTATGAAGGAAACTGCCTCTTGGCACTTGGAGATTTTTCCACGGCAAAGCAAGCTCTTGACCCGCTTTTGAACTCCCAAGATGGCACACTTCGCCACCGGGCAGGATGGTATTGGGCTTTGGCCCAGCTGAAATTGGGCCAAAAGAAGGAAGCAAAGTCACAGTTGGAACAACTGACCGAGGAAGAGGGACCTTTTCAGGAAAAAAGTAAGGAACTAATTCGATTGCTCCCTTAGCCTTTTTTGTCTCCAAATCATTCCGACAGCCAGGATAATCAAGATCATACTGATCCAAATCCATGCAAAAGATTTGGAATAGACGGGTTCAGAATCTCCAAGTATGACAAACCCCGCCCAAAAGTACGGATCGGCCAAGGCAGGATCATTCACCTGACTCAAATAGTCCAATTTGGCTAAGCGAAGAGCTTCGTCCTTTCGATTGCCCTCTTTGAGACGCTGGTAAAAAGCTTCCATCAAAATCCCGGTTTCCCTATCCGGAACTTCCCAAAGACTCATGACTGTACTTTGAGTCCCCGCCACCATAAAAGAGTAAGCCAAACTGAGCAATCCATTACCAAATTGCTCATCCCCCACCCCCGAATTGCAGGCACTCAGCACGGCCAGTTCTGCGTCCAGTGGCATTTCGAATATCTCTAAGGCAGTAAGGGTCTCCTCTTCCTCATCCCCAAACCACAGTCTACTGAAATTGGGTGAAATCCCATCCAATTCTCCATGGACTGCCAGATGAATCAGGCCTGCCCTCGGGGCTTTATTCAAGAAATTGGCTTTGGAAGCTGCAGAGTCAAAGTAGGCTTCTCCTCCTGTCAAACGGCTCAATTGGGTCACCTCTTCCCTGTTACCAGGCAGAGACCTTAACTTGTAGGAGGGCGCAAAACCCATCCAGTCTTTTTCTAAATGATCAATCGGTCTCTTTTGCAGGACCTGGAAGCTAGGGATATATCGGACGGTAGTATTTTCTATCAATGGCTTTTGATCCTTTAGCTTAAAAACCTCAAAAGGCACCTGACAAAGCAAACCATCAGGTACCACTGTAAGGGATTGGTAGGAAGAAGAAAAGCCCGGAATCCAATCCTCTACCCATAAATCGGGTAAAGACCCCGATCTCACGGGATTTTTGATCTGACCTACCCAAGAGGTGAGGTCCAAAATCCTGTCAGCGCTATGATCCAGATACCCAAAACTTGACCCTTTAGAATCTCCAATCCAATAAAAAATGGATTCCTCCCCAAGAAAAAAAGAAATCAATCCTTGCCCCTCCTTGAGATCGCTTAATATCCTCTGGATCACATCGGAGTCAAGGCCTGACTCTTTTGGTGACTTCATTTTGGATTCGATAGTAGAAAGAAGATTAAGAAGGCTATCCTCCTCCTCATACCAATCCAAAAGCTTGGATTTGTCGGAGTTTTGGCCCTGCTGAATACCTGCGATTTTGATCCTTACTTCTGCCAGAGATTGCCTGGTGATCTGCCAAGACCTTTTATCTTTCTCTTCCCACATCTTGACCAACTCCTCACCTCTGCCTTGTTCATAAACCACCTTCCTTTGGATCTCCATCAGCCTGATGGCCAAATCACCCCAGACCTTCGACTTATCTTTCTCCTTTCCTTGAAATGTCCAGGCCAAAAAAAGCGATTCCTCGATCAATGGCTTTACTTCAGTCAGCACGGAGACAGAATTGATCAGGCCGGTTTGATCTCTTTTCAGAGTCTCCACCTGAGAAATAACTTCGTTCAAAAAGGTTGAAGCTGCATTTTGATCTTGAGTACCCGTCTGCAAAAAAACAGCCTTTAGCCGCATAGCCTCCAAAAGCAATCCACGGGAAGATTTTAATCTTACCAACTCTTCTATCAACTGATCCAAAGAACGCTCCCAACTCACATGATTACTTCGACCCTCCTTTTGCTCCAATTCCAAATGGAGCAGCTTGGATTCTGCCTGAAGTGAGGCTGCATCCTTGAATTTTGAATTAAGAATATGATCCAACTCCGAAAGGTAGATCCTGGCCGATGGGAAATTTCCCTGAGTCATAGCCAAACGGATCAAGCCTTTCAAAGCCTCAATCTTAAAAATATCCCTACCCAACTCATCAGCCAAACTCAAGGCTTGATCAAACGCAGCTTTTGCGCCTACCACATCTCCCAATTGGCTCAGATACAGGCCCAACTGATTAAATCCCTGTGCTTTTGATCTCCTTACGTCGGTATTCTTTGTCCGCCTTTCTCTTTCGAGAATTTCCAAAGCTTGCTTTGCGAGCTTGACTGACTCTTCAGACTTTTTCCGGTGATGAAGGACCAATGCCAACTGAAGTTTGGAAGAGGCCATTTGGGTGGAAGATTCCTGACCGATTGCCTGAAAATGCCCCACAGATCTTCTGGCTTGAAATTCTGCCTGGCTGAGATCTCCCATTTTTAAGGCGGCAAGAGACAACATTTTGTAATCATCTCCCAAATAAAAACTGGAATCACCACCGTCTTTTCGATCACTGTCCAAAGCCTGCTTGAAATAGGGCAAGGCCCGAAATGGGTCTCCTAGCCTGTCCAGATATAGAATCCCAAGATTATAAGAATTGGCGGCAATAGTACTGTAAGGTTTCTGATCCAAGAGTCCCAAAAGCTGAGTAGAAGATTCATAAGCCTCAGCAGATGCCGAAAACTGCTCCAAAGCATCCCAGACCACCCCTTGCACTGTTCTATTGCTGGATGATACGAGCAAAAACCCCATTTCTGAAAAAATCTGATCTGCTTGCTTCAAGGCGGTCAGTGCTTCCTGATACCTGTTGAGGTCAAAATAGGTCCTTCCCAGCCGATCCAATGATAGCCCGTAGACGCGTCTGCTTTGAGGGAAATTCGAAAGTCGATTAACTAGAGATTGCAAATGCGCCAAATCCTGCTTTCCGGTCAAGGCCACTTGAGAAGAATAATCAAAGTAGCTCCATTCGGCTTGAAGCAAATTTCTGTTGGGGCTTTGGGAAAAGAGTTCAAGGTAGGAAGGGCCTTTTTCTAAAAGTTCACGGTAGCGTCGGCCAAAAAATGTTAGCTCAGTCCAGGCCCGAAATGCCTGAGTTAGCTGGGTTTCCGAACCAAGTCCTCCAATCAAAACCTTCTCCATAAAGTCGGAAGCAGCTTTTCGGTTATAGGAAAAGTTGGTTTTCTTACCCCGATCTATTGAATCCAAATAGGCATCAAATGCTTGGGAAAAACCCTCCATCTGAACACAGAAAAGCAAAATAAAAAGACTACTCAACCATCTTTGCATACCAAAAATCCACTAAATCCACGCTTGTGCAAAATAGCAAAATTGGGATTATGAGCAGATTTTTTTCTGCGTCTCCCGGCTAAATTAGGTCTGAAAAATCAGAGGGTAATCCAAAAAAGAGAAGGATTGGAAAGAAGTCTCCGGATACTGTCACTTGGGTGTTTGGAAAGTACTGACTTGGCCAGGATTGACCAATTCGGTGGACTACATCATAGCTGCCAAGGGCACCATGTGGGCATTGGACGAAACAAAAGCGTTTGGATCTGATTTGCCTGCACATCCATCACCTAACTTCTATCTCCTGCTTTTCCTTTACCCTATCCAAAAGAAGAAGTAGCATTTCTGCTATCAATGAATTGATGATCTCACATGGAGGAAAAGTACAGGTTTGGGAATAAACTAACTGGATATCCTAGGCCACCCTAGTTTGTGAAAATAGATCATAGGCCGCTACCAAAACTTGGTTTTCGGCCGAAAGCCCATATCTACCAAATTCCTCAATGGCCTCTCTCTCCTCGGCAAATACTGGATAATAATCTTCATCCAGTTCACTCCAGATTATAAAAAGGTAAGAATAGGAAAGCGGACTGTTTCTCCCCTTTTCCATCCAAAGCTCAAATTGATCTTCGGAAAGGGATTTGGGATAATCGGGACTGTCAAACATACTTGGAAATTTGCCCGAAAGGTAAAAAAAGGAAACTTTGAATAGTCAATTCCAGCTCAAGTTGGCCGGAATTAATCCAGGTTATCCTTTTTCTTGTTTTTCTCCTGATAAAAATCGCTCATTGCCTGAAGGTCCTCATCCATGCACAGGGGCATGAAATCAATCCGAAACTCCTCATTTTTTTTCCTGCGCTTTCTGAGAATATCCTCTCTTTTAGCTTGCACTTTTTCGGAATGTTTTTTCAAAGTAAACCTGTTTTTAAAATAGATCATAAAAAAGCTTTTCACACATTGGAAAGGCTGGTAGTCACTAATCACCCAATTGGATGCCAAACTTTATTCCCATCTGAATTTTTCCTCACGCCGATAAAAATTAACAGGAAAAAGTACCCACTTGAAGGCTTTAATTTCTGCCTTGTAATTACTCAAAGGTAGGGATTGAGGAGGGTAGAAAAATACCCAGTAGTGGGTATTTTTTCAAAAAAAAGGCAGTTTCACCCCATTTTTTTGAAGGACGAACTGCCTTTGCTCAGGATGGATCCAAAAACAGATTCCCTAGTTTTAGCCATGATTTCTTAGGCAGAAAAAACCTGTTTTTTCAGAAAATCAAGACCTATCAGAATTCCTGAATCAATCGATATACTTTATTTTCCTGAATGTAGGAATTCCCATTGACCGGTAAAGCCTGAAGAAACCCTTGCGAAGTAGGCCAAGAGGTAAAATAATTGAATGGGCTCTCGTAGATCCGTTGGATTGCATTTAATCTAAGTGTATTCAAGTCCAAACGGTAAAGATTACTTCCATCGGAAATCAGTAAATTCCCTTTCCATTCACTCATGTTTACTTGAAAGTTGAAAAGTGAAGGTCCATTTGCCACAGGTTCAACTTGCCCGCCTATACGATACCTTTTAATCTGCAAGGTTGAATTCCCGGAAACAAAATAGAAATAATCGCCTACCACTACCCAGCTATTTGAATTTCTGACCTCAGAAGGCACCTGAATCTCGCTTAACCTCCATTGGTCAGTGATCGGATCATATTCCCGGAAATTGAGGTAATTAAATAAGACAGCATAAATTTTTCCATTGACGGAGAATGATTTCACTACGTGCGAAAAATCAAAAGGGAAATCGCCCAGTCTTTCCCATCGACCTGTCTGAAAATCATAGCGATGAAAATCCTTGTGATGGATCTCATTATTACCGGAAAACTCCACGCCCAAGCCGTAATAAATATACCTGTCATTCAGCCCTACCATCAGTTCGGCAATTCGCTGAAAAGGCTGGTTGGCCTCATCTTGAAACGCTTCCAAGGACGTGTTTCCCACTTGAAGTTGATAAAATTTTTCCCTCTCGTCCCCACTGTTTTTCCAAAAGATAATCCGGTCACCAAATGGATACTTGCGAAATTCATGGAGTTGAGGGACATCCAGTCCATCTTGGAATACTTCCCAAGAAGGAAGAATTTCTATGGGCTGGGAATATTGACTAAAATAACCGGGAAATGACATTCTAATAAAAGAGGGGCCTGTGGGAAGAGATCGTACTGATCCTTCATAGACACCTCCCTCCAAAGAGGTCAATGGATAAATTTCCTGAATAAAGTTTTCTCCCGATTGCAGCAAAAAATCATAAGTTATGTTGAGCTCAGGATAGCTGGTGAAAATCCTTAGCTTTTCCCCCACATAGACTTGCCTAGGCTCCACCGACAGAATAGAAGGTACCGTAATAGAAAACACATCTGAAAGGGTAACCGTCTTCCCGCCGCTTTTGATCAATAAATCGAATTTTTGCTCAGTGGGCTGGAAATTATACGAGGTATTTTCTACCAAAATTTCCAATTGCTGATTGGTCGCGCTCAAAAGGGTTACACGAAAATCATTTTCCAATTCGGGAATCCTGACTTCATTGTTTTCGATCCGCGAATTAAAAAAGTCTCCCTTAATGGTGATTCTGGCACTTCTATAAAAGGAGGTCGGACTTACCTCGGTGACTACTGGAGGAGAGGTCCCCAAACTGGTAAATGGAAGAAATTCCCCGTAGACGGTCGTCTCACCTGCTTTCACATAGGGTCTTACCAAGTAATTTCTACCATCAATCAAGTCGTACTGAATCCGAAGGGACCCGACCTCTCCGCTGGGAGATCCCGCCTGAGATACCTTCATCACATCTGCAAACTCCGTGGGGTTGGCATTGGGTGAACTCAAAAAATACTCAAGACCATGCTCTTGAATAGAATTTCTTCCAGCTTTCTTAATTTCAAAATTTACTGAAACACCAGTTTGATTCAAATCAGAAACACCCAAGCTCTCTATGAATGGATAATCCCTCAGTGTTATTTCTTCCTCTTGTCGGCAGGAAGTCCCGGCCAGCAAAATCATTACAACCCAAAAACTATGTCTTAACCAATTCATCATTTTAAAATTTATATCCCAAATAAAAATTCAAACCTGCCAGCGCTCCATCCTTAGAATCTCCGGTAGCCTTGGAATAGTTGAATCCAAAAACTACCGCTCTTCGATTGGGAAGATATTTATCAGCACCCAAGCCAAATCCAGTGCCAGTAAAGGTTGTTCCCAGTTCCAGAGGAGGTGAAGAAGTAGTGACTTGATTGCCTTCTATCTCTGCCATAAAAAGCCCTGAAGTCGAATAGAAAGCTTGAACATAAACCAACCCTGCTTCTGCAAAAATCCTGAACCGATTTGGATTCAAATCAAAGTAATATCGAGCGGCAACGGGTACCTGAACCCAAGACATATCTACAAATACGTCGGTCTGAAAATCAGAACCTTTCCATGAATATTGCCGGAATTGCTGTGCATCCAATTGCGACCATTTCAATCCCAAATTGAAGGAAAGGCTTCTATTAAAGTTCAAAAATAATTCACCGTTCAGCCCGATCACAGGTGCAGCAGCCTGCAGCTTGACCTCCTCGAGACTTTCAGGTATCAAAAACTCAATCGAATTCAATCCAATACCTGCGTGGGGAGTGATGGAGGCAAACTTGGAGAAAGTCCTCTCCTTCTGGATAGTGCTAGCTGTCCTGGAAAAGTAGATGAGTGAACCCTCTTTCAACCTCGTGATAGGGATCAGATTTTCCAGACTCTTATCTGAAAAAGCTGATCTCAAGGTTTCCTTATAATCCTCCTCCAAAGGAAGGAGCTCCTGATCCACTTCCACAAAGAATTGATTGGGTTCCCCGTTCAATTTCCAGAAAATCGCCTTTACGAAAGGCCTGGGAAGTCTTTCCAAAAAGACAAATTGACTTTTTCCTTGCCAGTTCAATCGCTTTCTGAAAAATTTCCTTTCGGACACCTGAAATTCGGAGACCTCTTCGACCGAATATCGCTTAGGCCCTTCCCGCTTACTTCTTATGAAATAAACCACCCGATTGTCTTCCACGGGGATTCCCTCGACTTTTCCCTGTGCGAAGATCGAATCATTAATGATGATGTAATCTGTTTTCATGGAAGTTTGGGCCTCCGAGCGAATACAGAAAAATAAAAACAGACCAAAAACCAACAAAAATACCCGTATAGGGGCAAGGGAGAGAGTAACTAGCAAGAGGAAAATAATTAGACAGTGAGAATACAGGTTTTCGTTGCAAAGGTAACGGGAGTTCTCAATAGTTAAATAGATAACCGATTTTTCTAATAAAAAAATTTTCAAGTCGAAAAGACCCCACAAAAACAAGAGCGGGAGATAAAATCAAGGGTAATTCTAAATCCATGTTTTTGCTCCTTTTCCTCTAGCTTTGCAGGGATGAATAGGGAAATTTTGATCGACTTAGTAAATCAAACCATGCCTTTTGGAAAATACAAAGGCAGACTCCTCTGCGATATCCCCGAGTACTATCTTGTATGGATGAAAGGACAGGGCTTTCCTCCTGGCAAACTAGGGATGCAGCTGAGTACGCTTTATGAAATTCGCCTCAACGGTCTGGAAGGAATCCTGACCGAACTTAGAAGAACCTACGGAAAGGGCTAAAAAGCCTTACTTGATTCTTTCTTTCTGAAGCCTTTCAAATTCCTCCAGCAAAGCGATGAGTTTAATCCGCACATGCTTGTCTGAAATATCCAAGCCCATGGCAGAAAATTGAGTTTGGATAAATTTCAGGGCATTGTAAGGTGTCACTTGGATTTTGTTGAAAGCAGCCTCTTCAGGGGTCAGGATATTGTTATACATATCCATGAGGACATATCCCTTGTCAGAGGTACGCAATACCTCCAAGGCTTTGTCAATGACAGAGTTCCAATTCATAATAAAGTAATTCAGGCAGGAGTGGGTCTACTCCGGGATTTGGTGTTAAGCAGGTTAAAAATAAGGGGATGAGTTCATTGAATGGATATGCTCGGCCAAGTATTTGACAAAGAGGGGGCATTTTCTGAAAAAAAATCAGATACAATCCAGAAAAAAGATAAAATGCTCGAAAGTCCTTATATTTGTCACACTAATTATTTGCATGACACAAGAACTATTTGCCCGCTATTCCTTCCTACTTGACCGGACCGCCCGGCGCGTGAAGCAATATGCCCAACAGCAATTCAAGCAGGGCGAATTTGATGTGACTGTCGATCAGTGGTTGGTCTTGAAAAATCTGTCAGAAAATGGCCCAATGAGTCAGACGGAACTCGCCAATTTGGTATTCAAAGATCACCCTACCCTCACCCGAATCATTGATTTGCTTTGCAAAAAAGGGTATGTGGAGCGGGTCACCCATCCGCTGGACAGGAGAAGCTTCCAACTGCACCTAACTCCGTCTGGAATAGCAAAAGTAGCCGAACTCAAACCTCAGATTTTGGAAATCAGAGAAAAAGCTTGGGAAAATCTCAACGAAAAGGATTTCGAAGAATTCAAGCGGATTTTGAATACGATTTATGAAAATTTGGAGGGTCAAAAAATCGAGGATTGAAAATAGTTAGTACACTAATTATAACTACACAAACAATACTCCCTGTCTAGGGTTAAAGAAGATAAGATATGAATACCAATATGATCCATACAGATCTTTGCATCATCGGAGCCGGTCCTGTCGGGCTGTTTGCTGTTTTCGAAGCAGGCCTGCTCAAAATGAGATGCCACCTGATAGACGCCCTGCCTCAGATAGGCGGACAATTATCAGAAATTTATCCTCAGAAACCCATCTACGACATTCCGGGATATCCTGAAATCAAAGCACAGGAACTGGTAGACAACCTGTTGGAACAAGCCAAGCCCTTCCAGCCCACCTTCACACTTGGAGAGCGAGTAGACCACTTGGACAAGCAGGCCGACGGGAGCTACATCATCACCACCAACGAAAAGACTAAGGTGCACGCCAAGGTCATCATCATCGCGGGAGGATTGGGTTGTTTTGAGCCTAGAAAGCCTGTGCTGAATAACTTGGAAGAGTATGAAGGAAAAGGGGTAACCTACATGGTCAAAAACCCGGAGACCTTCCGTGAAAAAAATGTGGTCATCGCCGGAGGCGGAGACTCTGCATTGGACTGGACGATCTACCTGGCCAAAGTAGCAAATAGAGTGACCCTAGTGCACAGAAACGAAACTTTCAGAGGCGCGCCTGATTCTGCTTCTAAGGTTTTTGACCTAGCCAACAAAGGCAAAATTGACCTGATTCTTTCTGCCAATCTGAAAGAAATCGGAGGAAACGGAAAATTGAATTCCGTTACTCTGGAAGGCAAAAACAAAGAGGAAATCAAAATTGACGCAGACTACCTGATTCCTTTGTTTGGCCTCAGCCCCAAGCTTGGCCCTATCGCTGATTGGGGATTGACTATTGATAAAAATGCCATCGAGGTAGATACTCGTGACTACTCCACCGGAGTGGAGCGAATCTATGCCATCGGCGACATCAATACCTATCCTGGTAAGCTGAAGCTAATCCTTTGTGGCTTCCACGAGGCGGCGATTATGATGCACTCAGCCTTCAAATACGTCTATCCTGATCAAAAACTAAGCTTCAAATACACCACAGTAAACGGCGTCAACGCATTCTAAATCTACCCCAGCCATGATCAAATTTACCGTAGAGGACCAAGAAGGAAACAGACAAGAAGTCGAAGCTCCTGCAGATATGGGACTTAGCCTAATGGAAGTCCTCAAAGCATCGGAATACCCCATTTTGGCTACCTGCGGAGGTATGGCCTTGTGTGCGACTTGCCACGTGGAGATTTTGGAAGGAAAGGATGGGCTAGGAGATGCCACGGATGCCGAATTGGATCAGTTGGAAAACCTCCCAGAATACTTCCCTACTTCAAGACTTGCCTGCCAAATCCGCATCGGTGATATTCTAGAAAATGCAGTGATCAAACTCAGAGGGGAAGATGTGGTGTAAAAAAGTATCAAGTAGCTAGACTTTAGACACAAGACGCTAGATAAGAAGAAAAAACCACCTGGAGACGGGTGGTTTTTTTGTTTTATCCCACTTGGGAAATGGTGATCAGATTCCAAATAGTGAACAAGCTCTCCAATCCTTTATCTTCTTTAGGAGAAATCCGCTCGGTTCTAATATGGGACAACGTGAGTGTTACTAATTTGATTTTGGTTAAATAGCCTTCTCCATCTTTAATTTTTCGAAAGAAAGAGTGAATTATTGGAGGAAAGGGGATTTCATGATTTATTCCTAATTTCAGCAGAATCAACCATTTCTGCTGATGAAAAATCTACTCTGGATTATATACCTTTTTCCCAGTATTGCTTTTTCCCAAATCAAACCCGGTCAAAAAGAGGATGCCGTAAAAATCCATCACCTGATCAATCAATATTCCGAGGCAAGAGAAAAACAGGATACTGTTTTACTTAAATCTATCCTTACTGAAGATGTAGATCAATTGGTATCTTCGGGTGAATGGAGAAACGGAATCCGGGAAGCTGTGGACGGAATGCTGAGAAGTTCGAATGCCAATCCAGGAACCCGCACCCTTGAAGTGGAAAAAATTAGATTCTTTGGTGACGAAACGGCGATGGTGGACTGTCGGTATATTATCAAAAACACAAATGGGTCTGAACGAAATATGTGGAGCAGCTTTATAGTGATTTGGAAACGAAATCAATGGAAAATAGCCGCCATCAGAAACATGAATCCTAGTAGTTCCAATTGACTCGCCTTTCCATGAAAAATATTATTTATGCATCTCTGATTTTTGGTCTTCTGGCTTCCTGTGTCCAAACCAAAAAAGAGACACCCACTTTAATCCTACTCAATGGAAAAATCTGGACCGGGGAAGGTCCAGAAAGTTTTGTTGAGGCAATTGCCATCAAAGGAAACCTTATCCAGGAGACCGGAAGCTCCCAAACTATCTCAGCCTTAGCAGACGCTGAAACCGAAGTGATTGATCTTCAAGGAAAACTGGTCACGGCAGGCTTCAATGATGCACATATCCACTTCCTAGGCGGCTCCATGGGTTTGACTCAAGTCGACTTACTGGCTACTAAATCTCTGGAAGAGGTAATTTCCATCACGAATGATTTCATCAAAAACAACCCTGAAAAGGAATGGATCACCGGTCGGGGATGGCAATACACCTATTTCGAATCCGGCCTTCCTGATCATCAAACCATGAAAGCTCTGGATATTGAAAAACCCGTATTTCTAAAAGCTTATGATGGACACAGTGCTTACGCAAACCCAAAAGCTTTAGAATTGGCAGGAATCACCTCTTCCACAGATTTTGATGGTTTTGGTGAAGTGGTAAAGGATGCTAAAGGAAATCCAACCGGTGCTCTGAAGGAAGGAGCAATGAGTTTGGTTGGGAATTTTGTTCCAGAACCCAGCTACCAAGATGAGCTACAGGCGCTCCGAAAAGGAATGGAATTGGCGGCCTCTATGGGAATCACGAGCATGCAGAATGCCTCCGGAAGCGAAAAAGAACTGAAGCTTTACTTGGATTTACTTTCTAAAAATGAGCTGAAGGTCCGCTATGCAGCTTCTTTTTCGGTAGGGGAAAAGACTACACCCGAAGAATTGGAACGGTTCAACTTTCTTAAAGACAGTATAGGATTGGAAAATCCATGGATCCGGGCCGACGCAATCAAATTCATGATAGACGGAGTGATCGAATCGCATACAGCTGCTATGCTAGAACACTATACTGATCTATTGCCCGATGACGAACTCGCCTTGGGATTGATCAACATTCAATCCGAAAAATACCAGTCCTTGGTCAAGGAATTGGATGCTGATGGATTTCGCCTTTACACTCATGCCATTGGAGACCGGGGAGTTCGGGAAGTATTTTCTGCTTATGAAAAAGCAATGGCTGAAAATCCCAATCGGGATAGAAGACATCGAATCGAACATATAGAAACCATTTCCCCTGAGGATATTCCAAGATTTGCCAAATCCGGAATCATGGCCAGTATGGAACCTATCCATGCAGACCCGGCTACAGTAGGAGTTTGGGCTAAAGCGATTGGAGAAGAAAGACTTCCTTGGTCATTTGCATGGAATTCGATTTTGGAAAGTGGAGCACCCCTCGTTTTCAGTTCGGATTGGCCGGCATGTATTAGTTTGGATCCAATTCGGGGAATCCATGTAGCTGTCAACCGCCGGGACCCTTCTGGATTCCCAGATGGAGGATGGATTCCCGAAGAAAAGATCAGCATCTATGAGGCCTTGAAGGCCTACACTTCTATGGGAGCCTTTTCTTCTTTTGAAGAAAACAAAAAAGGCCTGATCAAACCGGGCTATTTGGCTGATCTGATCGTATTATCGGAAGATCTGTTCACTATCGATCCAATGAAAATCCATGAAACAAAAGTGGACATGACTTGGGTAAATGGAAAAAAAATCTTGAAAAATCGGTAGCAAATACCCTATAAATCTCGTCTCTTGGTCAAATTCTCCTAACTATGAAATCCCTCATCTGGACAACTCTTTTTATCCTACTTGCCGGTTTCAGCTGCATCGATGAGCAAGACCCCCTTCGTCAAGATCTTCTAGACCTTGATCAACTGAGATCTGAAATTGTCGCTTTATCCGAATCTGTCTCATGTACCAACTCGGATGAATGGAAATTCACTCCGATGGGAAGCAAAGCCTGCGGGGGCCCGGAAAGATACATTGCCTATCACCAAAGTGTAGAAAAGAGATTTTTGGAACTGGTCGGTCAGTACACTTTTCAGCAGGAAGAATACAACATAAAAAACAATGGGGTATCGGACTGCATGCTTGTGGTAGCGCCGAGGACTGTCTCCTGCGAAGGAGGAAAAGCTGTTTTGGTTTATTAAATCCCGCCAATGGGACTTTTGTCACAAAATAGTTTGGATTAAGAAAAGTAATATGGGCTTTAAATGAAAAAGCCCGGAATCACTGGAATCTTATTACTTCTTTTTCTCTCTCTTTCTTTCAGGGGGTTTTCGCAAGAAAAAACCAATCAAAAGGCTCTTTGGTACGGATACACCTTTCATGTACCCCTTACAAATAAATGGTACAATGAGACCGAAGTCATGGAAAGACATCTGGTTGACCCATTGGTACAAAGTCAGTTCTTTATCCGGACCCGCTTTCATAAGAAGATTAGCCCATTTTTAAACTATGGCCTTGGAGGAAGTATGTTCCTCTTTCACATCCCAACTAGTTCCGACTTGGCTAATTTCAACCTTCCCGAACTACGCCCTCAAGGGGAATTGAACCTACATGCAAAAGTAGCCGGCATCAGCTTGACTAATAGACTGCGGGGAGAATTAAGATTTTTTCAAAATACTAACCCAGAATACACCGAATCAGAACCGGGTTTCAATTTTACAGCTGCAAGAATCCGATATCGTCTTCAGGCGATTTTGCCACTGGCTAATCTGAAAGATGAAAAATCGCTGAAACTCAAAATAGCCAATGAAATCATGGCCATGGGAGGAGGAGATTTAGAAGAGCTGGCCTTTGATCAAAATCGGATTTCAGCAGATCTTAGCTTCTCTTTTTCCTCTGCCTTAAGCTTGGATTTGGGGTATGTGAATTGGCATCAATCGAAAACCCACGGGGGATATCTGGATCAGCATATCCTCAGGACGGTGGTGAAGCATCAACTCAAATCTGCAAAAAAGTAAAGGCCGGTTTCCCGGCCTTTGGTCGTCCTAGGACCTCGTGTTAAGTTTAATCAGGACAATTTCTTTAATTGCTTCTACTTTATCCTTGATATACCAGCAACTTAGGGACTGAAAGGAATTGTAATTTTCCGATCAGCTTCCTTATTGTTTCTCTGTGAGACAATAATAATTGCTTCTGGAGAAAAATCCTATTTACTTAGGCACACAATCCGAAAGTTTATGCCTCTACCAGAATCTTCTCACTATATTCCTCACTTGGCCTATGATTCGGTGGTCTTTGGATTTTCCAAAGGAAAGCTCAAAATCTTGGTCATGGAATACCACGATACGGGTCTTTTTGCACTTCCGGGAGGATTTGTCAGAAAGAATGAAAACTTGGATGATGCAGTAAAAAGAGGACTTTTTGAACGAACTGGGCTGAAAGAAATCTATTTGGAGCAGGTCCACCTTTTTGGAGACATCAATCGCTTTGATCCAGCCATAATGAAGCGAATCCTCGAAGCAAATGGCTACTCCGTGCCGGAAAACTATTGGATGCTTGATCGCTTTTTTTCCATTGCATACTATGCCTTGATCGATTGGGAAAAAGTCACCCTCAAACCCGATACCCTCTCTGATTCCATAGGCTGGTATGAAATCGACCAACTCCCCGACCTGATCTTTGATCACAAAGAAATTGTAAATAAAGCCCTGCTCACGCTTAGGGAAAACCTCGACAAAAAGCTGATCGGAGGCAATCTTTTACCTGAAAAATTCACCATGAATGAGCTTCAGTCTGTATATGAGGCGATTTTGGGTCAAAAAATCCGTCGGACCAGTTTCCAAAGAAAAATGCTAAGCCTTGATATTTTGGATCGACACGAGAAGCTTTTCACCGGAAAAAGTCACAAAGCTCCCTACCTCTACAGCTTCAAATCAACCTAGTCTATGAAAAATTCCGCCTTTCTGCTGATTGGATTTTTGGCCTTTCTTATTTCCTCCTGCGGAAAAAAAGAAAATGAAGGCCTCATTGCTGTGGATTCAGTAAAAGTAGAAGGAGGCCTGATTTCAGGTAAACTGGACGAAGCCGGAGAAATCAAAATTTTCAAGGGAATTCCTTTTGCAGCCCCACCCCTTGCCCAACTTAGATGGAAAGCGCCTCAGCCGGTGATTCCTTGGGAAGGGGTGAAAGCCTGCGTCAAAAACCCGCCCGCCCCAATGCAAAATCCTCCGGCACCCTTTTTTGCCTGGACAGAGGAGTTTTTAATTCCCAAAGAACCTATTTCGGAAGACTGCCTTTACCTCAATCTATGGACTCCTGCCAAAAGCACCGAGGAAAAACTTCCGGTCATGGTCTGGATTTATGGGGGAGGATTCAGTTCGGGAGGCAATACGGTGCCCCTATATGATGGTGAAGAGTTGGCCAAAAAAGGAATCGTAGTAGTCGCACTCAACTACCGAGTGGGTATTCTGGGCTTTTTGGCACATCCTGAACTCACTGCCGAAAGCCCTGAACAAACTTCGGGAAACTATGGCCTCCTGGATCAAATTGCCGGTTTGAAGTGGGTAAAAAACAACATTGGCGCTTTTGGCGGCGACCCGGACAGAGTGACCATCGCCGGTCAATCTGCCGGCGCCTTCAGTGTCAATGCCTTGGTGGTTTCTCCCAAAGCCCGAGGACTTTTTCATCAGGCCATCGCCCAGAGCGGGGGGATGTTTACCAGAGGTCCGGGCTTGGTCTCAGGACTTAAAGGAGCTGAGGAAAGAGGGAAAATTCTTACCGACACTTTGGGGATGAGTCTGGATGATTTCAGGAATATTCCTGCGGACAGTATCCTTAAAATCCCAGGAAGATATGGCCCTGTGATCGATGGGATTGTATTGCCATCGGTGAGGAAGGCATTTGAAGAGGGTAATTTTGCAGATGTACCTCTCCTTACCGGATGGAATGCTGATGATCGGGTGTCGGGAAATCCTGATTTGACCCCTGAAGAGTTTAAGACCAATGCCAAAAAGCAATACGGGGGAAGAGCAGGTGAATTTTTGGAACTATTCCCCGCTGGAAATGAGGTTGAACTTCAGCAGAGCCTGAATCTTCAGGGAGTATTGACCTTTGGATTTCAGAACTATACCTGGGCTAGGCTGCAAAGCGAAAAAGGGCAAAACAAGGCCTATCTGTATTATTTCACTCGAATTCCTCCCGGAGAACCGAACTATGGAGCCTTTCATTCGGCAGAGTTTAGCTATGCCCTCCACACCCTGAGAAACTGGAAAAGACCTTTTGAAGAAGCAGACTATGCTTTGGAAAAGACCATGAGTGAATATTGGGTGAACTTCGTCAAAACAGGAAATCCTAATGGAAACTCCCTGCCCGATTGGCCTGTATTTGACCCGGAAAATCCTATGGTCATCGAACTGGGCGTGGAAGTAAAACCTAGAGCTATGCCATTTTGGCCACAGATGAAGTTCATGGAAAGTGAATCCCGCTAAAGAGAGTTATTTCACCATCACACCCAGGGTCAGTTCCAGTTCTATCGCCTGACCAAGGCTTGTTTCTATTTCACTTTTGATCTGAGAAAAGTCTTCCGTGTGCAATTCCTTATCAGAAAGAATGGTAACTGATATCCGCAAAGGGCTGAGGTTCCTTATTTTGACCTCACGAAGAGTCCCATGAGGAATTTGGCTTCCGCTAAGCCGTTGGATGAGTTGATTTTCCCGAACCATCTCTCTAAAACTCAAAAACAAGGGAGCTGTAACCAAAATCAACAGGCCTAAAGAAATGAACAAGCCTTTTTTCGCCAGCTGAAAGGGACTGAATCCCAAAACCAAAAAAGTCAAAGCGGCAGCAAGTACAATTCCCGCCAAGTTGGTCCCTAAGAGTAAGGCAGCACCCCAAAACACATTCCATTCCCCCCAACCCAAACCGATTCCTGAAACTGCCAATGGAGGCACCAAAGCCACCGAAATAGCCACTCCGGCAAGGGTTTTGGCTATTTCTTCTTTGGAATGGGCGTAGGCCCCGGCCACACCTGACGCCACTGCGATACCCAAGTCTAGCAGATTGGGCCTGATCCGGGCAAGAATCTCGGCATTCATGGTTTTCAATGGAGTGATCCAAGTAATCACCACGGCAAAGACCAACCCAAGTAAAATACCCCAAAAGAGCGTGATCAGACTGGATTTGATCAAAATCCCATCTTGGCGAAGCGCTCCCATAGCTAGAGATATGATTGGCCCCATCAGGGGAGCCAATATCATAGCCCCGATTACAACCGGACTGGAATTGGCAAACAGCCCAAAGGTGGCAATCAGAGTAGAAAGGGCCATCAAAACCAAAAATGAAGAGGTGGTTTCCGAATTTTTCTTCAGGAGCGTAAAGAGGTCCTTGAATTCCTCGGTAGTGGCATGTCTGACCCAAGGGAGATACCCTCTAGTCAAAGCCTCCCGAAGCTTTCCTGTAGGGAGTCGGTTGAGATTGATCTCTTTTCTTTTGGATTCACTCTCCTTGGTCTGTTCAAATCCTGCCAAAATATTTACCTCCTGTTCAGAAACCTTCAGCTCAAGTTTTTCAGCTTTTTCCTCTTTTCCATCCAAGGCATAGGTAAATTCCTTTTTGCAGGAGACTTCCAGGTACTCTGTGGACACATAGCTCACAAAATCAGGAATTCTCCCCCCCTTGATGGGGAAAAACAAGTTTTGAAGTCCAAACTGTATGATGGAAAAAAGACTTTTTGGAGCCAGAATCAATACATGAAGCAGGCCATCATTCAGACCGGAGTCTTCGATCAGGCGCTTGAAGACTAGGCTACTTTCATTGTGTCCGGCAGCCAAAATCCCCATTGCAGCCACTTCCAGTTCTTTCTCCTCGTTTTCGTTTTTGATCTTGATTTTAAAAGTCTCGAGTTTGACCTTCCTGAACAGTTTGAGAAATCTGGAGAAACGATTGCCAAAAGAGCGGAAAAAATCTGATTCCCGAGGATCAAAAAGAACACTGAGGGACTCCCCAATCACTAAAGAGCTGATACAGATCTCCCCATTTACGGAAAGGAGGTCAAAAGTTTGGCTTTTCTCATGCTCCAAAAACCAATTGAAAGCCTTTTCCTTGGAGGAATCTATCCCAAGAGCTTTTGCAAATAGCCTAAGGTCTGGATGGGGTAAAAGGGCCAGATTTGGATTGTCTTTTTCCTTTAATTTTCCAAGAATACTTCGGCATTGCCCATCAGAAAGCCAAAGAAGCAAGTGATCCTCAGCCGAGAATTGCTCCAACTCAAACTCTTTCCAACTTATCGTTTTCTGGGGCTGTGGATCTAACTTTTCAAAAAAGGAAGCTCGTTCATCCTCGGGGATTGATGGATCAAAAATCAAATAATAGCTATTCATAAAAAGAAAATTAGGCAATGGCACTGATTCAAATTGAAGAAAACAAAAGGGAATTAAAAACTATTGAGCAATTAAGTTTAGAATGCTTTCCATTTACTATTTTGCTGGAGTGAACCAATAGATTTTTAGCCAATCACTTTTACATGAGTCAAGCAAAATCTCATCTTTTCCCAATAGGACTAATAGGATGTGGAATCTGGGGGCAAAACATTCTCCGTGATTTGATTTCCCTCCAGGCAGAGGTCTGGGTGGTGGACCCAGATCCAAAAAAGCTGGAACTAGCAAAAAAAATCGGTGCTCAAAAGACTTTTTTGGAAATCCCAATCGAGCAAATGCCTGAAGGATGGATCGTATCCAGTCCCGCAAGTACCCATCACGAGGTATTGCTTTCCCTATTTCCGCTTGGAAAGCCGATTTATGTAGAAAAGCCACTGACCTGCAGCTATCCTGAAGCCAAAAATTTGATTCAAAAGGCAACTGTCCCTGTCTTTGTGATGCATAATTGGAGGTATCATCGTGGAGTGCGACTCCTGACTGAAATCGCTCACTCCAAGGAATTGGGTGAATTGGTTTTGATCAAGTCCAACCGTTGCAACTGGACCAGCCCTAGGTCTGATGTCGACTCGGTCTGGACTTTAATCCCACATGATATCACTATTGCTTTTAATATTTTAGGCTATTTCCCCAAACCCATCGCAGCTGTGGTCGAAGAATACAAGGGAGTCCAAAGGGGAATGACCGCACTCTTGGGCGGAAAGCCCGCCTGCATAATGGAAGTATCCAACCGATATGCGGATAAGCGAAGAGAAATCCGCTTGCATTTCACTGAAGGAGTCGCTGTTTTGAAAAATGAACAGGTGGATTTTATTGAAATTTTCCATGGAGATGACAGGAGCAAGCCGGAGGAAATGCGACTCGAAATCCGAAAATTTGAGCCGATTCCCCCGCTATACGATGAGCTCCAATCCTTTTTGAATTATGTGAGAGGGGGAGCTTCTCCGCTTACTCCCTTAGAAGAAGGGGTAGAGGTAATACGGATTATCGATGAATTGAAAAAATTAGCCAACCATCCATGAGTAATCCCCTTTTTACCATCATTTTACCGACTTCGATTGACCGTGGGCTTCTTTTACCTTTTTCCATTGGCAGTGTTCAGAAACAAACCATACCTAGTTTCGAACTATTTATCATTGGGGATGGGGTGAATGACTTTACTCGGGAAGTCATTCGGGATTTGCAGGAGAAAGACAGCAGAATCCATTTTTTCGACCATCCCAAGCACCCCCGTAGAGGAGAAGAATACCGACACCAGGCCCTTCAATCTGCCCGAGGCAAATATGTAGCCTACATTACCGACCGGGATTATTGGTTAC
Source organism: Algoriphagus taiwanensis (assembly GCF_036245645.1). Lineage (NCBI taxonomy): Bacteria > Pseudomonadati > Bacteroidota > Cytophagia > Cytophagales > Cyclobacteriaceae > Algoriphagus > Algoriphagus taiwanensis. The sequence continues at coordinate 272,054 of NZ_BTPE01000004.1, read as the reverse complement.
CCCACCATTTAGAAACCTTAGAAAAATACCTTCAAACGTATGATTTCGCTTCGACACTCAACTATGACGTGAAAGATGACTATATGATTTTTGGAAGAAAAAACCTTGATGCATGGGATGCCCCTTCTTGGCTTTTTTCCTGTGATGGGCACACGCTTGAAATGTACAAAAGACTACCCTATGGATGGAGGACTACCCCCAAACATCTCTACACTGACCGATACATGTGGGAGCAGTTTATCACCTTTCCAGAGTGCAAAGCCTATTGTGGTTTAGAACCCACCGTCTTATGGTTTAAGCGTGGTGATTTCCCGGGTCTATCTTCTGAGCAACGAAAAGAACTTATGATTAAGTGGATTAAAATCATGGAGGACCCTGCCCTTTTTCAACTGAAAAAAGATCATGCCCTCCATGAAATGATGTGGGATTTCAACTTTCTACATCGCAATCACTGGCTGCTCATCAAAGGAAGAACTCCTAAGAAGGCTCTTAAGGTCTTTTGGGAAAAGATCAAAAGTCGCCTATCGCCTGGATAAATGAATCCAAATCCGGAAAATCACCTGCTCGGGTAGAAATTATTGGATCGGTAAAGGACCAAGGAAAACCCAAATCAGGGTCATTCCAATATACCCCCCAATTATCGTCCTTTCCATAATCCACATAAGACTCAGATACGGATTGCAAATGGACAGATGGTGTAAAAAAATACCATCCATGCAATAAACCTCTGGGAAAGATCAAAGCGGCCAAGTCTTCTCCATGTAAGTCATAAAGCTGCCAATTGAGATAGGTAGGAGAATTAGGCCTCATGTCTTTAAGCCCCAACTGGCTATGTCCACTTACCAAACAAAAGTATTCATCGTGCCTTTTGTGAAAATGCAAACCCCTAAATACGTTTGCTTCAGATTTGACATAACTCCACTGTACTGCGTTCAAGTCCAGATTCCAACGATGATTATAAACCTCGGTAAAAGAACCTCTGTAATCTTGATTTTCTTTAAGTTTTTTCAAAACCACTCCCTCGATTTCGCTACCAGCGATCATCCGAGATTCTGAAATCATTTTTTCAATCATAAAAAAGGGTATAAAACTAAAACACTATTTTTTTATAAATACATAAGAAAGTCACACAGATAACAAACAACCCGTAAGATATGGGGCAAAATACAAAATTTCTCACCCTGTCAAAACAGGAAATGAAAAACATTTTCATGTATATATTCCACGTTTTTATGACACCGTGAGCTTTTTCCTGAGAATGATTTAGTGTCCAGCTTTTCTTAGGAAAAACAAAGGCGCTTTGCTGTTTTTGATCAACTATTTCCTGCCAAGGCAAAATTAAATATCCACTTACAGCCATCAAGAAATAGAAGATATATGACAATTCTCCTGAGGTAAGTAAAAGCATGGTCAAATGAAATCCCTGAATAGAGAAAAAAAGAAGTATTGGCTTCTTTCCGGTAAGGACCCAAAGCCCAAAAGTAAATTCAATAATTATGGTCAACCACGACAAGATTTTTGCAACACTAAACTCTCCCATAATCACCGAAGCCATTTGAAAAAGGGAGTTGGGATAAACTTCAGAAAAGAAAAAAATAAAATACTGCCCACTTTGCCAATCCGGATCGAGAAGCTTGTTTACTCCTGCACCTATGTAAAGTAAGGCAATCTGAATCCTAAATATCCATTCCATTCCCGGTCTATAGAGCCCAATCAAGAACAGTAAACTCCCGGAAAACAGAAAACTGTTAGAAAATTGAGTCTTGGATCCAAGAATGGAAAAAAACACAAGCAATCCCAAAATCAAACTAAATCGCTGGAATCGATAACCCAAAAATACCATGGCCAGACAAACCCAATAAATTGCATCCAGTAGATAGAAAAGGAAAGGCCATTGACTTATTGTCTCTAGCCCGGGAATAAAAGGTAAAAATGGCGGAAGAATATGTTTCATTCTTCGAATTCCCACCAAATAGATGACCAACATTCTCGCTGCAAAGAGTACTGGAACTTTAAAATCAGAACGTAACAGCAAGGGGCCTCCAGAATTCAATAATTGCGATACTCCCATGATTCGCCTTCTTTCCCGTTTGTCCTATACACCACAACAACTTTCACTGAATCACCCTGCCCAATCATTGATTCATATTGCTTCAATTGGTCGAAAACATGATGGATAGATCTGTTTTCTCTTCCACTTGAAAGAAAACCATAGCGCTTTTTAACCTCTTGGGTGCTTAAAGAAAGCCCATTGACTTCTGCATAGATTTCATAAAATGTAATCTGGTCAAATGGTGCCCAGGCAAAATACCGGACGTCTTGAAATCTTGCTAGGATAATTCCTACTACTTGAAGCCCAAAAAAAGCAATGATAATCCAATATCTCATTTAGAAATTCAGTCTGAATACTTAAGAAATAAATGAATCTCAAATAGATGATTTTTCTTAAATTTTAAAAATAATGCCAAGTCTACATGAAATGGATAAGGAGAATCTTCCGAAAACTATTCAGCCGACCTAATCATAACCCGATAGTCCGACACGATCTATTAGAGTTTCGGATCGAGGAAAACCTAAAGCTTCTTGTTTATTGGAAAACCCTAGATATTGGAAAAGGACCTGCAGTTGTCTTACAAGCTTTCGAAAAAGAGATTTTAAAATTTGATTGTTTTGGAAACAAGAAGGGACATTACCACATTTCTCCTCATTATGATTTTAGAATTTATTTTGTGGAACAAACCGTGCCCGATCAGATCTCAAGAAGCATTAAAGAACTCAAAATTAATGGATTGCGATACTTAAAGAGTCAAAAAGATAGCCGATTTGACTCATTTCAGCTCCATGAATCTAGCTTCCACTCCATATTGATTGAGGTGGAAAAGGCATTGAATGAATTCTACAGGACTGTACCAGAACTCAGTGAATAGCCCCTCTATTCCATCAATTTTTGTAAAATTTCTATTGCAGCCTCCGAAAGAACCGTTCCCGGCCCAAAAACGGCAGAAACGCCCTCATTTTTCAGAAAATCATAATCCTTCACTGGAATCACCCCTCCGGCAACTACCATGATATCCGGTCTTCCCAGTTCTCGAAGAGCCTGTATAAGCTGAGGAATCAAGGTCTTGTGACCCGCTGCCAATGAGGAAGCCCCCACTATATGCACGTCGTTTTCCACGGCCTGCTCTGCCACTTCCTGAGGAGTTTGAAAAAGAGGTCCGATATCCACATCAAAACCCAAATCAGCAAAGCCGGTAGCAATCACTTTAGCTCCACGATCATGGCCGTCCTGCCCCATTTTGGCGACGAGGATTCTGGGTCTGCGTCCTTCCAGGCTGGCAAACTTATCCGATAATTCTTGCGCTTTCTTAAATGAATCCTGATTTTTCACTTCTGATGCATAGACCCCGGAGATGGATTGAGTTTGGGCTTTGTGCCTACCAAAAGCAGATTCCATAGCCAGTGAGATTTCACCTAAAGTAGCTCTTTTTCGGGCAGCATCCACTGCCAATTCCAGCAAATTCCCTTTTCCCGATTCGGCAGCCTGAGTGATTAAATTCAATGCCTGATCTACTTCGGATTGGTTTCTGTTGCCTTTGATTTCCTTGAGTCGTTGGATTTGGGATTCCCGGACGGATTGATTATCCACTTCCAAAAGATCTATTTCGGTAGATTCATCTACCTGATATCGGTTGACTCCGACAATGATGTCCTTTCCGCTGTCTATTCTGGCCTGTTTTTTAGCTGCGGCTTCTTCGATTCTCAATTTGGGAAGTCCCGCTTCAATGGCCTTGGCCATCCCTCCCATTTCCTCCACCTCTTCAATCAGTGTCCAAGCCCTTTGCACCAGCTGATCCGTCAAATATTCAACATAGAGCGAGCCTCCCCATGGATCTACCACCTGAGTGATTCCTGTCTCCTGTTGAAGAACCAGTTGAGTATTCCTGGCAATTCGGGCCGAAAAATCAGTGGGAAGTGCTATCGCTTCATCCAGAGAATTGGTATGGAGGGATTGGGTATGTCCCATTGCCGCCCCCAAGGCTTCCACAGCTGTTCGAGTCACATTGTTGAATGGATCTTGCTCAGTAAGTGACCAGCCTGAGGTCTGACAATGAGTTCGGAGAGCCAAGGATTTTGGGTCTTTAGGATCAAATTGCTGGACGACTTTTGCCCAAAGCAATCTTCCCGCACGCATTTTGGCGATTTCCATGAAATAATTCATCCCAATGGCCCAAAAGAAAGACAACCGAGGAGCAAAGTCATCGATATCCAGTCCTGCCTTTATCCCAGTACGAAGGTATTCCAGACCATCTGCCAAAGTGTAGGCCAATTCCAAATCCGCAGTGGCACCTGCCTCCTGCATGTGGTAACCGGAAATAGATATGGAATTGAACTTGGGCATGTATTTCGAAGTGTACTCGAAAATATCCCCAATGATGCGCATACTGGGCTGAGGAGGATAGATGTAGGTATTCCGAACCATAAACTCCTTCAAAATATCATTTTGGATAGTCCCGCTCAGCTTTTCCGGACTCACTCCCTGCTCCTCAGCTGCTACAATATAAAATGCCAAAACCGGTATCACTGCCCCATTCATGGTCATGGAAACGGACATTTGATCCAGAGGAATCTGGTCAAAGAGAATTTTCATATCCTCTACCGAGTCAATAGCCACTCCAGCTTTTCCTACATCACCCTGAACTCTAGGATGATCAGAATCATATCCCCGATGGGTAGCTAAGTCAAAAGCAACCGAAAGGCCTTTTTGACCGGCCGCCAGATTTCTTCTGTAAAAAGCATTGGACTCCTCGGCTGTGGAAAAACCCGCATACTGCCTGATCGTCCAAGGCCGCTGAACATACATGGTACTGTAAGGTCCTCTTAGGTAAGGAGGGATACCCGCTCCAAAGTCCAATTGCTTCAATTCAGAAATGGCTTTGGCCTCAAAGAAAGAAGGAATGGTAATTTTCTCAGGAGCTTCCCATGATGCATTTCGGTCTCTTGGAGAATGGGAAGGCTTGGTAATTGGCCAAGTTTTTAAATCAGGTCTCATGGGTTGGTTTGGGTTTGAAGCTCGAAAAGATAAGTGGCACGGGTAGGCTGCAGCTGATGGATTTTTTCTTCAAAGAACTCAAAAGCCATGTCATTCTTGAGCTTTTCACTGGCAGGGAAAATATTGACCCCGATCTTGGATTTATTTTTTTCCAAAACCTGCTCCTGAACCCTTTCTCTTTCAGTTCTCACTTTGGAATGGATGACTCCGTCAGTTAGCATTCTCAACCAACCTCCAAAAGATTCAAGATTTTGAAGACCTTCACGGATCTCGTGCTCAATTTGAGATTGAAGGTTTTCTAGAAAAAAAGATCCGGATGCAGGATCCATTACTTTGTCCAGATAGGCTTCTTCTCTCAGTACTGCTGATACATTTCTGGCAATTCTCCTCTCCCTGCTTCCAGCTTGGTCTTCACCTAAAGGAAGAACCCAAAGCCAATTACAGCCTCCGAGCACTCCGGACATGGCTTGATAGGTTTGACGAATGAGGTTTGTATTTACATCAAGTGTGGACTGATCCCAGTGAGCACTCTTTGCCAAAAGGCAAACTTGATCTTCAGATAATTCTACTTGATAGAGCTTGGCCAATTGGGTCAAAACCTGACGAAGAGCTTTCAGTCGGGCGATCTCTCCGAAGTAATTCTCCCCTACGGCCACCTCAAACAACACCTTATTGAAAATAAAATCCGGCTTTTGGGTCGATTGATCCAGAATTTCTATCAATTCCCCAAGGATGAAAATGGTCCCATCGATCGGGTTGGCCCCAGATTCGGTGTACCGACTGGCTTGAAGGGCAAATGCCTTAAACTGAGGATAGGGTTCTGTCATTTCAAAAATCTCTTCCAAAACCTCCAAACCCAACCCAAAAGCTTCATTTTGATCAAAAACGAGGTCTGATGGAGACCAAAGCAATGCACCCTGTATCCGATCCAAAGGAGCAGACTGCCTGTCTACCCAGTCAAAGTAGGACTTCAATGCCGTGACAGGATTTCCCATGGGACGGATGGCAATGGGAATATATTGGGGCAAAACACCTTCAAGTAACTGATCCAAATCCTCCAATCCTGTCAAATGAAGTACTAAACCCTCGGAGCCATTTTGCAAAGCATCCAATACCTGTGCAGAGGTATCACCCGGCAGCACACTTGTAATGTTTTGCCAAATCCGAACAGATTCTCCCGGAACTTCGGATTCAGGATGAAAGCTGTATTGATGAGGCAAAGAACCTCCCAAATCCTCACGAGTATAAAAAGGATCAAGGGATATCCTTCCCCACAAATGTGACTTCAGCGCCTGTTCAAAATCCTTTCCTTTCAAGTCCTTTTTTACCTGAGCAATCCAGTCCGCCTTGGAGATAGCAGGAAAATCAAAAAAGTCATTTTTCATGCGATTTGGGTTTATTTCCATTCCAAAAATAACCAATCCATCGACGTACGCCAGAATAAATCCACTTGCAGGATTAACCAATTCATGAAATATTCAAATCATCTGAAAATCAAGCTTTAAAACATTCTATCGACAACCACCCGAATAACCATGAAAAAAAATGTAAAAAATCACCCCAACAAAAAAGGCAACTGAATCCTGTCCTGAAACCAAATAAACTACCAATTCTACCTTTCTAATGTCTTTTTATTCACTTTTTCAAACCTTATACAATTTTTTATTTAAGTTAATTTTCCACAAATTTGACGCCCTCGTCTTAGCCAAGATTCGAGGATTTTCAAGTAAATCTTTACTAATGAGTCTAGAAGCCAGTGCAGTTTGGAATGAATGCTTGCGTGTGATCGAACAACACGTCAATGAGCAAAGCTATTCCACCTGGTTTAAGCCCATCAATCCAGTAAAACTCGAAGGCTCGAGTTTGACCATTCAGGTACCCAGCCAGTTTTTTTATGAATGGCTGGAGGACAACTATGTGCAGGTCCTGAAATTGGCCATCAAAAGTACCCTTGGCCAAAACGGAAGACTGGAATATGCTGTAGTGGTGGACAAAGGCAACTCAGCCAACCAACCCTACGTCGTTTCCTTCCCTCAAGGCAATGCTCCAGGGAAAAAGCCCATCACCCCTCCTGCTGAAGTAAAGACGCCCTTTGAGATGCAGTCTTTGGACGCAGATATGCTTACGCAAAGCAATCTGAATCCAAACTATACGTTCAACACCTACATCGAGGGAGATTGTAACCGATTGGCGCGCTCTGCCGGATTTGCAGTAGCCACCAAGCCAGGAATTACCTCGTTCAATCCATTGATGGTTTACGGAGGCGTGGGTCTTGGAAAAACTCACTTAGTCCAAGCCATTGGCAATGAGATCAAAAATGGACCGGAGGATAAGTTTGTCCTCTATGTGTCTTCCGAGAAGTTTGTAAACCAATTCATGGATTCGATCAAAGACGGAAACGTGAAAAGCTTTACCAACTTCTACATGCAGGTCGATGTCCTGATCATCGACGACATTCAGTTTTTGGCGGGAAAAGACCGAACTCAGGAGATGTTTTTTCACATTTTCAACCATCTCCATCAGAGTAAGAAGCAAATCATCATGACCTCCGACTGTCCTCCGAGAGATCTCAAAGGACTGGAGGAGCGACTGCTATCCCGATTCAAATGGGGCTTGACCGCAGACTTGCAGATGCCGGATTTTGAAACTCGTGTGGCGATCATTCGGAGAAAGATGCAGTCTGAAGGGATTTTTATTCCTGACGATGTGGTCGAATACCTAGCCTACACCGTAGATACCAACGTCAGAGAGCTGGAAGGAATCTTGATTTCACTGATTGCTCACGCTTCTTTGAACCGCGTGGAAATCGACTTGGGACTGGCCAAAACCGTCATCAAAAACTTCATCAAGGACATCGAAACCGAAGTCGGGATTGAATTTATCCAAAAGGCGGTCTCTGAATACTTTGGCATCCATGCTGATGAACTGAAGGCCAAAACGAGGAAAAAGGAGATTGTGATCGCAAGACAAGTGGCCATGTTTTTCTCCAAGGAATTCACCAATCACTCCCTCAAATCCATCGGCTATCACTTTGGAGGAAGAGACCATAGCACGGTGATCCATGCGATTCAGACGGTCAATGATATGATGGAGACGGATTCCAGCTTCCGAAATTCAGTGAATGAACTGAAGAAAAAGTTTAAGATCAGATCGTATTGATTTGAGATTTTCTTCGAATACAAACCTTCTTCCTTCCCCCTCTTTTTACCAGCGAACGATCTCTCCCAATTCTTCTTTGGAAAACTCTAGCTCCGTGTAGCCCATTGCATAGGGCCCAATCTCGTAGGGAATATAAATCACTTTGAATTTATCTTCCTGAAATCCCATCGCATTGGCCAGAAAAAAGCCCGTCTCTGGCAAAAAGAATCTTCCGTCCTCCTCCAGGGAAGTTCCCTTCTCTACCTCATGAAAAGCTCTGAACTTTTCCTCAGTCAGCTTCAAAAGCTCCGTTTCCTTTAAGATAAGCTGATTCCTTTCCAAAACTTTTCCTTCGTTAGGATTCAAATTCAGGAAATACACCATACTATTCGGATGAGCGCCACCGAGGTAGGTGTATTGGAAAAATTGAATGCTTAGCGTTTGATCCGAGCTATAAACTACCTCCCCTTCTACTTGGATTTCCCATTCTCCTGCTGATTCAGGGAATTCGGATTTGAAGCTGAGGTATTCTTCCAAAAACACTTCCGCTCCAGCTTCCAGATCCGGAGACTCCTTTTCCCCGTATTCCATCAGGTTCCTGACTGTTTCTCGGATATGGTCATTGATTGAATTGGCTACCTCACCTCCTTTAGCCACAGGCCATACCAATCGGATTCGGGCACAGCTCTCTCCGGAGCATTTTTCCCTTACCAATGAATCCAATTCAAAAGTCACTGAAGAGATGACTACCCCTTCTTCTTTCTGGGTATTTTCCTGTGGTCCGCAGGACACGAACAAGACAGAAATCAAAACGAGGAAATAATTCATGGCTTAAGATTTAGAAAGGAAGAGATCGATGAGTTGTTGTGCCAAAATACGGGGATTCAATTCTCCGGATTTGGCCTTTGGCTTCTCAGTTTCAAGCTTTTGTCTGACTTGAGAATTCTTGAGGAACACCTGCCCGAGAAGATACTGAACTTGATCTTCCAGCCAGGTTAGTCTTTGGCTGGCACGGTTGCTATCCCAAAACCCTGAAGCCTTCATCCTCTGCTCATATTCCTGTAGATTTTCCCAAATTTGCTCCAATCCAAATCCCGTCAGAGAGCTAGCCAATAAAACTTGAGGATACCAGCTTTTTTCTGCCTCTGGAAAAAGATGAAGCGCATTTTGATAATTGGCTTTGGCCTTTTTGGCAGCGTCCAGATTCTCTCCATCAGCCTTGTTGATCACCAAAAGATCAGCCATCTCCATGATGCCTTTTTTGATGCCCTGAAGCTCATCACCCGCACCGGAAAGCATCAGCAAAAGGAAAAAATCGACCATATTCTTTACGGCAGTTTCACTTTGCCCCACCCCTACTGTTTCCACCAAAATCACGTCAAATCCTGCCGCTTCGCAAAGAAGAATTGACTCTCTGGTTTTGCCGCTGACACCTCCCAAGGTACTTCCTGAGGGGCTGGGCCGAATAAATGCCCGCTTGTCGGAGGAAAGCTTTTCCATCCGGGTCTTGTCTCCCAGAATACTACCTTTGGTCAGCTGACTGCTCGGGTCCACCGCCAATACTGCTACCCTTTTCCCTTGATTTAATAGCCAACTGCCAAACGCTTCGATAAAGGTGCTTTTCCCTACTCCAGGAACACCCGTAATCCCTATCCGAATGGACTTGCCGGTGTGAGGAAGTAAATCCTGAACGAGACGGGCAGAAAGCTCCTGATCCGAATCCAGAGCACTTTCCACAAGCGTGATCGCCTGACTCAACACCACCCGATCTCCGGCTAGAATCCCCTCAAGAAAAGTATCAAAACTTAGTCTTTTTCTCATGGCATAGATGGTAAAAAGCGGGATTCTCCCATGGGTGTTTTTTCGTATTGGGCGAGGAGCAGGGACTTAAATTCCTCTGGAAAATAGGGTTCGGTGGGAGAAAGATCGATTTTTTGGTTGAGTTCTTGGGTGAAGAAAAAGACCAAGGTCTTCCCATATTTGGTATGGGGCTGGGCATCTGCAAAATCCTTCATCCAAGATCGATCCTCGTCCAAAGCCCGAATGGCATAAACCCGGATGACCGGCCCGGTATTGTTTTCATTTCTGTAGAATGCCAGTTCCTCATATTTGCCTTCAAAAGCAGAAAGACCGGGTTGAGAAAGACTTTCACTGGTGATTTGATACAATAAAAAACACACTAAGGCGCTCAAAACATAAAATATCCACTTGTTGTTTTTCATTTTCCGGGTGAAAGCAAGGATTGTTCCTTTATGGCAGTAATTTAGCCCAAAATTCTGAAAATGGGATTCGAGTACATCAAAGCACTCCATATCATATTCGTGGTCACCTGGTTTGCTGGGCTGTTTTATATCGTCCGCTTATTCATCTACCAAACTGAAGCACTGGAGAAGCCCGAGGCCGAGCGAAAAATCCTAAAACCCCAACTGGATCTGATGGCCAATCGACTTTGGTACATCATCACCTGGCCCTCGGCGGTTTTGACGCTGATTTTCGGAATCTGGGTTTTGACCTACAGATGGGGATACATGCAGTTGGGCTTCATGCATGCCAAACTTGCCTTTGTGTTGCTTTTGTATGTCTACCATGGTTTATCCCATGTTTTGTACAAAGAACTTCAGCAGGGCAAAGCCCGATGGACCTCTACACAGCTGAGATTATGGAACGAAGTTGCCACACTTTTGCTTTTTGCTATAGTATTCCTGATCGTACTGAAAAGCACCCTCAGTATGGTTTGGGGAATCGTTGGGTTGGTAGGATTGGGAGTTTTACTGATGCTGGGCATCAAGATTTATAAAAAATACAGAAAAGATTAAAACATGAAATTGATTCGAATACTGCTTGTTTTTGGAGTGATCTTAGGAATTATCAGCGCTTGTTCTTCCGGAACCGAATCCGGCGGGGCCTCCATTGAGCTCCCTATTTTGGGAGAAAGGTATGTAGATGACAATCGGGACACCGTTTACCATCAGATCGCTGAGTTTTCTTTCATCAATCAAGTGGGAGACACCATCACCAATGCAGATGTAGAAGGAAAAATCTACGTAGCGGACTTTTTTTTCACCACCTGCCCTACCATCTGTCCCATCATGAAAAAGGAAATGCTCAGGGTGTATGAGCAGTTCAAAGACAATCCCGATTTCAAAATTTTGAGTCACAGCATCGACCCGACGCATGATACCCAGGAAGTGCTGAAGGATTATGCGGAAAAACTCGGAGTGGAAGATGCCCAAACCTGGAATTTCCTAACGGGTGATCAGGAGAAGATTTTTGAAATTGGGCAAACCAGCTACCTGACCACAGCGATGGCCGACCAAATGGAGCCCGGAGGATTTCTTCACAACGGAGCATTTTTATTGGTCGATGGGCAAGGAAGAATCAGAGGAGTCTATGACGGCACCAAATCAGACCAAGTGGATCGATTGCTCAATGACATTCCCAAACTGTTGAAGTAATGAGAAGCACTTTCTCTTTCCTTGTCTTATTTCTGTTAATCATTGGTTGCAGCCCCAAGTCGACCAATGACGAAAACACGCTGGCTCAGATATCTGATCCGGAAGTGATGAAATTTGCAGTGAACGGAAAAAGGCTGTATGAAAATTATTGCGCAAACTGCCATCAATCTGACGGCAAAGGATTGGGAAAATTGATCCCTCCGCTTCGGGATGCGGATTATTTCAAAGCGAGTATTCATCGCACAGTATGGATCATCCGAAATGGGCAAAAGGGGCAAATCACAGTCAATGGCCAAAAATACGATCAACCCATGCCGACCAATGCCCAGCTAACTCCATTGGAAATTGCACAAATCACCACCTATCTCTATAATATCTGGGGAATGAAGGAAGGAGTAATTTCTGCTTCGGATGTGGAAAAATACCTTCGAGAATCTCCCGATGCCTACTGAAACTACTGCTTGATTAGGGAATCGGCTTTATTGAGCACATTTTTGATGTCCTCATTTACTTTAGTCACCTTGACCATTTGATCCTCTAAGTAAGCTTTGACTTCCTCAGGGGTTTTCTCACCGTCTTCGACCTCGTATTGTCTCATCCAGACAAACATCCCCTCATAGGCTTGGTCCAATTCAGCAGCGAGTGTTTTCAGTGCATCGATTTTTTCCTGATTGGGTTCCGGACTTACGGACAATTCTTCCACCATCTGGAGAGCGGTTTTTTCCAGAGATTTGAGTTGTCCCATTTTGGGCATTACCTCATCATGAACTGCGATGACTTCTTCTCTGAGCTTTTTATTAGCCTCAACTTGCTTATTACCACAGGATTGAAAAAGAAAGGTCAGGCCAAAAAGCAAAAAAACAATGGAGTATTTCATATTGGAAGATTTTCTATGACAAACATACAATAAAATCTTATTTTAGTTAAAGTTTAACTTTCAAAATTTAGTCTATTGATAAATCGCCTTCCATTGGCTAATTTTGATTCAAATTAGAATTCTATGAAACCCTTTTGTTTTGCGGACGGCTCGATCATTGATTCCCAGACGGCAACCCTTCATCCCATGGACTTGGGGCTAATCCGCGGATATGGGATCTTCGACTTTTTCAGGACTGTAGATTACCAGCCTTTATTTTTGGAGGATTATTTGGATCGATTTATCGCCTCTGCAGAGAAAACTTACCTTCCTTTACCTCTAGGCCGAGAAGAATTGAGAAGTGTAATTTTTGAACTGATTGAAAAAAATGATCTGCAACAGGGCGGATTTCGAATGGTATTGAGTGGGGGCGTTTCGGATAATCACTTCTCTCCCGCCGATGGAAAACTATTCATCTTTGCAGAATCTCTGGATTTCCCTTCAGAAGAAAAGTACCAAAACGGAATTAAGCTGCTTACCCTTGAGTATGTCAGACCCATCGCCGAAATCAAAACAACAAATTATACCCTGCCTGTATGGCATAGTGTCAACTGGAAAAAGTTGGGTGCTGAAGATGTCCTTTATCACTGGAACAGATGGGTCAGCGAAAGCTCAAGAAGTAATTTTTTCATTGTAAAAAATGGAGTAATCCACACTCCTGATCAGCATATCTTGCATGGAATTACCCGAAAGCATTTGTTGAAACTTGCCCAAAATGCCATCATTCGACCGATTTCCCTGGAAGAAGTTTGGGATGCTGACGAAGCCTTCATCTCCAGTACCACCAAAGTCCTATTACCAGTAACTCAGATTGACGAGCGAAAAATCGGTAACGGAAAGGTAGGTCCTGTCACCCAATCCATTTTGGAAAAATTCAGAGCCTTGGAAAAAGTAACCGTGGCCCAATAAAAAAAGCTCCTTTTGGAGCTTTTTTTCTTATTCGAGGATCAATTCTGCATCCTTAAGAATGTACATCAGCTTTTCAGGGTCAGAAGCATTCAAGGTGAGCTTCCCTTTTACCTTGACTCGCTTGGAGGTGTATTTGATGGGTTTGCTCAGCATCACTTCCATCACTGTCTCTGGTCCTCCCGATCCACAGAAAAAACATTCTGCAAGAGGAAGACTCGACAGAATAATATGGTCAGGCTTGAACATCCCCTCAAAAGGGATAATGAATCCGTCTGCTTCCACCACTTTACCTTCTAGCTTGGTAATATTTTCAGAAAAGACCGGAACGTATAGCTCCCCAAATTGGTCCTCACTGATTTTGTAAGAAACCTCGGACAGATTTTTCCATACGCCCTGAGCTTTTACTCCCTGCATCCCAAGCAGGACAAACACCATCATGAGGATACTTGCAGACCACTTTTTCATTGTATTCAAATTCAAATTTTACCCTATTTAAGCTTTTGTCAATTGCTTTGCAATACTGGTCTGATAAGCGGACCAAGCAGGTATAGCAGAGGCAATAATACCTACTCCTAACGCATAAGCCACTATCCAAAGTTCTTGTTTAAGAAAAATCCATGGCTCTAGGGAAGAAGTCATCATCGGGTCTCCCTGACTGATCAAGAAAGCCAAAAAGCCATGACCTAGGCCGATGCCGATCACTGCACCTAAAAAAGTCAACAGGATTCCCTCCAAAAAGACCAAAATCACCAGCTGCATGCTCGAGGCACCCAAGGCCCGAAGAATAGCAAGGTCATATTTTCTTTCCTTCAGAGAATTGTACAGAGCGATAAAAATCCCCAAACCTGAGACTCCGATTAAAATAAAGGCAATCCCCTGCAGCAAACTGATCCCAATACCTAACAACTCAAACAGTCGGGAAATCTCAAAAGATGGAGAGGCGGCTTGCATGGAAGTACCCGAATTGATCATGCGGGGAAGTTGGACTGCCGCCATAGGGCTTCGATACTGCACCAAGACAGTAGTCACTTCTCTTGTTTCCTCTGTCTGAGGAAAGCCGGTCTTGGCCACAGGATGGTGAAAATGGTCATGATGTGTTTCTTCCTCATGATGTTCTACACCCTCTTCATCAGCTTCTTCTTCTCCGCCTTCTTCATCGTGCGTATACCAAACAGACTCAATGCTCGTCAAAACCAAGCGGTCTACCACATTTCCCCGGGGGGACAAAATACCTTTTACAATGAAATTGTGTTGATCATGGTCATGGCTTCCTACGCTGATTCCATGACTTCCCGAAAACTCACTTCCGAGGGTCAACCCGGATCTTTTCGCCACTTCGGCTCCTAGCACTACTTCAAAGGGTTCTTCCCAAGCTTCTCCCTCCCCAAATTCAACTCCATACAATTCCAGATAGTCGTGATTGGTACCGACAATCCTATACCCTTGATAGTTGTCCCCCAATGCGAGCGGAATCACATTTTTCACTAAACGATTTCTGGAGAGCCGCTGTGCCTCATCCATGGGAATATTTCCGGTAGGAAAATCAATGTGATAGACTGAGGATAATATCAACTGAAGCGGACTGCCTTTGGCTCCCACCACCAGATCGATCCCTGCCGCATCCTGATTCATTTTCTTTTCAAACTGATCTTGGATCAAGAGCAAAACAGTAATAATCGCCAAGCCCAAGGCCAGAAGAAAGACATTCAGCCCCGTGGAAAGAGGTCTGAACGTGAGGTATTTCCAGGCTATTTTGAAGAGATTCATGAGGCTTTGACTTCAATAAAGTTGGGAATATGCTGCTTGACACGCTGATCATGAGTTACGATAATCAGCGCTGCGCCTATCTTTGAGGCTTGGGTCTGAAGCAAACGGATGACTTTTTCCGTATTGCTATCATCCAGGCTAGAGGTGGGTTCGTCTGCAAGGATAAGTTTGGGAGCATTAGCCAAGGCCCGAGCAATGGATACCCGCTGAGCTTCCCCTTCACTGAGGGTAAGCACGGAGGATTTGGCCTTTTCGGCAATCCCAAGATCCTTCAAAAGATCGTTGGTCTTTTGTCCCTCCTTTTTCCCAAAAAAATGAGCGAGTTCCAGATTCTCTCGGACATTCAGTGCAGCCAGCAAATGAGGCTTTTGGAATACAATCCCGATATTTTTCCCTCTGAATAAATCCAACTTCTGCCCTTTCAACTCATTGATTTTGACTCCGTCCAGTACCACTTCTCCGGATGCAGGACTCAAAAGTCCACCAAGAAGGTTGAGAAGGGTTGTTTTCCCGGAGCCTGAATTCCCCAAAATCAACAGAGATTGACCTGAATCCACATTAAAATCAGGAAAACGAATGGACTTTTGCCCGGGATGGGCAAAGCTTAAAGACTTGGCTTGTAAAAGCATAATTTATTTGACTGGAATAGTGACCCGAAAGACAGTGCCTTTGTTTTGTTCGCTTTCAAATTCAATTTCTCCCTGGAGTACTTCCATGCATTTTTTGACAATAGAAAGCCCCAAGCCGGATCCTTCGATGATCCCGACGTTCTTGGCACGAAAAAAACGGTCAAAAAGTTGGCTTTGTTCCGATTTTGGAATCCCGATTCCTTTATCTGCAACCTTTGCTTTCAGAAAGCCATTTTCGACAGACAGCTTAAATTCTACTTTCCCTTTGTCCTTCGAGTATTTTACGGCATTGGAAAGGAGATTTTCCAGCACTTGATAGACCAATTCAGGATCCGTAGTGAGGGTTTTGGGCATCTCTCCAATCTCCGAATTGATGGTGACATCATTCTCGATACCTGCTTTGACCGTATCCATAACTTCCTTTACAAATGCCCCCATAAATACTTTCTTAGGCTTAAACTCCAGCTTGTTTTCGTCAGCTTTTCCAAAAAACAATATACTGGTCAGTAGATTATTCAAAGCACGGACTGAATTTTCAATTTTGAAGGCATGCTTGGTAATCTTTTGCCTGAAAGGATGATCCTTTTCGGCATAGATCTGGAGCAGCTGTGCAGAGCTCAGGATAGAGGTCAATGGAGTTTTGAATCCATGGGATACGTTCAATACAATTCGGGATTTGAGTTCGTTGATTTCCCGTTCTTTTTCGAGGGCTTTGGTCAGTTCTTTATTGGCTTCGTAAAGTTCTGCTGTTCTCAGCTTTACCTTTTCTTCCAGCTCATTGTTGAGCTTTTGGAGCTCTTTTTCTTTCCTGTCTTTAAAAATAGCCAGTTCGATCACCATGTTGAGCTCACGGATATTGAAAGGCTTGATGACATACGCACTCGGGTTGGTACCGACTACTTTGTTTAGTGTCTCGGCATCCGAACTAGCGCTCAGGTAAACAACAGGGATATCGTATTTTTCATTGATAATTTCTGTCGTACGGATCCCATCCAGCTCTCCGGCCAAATTGATATCCATCATCACGATATCGGCCAGATTGTCCTCCAAGATATCCAAAGCTTTTTCTCCAGAGTCGGCAATCCCGATGATTTGGTGGGCATTTTTCTCCAAAGCTCGCTGGAGCAGCAAAGCGGAAACAGAATCATCCTCAACTATGAGGATTTTTAGTGTAAACATAAGGTTGGATTCTTGGGTCTGATGAGGGCCAAAATACAAAAATTAATCTTTTGGCAAGGGGATTTTCACCTGAACCCGCGTTCCTTTAAACTTATCACTCCAAATGGAAATCTTGCCCTGAAGTAGTTCCACCAGATTTTTGGTAATGCTCAGCCCAAGTCCGGTACCGTCAAAAAGACGGTCATTCCCAGTACTTTCCTGCTCAAATGGATGATACATCTTATTCTGAAACTCCGCAGACATCCCCACCCCGGAATCCTCCACTTCCAAAATCAAATCATTGGATTCCCTGTAGACCTTTACCTCGATTTTGCCTTCTTGAGTGTATTTGATGGCATTTCCGAGGAGGTTATTAAATATAATCTCCATAAACCTCCGGTCTATTTTGGCAATAAAATCCTCATTGAGAAAATTCATTCCCAGATCCAGCTTTTTTTTGGAAGCTGAGATTTTGAGCGGTTTGATAAGGGATTCAAAGAAAGGATGGATTTGAGTCGAAGTGTAGACCACGGGCATTTTGTTGGCCTCGATTCGGGCCAAATCCAAGAGCGAATTGATCGTTCCCAAAAGACGTTCCCCGCTTTGAAGAATAATCTCTACCAAATCCGAAATCTCGGAATCCCCCTTTTTGAGTAAAAGGATTTGCTCGGCTCCCCCAATGATGCCATTCAGTGGAGTCCGGATTTCATGACTGATATTGGACAGCAGGCTGGTTTTGAACCGATTGGCCTCCTCTGCCCTATCCTTGGCCAGTTTTAGGTTTTTTTCGGCCAGTTTTTGGGCCGTAATATCCTTGAATACGCAAAGGATAAGCTCTTTTCCAGAAAAATCAGATTCAAGAAGCACACAATATACCTCCATTTCCAAAGCCCCTGATTTCCAATCCATTCGGGTTTCCAGTGAAACTCCGTTTCCCGGATTCTGTCGGATTTTGGCCAAAACATTCAATAATTCCACCCTGAGTATAGAATTCGGAGTCAGGAGTTCGGAAAAAGAAGTGTTTTCAAGAAGAGGCACCTGTTTGCCCATCATCTGAGCAAATGCAGGATTGGTGGTAAGGATATGGTCCTCCCCTAAAAACAAAACCATGCCGTCCTGAGAACTATTCCAGACATTTTTGAACTGCTGCTCTGCCAAAAATTTATCCCGGTTTTTTTGGTCCACTTCGGATTTGAGCACCCCCAGATTTTGAATCTGCCTAAAAACGACACTGATAAGAATACCTATCCCCACCAGAATCAAAACCGCGAGAACCAGAAAAAGAGGCTGCAGATAAAAGGGCCTTTTGATCCGAAAAAGGGAGGATTTGACAGAGGAGGAAAAAATCTCCCCATCGTAGGAAGCTTTCAGTTCAAAGACATAATCGCCTGGGGGTAAATTGGGAAAAAACAGCTCATTGGATCGGGGATCTCTGACTACTTCCCAGGGTGTATCCTCTGAAGTAGCCAACCGATAATGAACGAAGAGCTCCTTGGATTCATTGAATGCCGGTGCAGCATAGTTGACCCTCAAGGCATTATTTTCATGGGACACTTCAAAAGTCCCGTCTACCGAAACGTCTGTATCTCCAAGTATTGCGCTTTTGATGTACAACTCGGGAGCGATTTCACCATAAGCCTCCTGTTCCGGAAAATAAATAGAAAGGCCTTTGTGGGTGCCAATCATCACTCTTCCGGATTGGGCCTGAAGAAGAGCTCCACGATTGACCTCATCCCCGACCAATCCACCTGCTTCATTATAATTGGTCAGTTTGCCATCGGAGATGATGAAAACTCCATGATCAGTACCAGCCCAGATTTGGTTTTTCTTGTCTTTCATAAGCACAAATACCGGGTGGGTGATTGTTTTACCTTCGATAGTGAAAAGGCTCAATTCCCTATCCTTGTAAAGCTTCAGCCCGTATTCCGTCCCTATCAAAACCTCATCCGAACCCAATTCCAGAAAGTCATAGCCTTCTGCCAAAACAAACTTTGAACTTTCCACCACGGGATGTTGATTTTCCAGTCGGCTGGCTCGCATGACGATGAATTTCCCATTGGACAATCGACCGGACTTTCGCTGAAAAATCGTCACATCACCCAAAAGCTCTTTGATTTCACCGGTCAGTTCCTTGCCATAATTCCCCGTTCTCAAGGCTTCGAGAGAAGTATGGAATATTCGCTCCGAATTGGTGAGAAGGGCACTATCCCCAAGGATCGAGATGGAAGAAATATTGACACCCCGCGGTGGAGGAATCATCCTGATTTGCCTGGTAGTCGGGTTATAATAGCCGGTCCCTCCCCAATTGGCAGAAAACCAAACTTCACCTGAAGGTGCTTTTGAGAAATTGATAATTCGGTGATTGGGATTACCCTGGATATTGGCATCTCTGAGCAGAGTCTTTATTCCGGACCTGTTAAATCGCTGAATCCCATTATTAAATCCAAAAAGGAAATCTCCCGGTTCCAGTTCGGTAATTGCAGTAATCTCCTCTCCCAAAAACTCCAAAGATTCCCCACCATAATTTTGAAATGCCTGACTATTACTGTTTGCCAAGCCCCTGCTACTTCCCACCCAAAGTATCCCTTCTCGGTCAATAAAGAGGGTGTGAATGTAATTGGATCGAAAAAGGTAAAACAAATCCAACATCAGAGGTCTTCCTCTTGAAGGTTGGTATCTCTTAAACTGGGAATTGTAGTGGTAATAAACGTAATCTCCCTTGAAGGCTAGAGAAAAGTAAGGTGAGCTAATCACTTCAGGATTGGTAAAATCCTTATCCAGAATTTCTTCAGGAGAATCCGGAGTCTTCCCCCTCGCCAAGAAACTATTTCCCAAAAAATAAAAATCTCCTGAAGGACCCTGCCTTACAATTGCGGGAAAATCAGGAAGAGCTATTCCTTTGAGATTAAAGTCCTTTAGGTAGCCATTTTCCAAGACGTAAACCCCTTTTTGAAAAAACAGGATATCTTTTCCATCCCATCTCAATGCAGAAGAGAGACTACCCATGATCCCAATATCCCTTGAAATCACCTTTTTTTCTGTCTCACCCTGATTCCAATAGATCAGTTGAGAGCCCGTATCGACAAAAAGTCTTTTCTGACTGCCTTTCCCCAAGGTAAAGAAGCGTATTTCGGAAGAAAACTTGGCCGTGACTTGTGGAGGAAAATCCACCTCAGACCATCCTGACTTGGTCCCCTTCAAGACTACAGGTACTCCACTGGCATTGTAAAGCCAAAAATGCCCCTCCTCATCCTTGTGGATAGAAATCCGAAAGGCAAATTTCCGAAGAAGTGAATCTGTCAAGTCATAGGTTTGGATACCATCTGAATAAACCACCCCTCTGGAGGTAGCAAACCACATCTGACCAAGGGTATCTTGCTCAATCTGAAAAACAGTCTGGACAGGAAGTCGAACTCCCTTTGGCTGAAGATTAAACTTAAAGCTCTGGGCAGAGGTGGGGGTAAACCCGATAAAAAGACAAAAGCAGACGCTTAATAGGTAGAAATATCGCCACAGCATAGGACTAAAATCTGAAAAAGATTCCTCTTCCCAAATTCATTGGAGAATGTTTCGCTTTTCTTTTGTCAGCGGGTGGTTTCTTTTATTTTTGTGCCAAACTTAAAAAAGCGCATCGATGAGTGTACTAGTCAATAAGAATTCAAAGGTTATCGTCCAGGGATTTACCGGTTCTGAGGGATCCTTTCATGCCCAGCAAATGATCGAATATGGCACCCAAGTAGTAGGAGGTGTAACTCCTGGCAAAGGTGGTTCCACTCATTTGGAGAGACCCGTTTTCAATTCCGTGGAAGAAGCTGTTCAAAAGACTGGTGCTGATACATCCATCATTTTTGTGCCACCTGCTTTTGCTGCTGATGCGATTATGGAAGCTGCCGACGCAGGGATCAAAGTGATCATTGCTATCACTGAAGGTATTCCGGTGGCAGACATGATGAGAGCCAAGCCTTATATCAAAGAAAGAGGCTGTGTCCTTGTAGGTCCTAACTGCCCAGGCGTAATCACTCCGGGAGAAGCAAAAGTTGGCATTATGCCAGGCTTTGTATTCAGACCAGGTCGAATCGGCATCGTTTCCAAATCAGGAACCTTGACCTACGAAGCTGCTGATCAGGTAGCAAAGGCTGGCTTAGGGGTATCCACTGCCATCGGTATCGGAGGTGATCCTATCATCGGAACCTCTACCAAGCAAGCAGTAGAAATGTTGATGAATGATCCTGAAACCGACGCGATTGTCATGATCGGAGAAATCGGCGGTAATTACGAAGCAGAAGCTGCCAAATGGATCAAAGAAACAGGAAACAAAAAACCTGTAGTTGGCTTTATCGCAGGACAGACAGCACCTCCAGGCCGAAGAATGGGACACGCAGGTGCGATCATCGGAGGAGCAGACGATACAGCTGCTGCCAAAATGAGAATCATGAGAGAAAATGGAATTCACGTAGTAGAATCTCCTGCAGAGATCGGAGCTACCATGGCCAAAGCTCTAGGAGTAAACGCCTAAACCGGTTTTTATCAAAAAATAATTTCCACCAATCATCCAACCCAAGCCTCGGAAAATACTCCGGGGCTTTTTTTTGACATATTTTCTTGGCCTTTTGTATCTTCCTGTATGCAAGCTCCTCACCCCTTGGTTTCTGACCAGTTTTACTCAAAAAAGGTAAAAGACCTTCTGGTAAGAAGTATCCGATGGGTAACTCCCGAGACTTCAATCCAAACCTGCGCCCAATACATGGCCCAAGAGCAGGTCAGTTGTCTCTTTATCGGCTACCAAGCCAAACAGCTCATTGGATACATTACAGACTTGACTCTTCGCGATCAGGTATTGGCGGTGGGATTGGACCCCGGGACGAAGGTAGAAATGATAATGGAGAAGGATCTGATCAGTATCTCTCCGGAGTCCAGCCTTGTGGAAGCTCTTTTGCTGATGTTTCAATCCAAAGCTCGGTATTTGCTGGTAGGCAATGAACAGGGATTTTTGGGATGGATAAGCCGAACCAAAGTCCTCACCGAACAGAGTCAAGGCCCCTTCATGTTTATTCAATCGGTGAAGGAAGCCCGGCAATATTCCGAACTCCGGGAAAAATGGCAGCAGATGCCTGACCTCATCCATTTGTTGATTTCCAGAGGGATGAAGGCTGCCTACGTGAATCAGATTATCACCACCGTGGCTGATACGATTTCCCAAAGGGTCATCGAGCGGGTAATCAAAGCATTTGGCCCTCCACCGGCCCCCTTTGTATTTTTTGTTTACGGAAGTGAGGGAAGAGGAGAATTGACTCTGAAAACAGACCAGGACAACGGCATCATTTATGCCGACAAAGCCAATGAACATCGGGAAGAGGTAAGAGCCTATTTTCTGGAATTTGCCACTCGGGTATCTACTGCTCTCGATGAAATAGGTCTTTCTTTTTGCGATGGAAACTTCATGGCCATGAATCCCAAATGGACACACTCCCTCTCCCATTGGAAAAACAACTACTTGCAGTGGGTCAGCGATGCATCTCAGGAGACGGCTATGAACTACTCCACATTTTTTGATTGCAGAGGAATATATGGGGATTTGTCATTAATAGAGGAGCTAAAAAATCACATGGCCAACTTAATGGATCAGGCATCCGAACGCTTCTTTCTCAGTTTGGGTCAAAACGCCCTTCAATACGAGCCCCCGCTGACCTTTTTCAAAAGAATAAAAACAGAAGATATTGACGGAGAAAAGCAGCTCAATCTGAAAAAAACCATGCGGCCGATCGTGGACCTGGCCCGGGTTTATGCCCTAAAGCATAAGATCACAGAACCCAATACCATTCGAAGAATTGAATTACTGAAAGAAAAGGGCGTATTCTCTGAGAAAGAAGTTCAGGAATTGACTCATGCTTTTGAGTACCTGATGAGCCTAAGACTAGAAAGCCAAGCCTCCTCTCTTTTGGAGTCCCATACTGCCCCTAAGAACTACCTTTTGGTCAAGACACTCACAAAAATCCAACAAGTCACCCTGATTGAGATTTTTAAAGTTATTGAAGAATTCCAAGCAAGAATCCGAATTTCCTTTACCAGAACTCTATAATTTTTTTATGGAAAGGATACTTTTATAATTTTTTTAAAAAAGTTTATTTTTATTCGATAAAGTTTTTTATTTTTGTTTGAAGTTTTAATTTCGGATAAATCGGAATTAAAACTGTTCAAAACAGGGGTTTTATTGGCTTTACCTAGAAAAGAGAAATAAAACCCGAAATAAAATTTGGAAAACTGCCGAAATAACTCAATTCACACCTAATCCATCTTTCCTACATGCTCAGTAAGTATCCACTATCCGATGTTGAAAAAGCCTTTTTGGCAGAATCAGGAGTAGACAAGATTTCCACTCTGATTCCTTACCTGACCGTAGACAATTTCCCCAAGCTGGGCTTGATGACTGCTTGCCGTTTTTTGGAGTGGGCAGCTGCCAATCCCGAGGGAGTTATCAGTTTGCCAACAGGTAAAACTCCTGAGTTTTTTATCAAATGGACACAATACCTGCTTGAGAATTGGGATGCGAAGAAAGGGAAAGAAATCAGGGAAAAATACGGCCTTGGATCCACCAAAAAGCCGGTTTTGAAAGACTTGACTTTCGTGCAGATCGATGAGTTTTACCCCATTTCTTCCAAGCAACACAACAGCTTTTACGACTACGTCAACAAGTTTTACCTGCAGGGTTTTGGACTGTCCAAGGAAAAAGCAATTCTGATTAATTCAGACGAAATCCCCCTCTCAGGAGGCAAACACTTCAGTGAAGTTTTTCCTGATCTCAAAGTAGATCTCAGCTTAAGATTCAGAGACCCTGCAAACGAACTGGAAAAAATCCAACAGGAATCTATTTACATGATCGACCAGTGGTGTGGGGATTATGAGCAGAGAATTCGGGACTTGGGAGGAATAGGCTTTTTCTTGGGAGGAATTGGGCCTGATGGGCACATTGCCTTCAATACCCGCGGCTCACACCTTTACTCTGTCACCAGACTGACCGAGACCAATTTCGAAACTCAGGCGGTAGCTGCAGGAGATTTGGGAGGAATTGAAGTATCCGCCAATAGGCTGGTGATCACGATAGGATTGGACACCATCGTATATAATAAAGATGCAGTAGGCATCATCATCGCAGCCGGGGAAGCCAAAGCCGGGATTGTAAAGGACTCCCTGGAGACCAAAATGAACAATGTCTATCCTGCTACTGTGCTTCAAAAGCTCAAAAATGGCCGATTCTACCTGACCAAAGGAGCGGCAGTTAAGCTTACCGATTCTCTGGATGCTTACTACGAGAAAGGCGAATGGACTTTTGAAAAAACCGAAAGATCCGTCATCGAGCTTTGTAAAAAGCTGAATAAATATGGGCATAGACTCAAGCTTTCAGACCTGAAAGCAGATAAATACACCCGCCTAATCCCCGGCCTATCTGAAGACACGGTCAATCAGGTGATGAAAAGTATTGAAACAAAGTTGAGCAAAGGCTTGGAAAAGGAAACTGACCAAGTTCTGCTTCACACAGGCCCGCATCATGACGACATTTCTTTGGGTATTCTGCCCCATATCACCAATCAGCTCAGCGAGCCGACTAACGAAGCCCATTTTTCAGTTCTAACCTCAGGGTTTACGGCGGTGACCAACACCTTTGTCATTGATACCTTGATTTATACCCGCAAACTTTTGGATGAGGGTAAGATTCAAATGGTAAATTATGAGGACTTTTTCCAAATCGGATATAGTCTAAAGACTGACAAAGACGTCTACCACTACCTGACCAACGTGGCCTCCGAAAATGCAGATGCCAGAAGAAGAGGCCTTTCTCATAGAGTAGTTCGCGCCTTGGTGATCATCTGGTCTATTAAAAACAAGGCTCAACTGCGCGAGACGATCAATGATGTAATCAGCATCCTCAGAAACTCTTACGATGGGGAGAAAAATCCATCCAAGATCCAAACCCTCAAAGGAATGATCCGGGAGTTTGAAGAGGAATTGGTCTGGGGCTATTTTGGGGTACAAGTGAAAAATGTGCACCACCTAAGATTGGGATTCTATACAGGGGACATTTTCACTGAACAACCAGATAAAAACCGGGATGTAGAACCAATCGTGGAAATGTTCCGAAAAGTAAAGCCTACAAAGATTAGTTTAACGCTTGATCCAGAAGGTTCCGGTCCAGACACCCACTATAAAGTACTTCAGGCTACTGCAGCGGCTGTTAAAAAATGGGGAGAAGAACACGACACAAGCAAGTTGAGAATCATTGGCTATCGAAATGTCTGGTTCAAATTTGAACCTCACGAAGCCAATGTCATCGTGCCGGTATCTTTGGGAGACATGTCGGTAATGGAAGATTCATTTACCAACTGCTACCTCAGTCAGGTTAATGCCTCCTTCCCGAGCTACTCCCACAACGGCAAATTCAGTACTGTGGCTCAGAGAACCTGGGTGGGTCAGCTCAATGACATTCAGCTATTGCTGGGCAAAAACTATTTCTACCTGCACGAAAGAGCGAAAGTAAGAGCGAGTCATGGATTGATATTCTTCCGGGATATGAGCGTGGATGAGTTTTTGGCTACGGCCCGAGAGCTGGAGAAATCCATCGAAGGAATGCTTTAAATTAAGCCTTCCTTAGGAAGATACTACTTGATAAAATAAACCTATTAAATAACCAAAGCCTATGGGAAAGGCCATTCTGGGATTGGATATCGGAGGCACCGGAATCAAAGGCGGTGTCTTGATCGAGGGGCACCTTGAAGATATCCGATCGATTCCTACTCCTGCCATGGAGAGCAAGGAATTCATTTTGGAGACGATCGCAGACTTCATCCAATCCTATGAGTCCCATGAACTTTTGGGAATCGGAGTGGGCATTCCCGGGCTTGTAGAGACTGAGGCAGGTGTTGTGATCGGGCTGTCCAATATTCCTTCTTTTCAGCATGTAGAGCTGAAAAAATTCCTCACTGAACGATTTGGACTTCCTGTTTTTGTAAACAATGACGCCAATTGCTTTGCGATCGGCGTACACAAATTCGGAGTGGGCCGACCATTCAAAAACTTGGTTGGCATTACCTTGGGCACAGGGACAGGAGGAGGAATTGTCATCAATGGGCACCTCTATTCTGGCGTCAACTCTGCCGCAGGAGAATGGTGCAGTGCTCCCTATCTAGACAAAAACTTCGAATACTACTGCAGCGGGAAGTTTTTCCAAAACTTTTATTCCAGCAAGCCCAAAGCCTTAGCTAAGCGAGCCTATTCGGGTGATCCTGAAGCTATCCGTGCTTTTGATGAGTTTGGCACCCATCTCGGTGAATTGCTAAAGATGATCTTATATTCCCTAGCACCAGAAGCGATCGTCCTAGGCGGATCCATACGCAAGTCGTACCCGCTTTTCAAAAAATCCATGTACCGTTCGCTTGAGTCTTTTGCCTATCCTACTGTTCTTGAGAATTTAAAAATTCTCATTTCTGAGCTGGACGAAACCGCAATTCACGGCGCTGTGGCCTTGGTGGATGTGGAAGAAGATTTGGTAAGAATTCCTTAATCTGTCTTTTGCCAACATCCAAGCTCAAAACTCTGGGTGGCTTTCTCTTTCAAAAAATGTAAAGAGGATTGCTAAATCGTTTATTTTTGGGCAAATCTTCTTTTATCCCCTGTGAAACGACTGGCTATACTCGCATCCGGAAGCGGATCCAATGCTGAGAAAATTATGGAATTTTTTAAGAGCTCTTCCAAAGGAAAAGTAGCCTTGGTGGCTTCCAACAAACCTGACGCTTATGTATTGGAGCGAGCAAAAAAATTCAACGTTCCAACTTTCACTTTTTCAAAAAAAGAGATGGAGGCAGGACTTATCGAAGAAAAACTCAAGCAGGAAAAAATTGACTGGGTGATTTTGGCCGGCTTTCTTTTGAAAATTCCAGAAAGTTTAACTCGCTCCTTTCCTGACCGAATGGTCAACATCCACCCTGCTCTTTTGCCTAAATATGGAGGAAAAGGCATGTACGGGGCTCATGTTCACCAAGCGGTGAAAGAAGCCGGAGACAAAGAAACTGGCATCACCATCCATTTGGTCAATGAACACTATGATGAGGGGAAGATTATTTTTCAGGCGGCCACCTCAGTCAGCGCAGAGGACACCCCTGAAACTATCGCAGAAAAAGTTCATGCTTTGGAGCACAGGTATTTCCCACAGGTGATCGACAGTCTTCTTTGATTGGTCTTCCCGCCTATTTTGGGCAGATTTATTCCACAAGAGTAAAGACCATTTGTCTGAATTTCCAGCCTGTCTCATCCCCATTGCCAGCTCCTGAGGTCTGCTTGAAGATCAAACCGATGAGTTTCTCTTTGGGTGCTGCAAAATATTGCGTATTGAAATATCCACCCCAGTCGAAAGTTCCCAAGCTACCAATCCCTCCAAGCTGCACACCTTTAGCATCCACCAACCCAAAAGCCAAGCCATAGTCTTTTCCCCCATCACCCAAGAGGTCTCCCACTTGATTGGTCATCATGGTTTCGATGGTAGTTGGACTCAGGATTCTTTTTCCGTTGTAGGTTCCACCGTTTAGGTACATCTGGAGAAATTTGGCATAATCCTCAACCGTACTGGAAAGACCTGCTCCTCCGGAGAAAAACGTCTTCGCTCCGGCTTTGGGATAGTCAGGGTCATAGAAAGTCACTGGAAAAGAAATCCACTGATTATCCTTCCGGGTATGTACCGTCACCAATCTTGGAGATTGGGCCTCACTGAGATAAAATCGCGTATCATTCATTCCGAGAGGATCAAAAATCCGCTCCTTCAAAAAGACATCGAAGGGCTTTCCGGAAATGATTTCTACGAAATACCCCAAGACATCTAATCCCTCACTGTAGGTGTATTTTGCTCCTGGCTCATGGTGGAGAGGAAGCTGGGCCAATCTTTTGACACTTTCCCCGATGGTGACATTTTCTGTAGTGAATAAGTCAACTACTCCTGCTTTGTGGTAGATCATTTTCATCCGCTCATCTCCATCGATCACCCCGTACCCAAGACCGGAAGTGTGAGTGAGCAGGTGTCGAATAGTAATTTCTTTTGTACTGGGCTTAGTAGTATAAGTCGTATCTCCATACCGGAAGTTTTGAAGAATCTGAGGATTTTTAAACTCTGGGATATATTTCGAAATCGGGTCATCCAATCGAAACCTTCCTTCTTCCCAAAGGATCATCACTGCGGTGGAAGTAATCGCCTTTGTCTGAGAAGCAATTCGGAAAATGGAATTTTTCTCCATTTTTTTCCCTGTTGCTACATCAGAAAGCCCCTTGGCCTCGTGATATACAATTTTCCCATCCTTTACCACAAGAGCCACCAAACCAGGGACTTGCTCCTTGGAAACCGCTTCCTCAAGCATAGCATCAAGTTTATTTACTCTTTCCTTAGAAATACCGGGTACTGGATTGTCCCCTGCCGGACTTAAGATTTGAGCTGGTAGAGAATTCAGCAGGAAAAAGAACAGGACAAAGGAAAGGATAGGTTTCATATTTTGGGATTTTACAATCCCTGAAAATAGTAAAAATGGCAAACAAAAAAGCCGGCAAAGGGTATTTGCCGGCTCTTTCAGGAATTGTCTTAATTAGTTCAGTTCCAACTCGAAATAATATTCCGTACCATCAGGGAACATACCCAAAACGACAATCTCCTCACCTTGATGATCAGACAGGAAGTCGATCAGCTCTTGAGCATTTGAAATCTTAGATCTTCCATTGTCAGCGATCACAGAGGTGATGATAAATCCATTTCTTGCTCCTGCCCTTCTCCAATCTTCATTGCCGTTCATTTTGATCACAGCACCTCCGGAGATATTCAGCTGCTCTTTCTGACTTTCTTTGAGATCCTCAAATTGCACCCCTTCGAAAGAATAAGATTTTGGAACCTCACGCTTGATGATATTGGTGTCTCCCGAGAAGTTTTTCAAGGTAGCCGTAACTTTCTTGGTCTTGCCGTCACGGATATATTCTACTTCAACTTTGTCACCCGGTCTCTTTCGAGCTACCATTTCCTGAAGCATGGCCACATTATTTACCTGGCGACCATCCACGGCAATAATTATATCTCCTTCCTGAAGGCCTGCCTCTTTTCCGGCAGAGTTCTCATTGACACCACCAATGTAAACCCCCTGCTCCACAGGGAAGGTTTTATTCAGTAAATCTGCCAACTCAGGGGAAACACTTTGAATATTGACTCCAAGAAGACCTCTTTGCACCGCTCCGTACTTCATCAAGTCGTCCATCACCTTCTTCACCAAGGTGCTCGGAACAGCAAAGGAATAGCCGGAAAAGGTTCCTGTTCGGGTAGCAATCGCCGTGTTGATTCCAATCAACTCTCCGGCAAGGTTCACCAAAGCTCCCCCTGAGTTTCCGGGATTGACCACCGCGTCTGTTTGAAGGAAAGACTCGATTTGCAGATTGTTTTCAACCCCCTGAAGGATGCCAATATTTCTGGCTTTTGCCGAAATAATTCCTGCAGTCACTGTAGAGTTCAAATCAAAGGGATTTCCCACTGCAAGTACCCACTCTCCGATGCTGGTTTGATCAGAATCACCAAACCGTACAAAAGGAAGGTTGGTGGCTTCTATTTTCAGCAGGGCCAAGTCTGTGGTTGGGTCTGTACCCACGAGAGTCGCCTCATACCGCTTATTGTTTTCTAGGGAAATGTCAATTTTGGTTGCCCCATCGATCACGTGATTATTGGTGACAATGTAGCCATCGGGTGAAATAATTACACCGGAACCTGAACTCATAGGCATGGCCCCGCCTGGATTTTGTCTTTCTCTAGGATCAGGAAAACCGAAAAATTCCTGAATCGGGTCTCTTCCCGTTCTGGGAGTGTAGGCTATTTGGCTTTTCACGTGAACGACTGCTGGAGTCACCACTTGGGCTGCAGCTACGAAATTGATCCCATCCGGGACGGTGAAATTCTCTCCACCAAGGAGATTCACGAAGCTAGCCTGCTGTTTTTCATCAAATGAAGAAGCACTCTGTGGCTTCAAAAGAAAATTAACCCCTGCCAAGGCGACTACTCCACCTATCAGGGCCGCCATAAGCATTCCAAGGAAGAATTGTCTCTTACTCATATATTTTGCTGTCATAGTTTTAATTTTGTTTGAAGTACAATCTAAGACTCAAAAAACGAACCTTAGGATACGATAGCCTTCCAAATTAACAAGAATTAACCGCATCCGCGAGTCCTAGTGTATCAACAAAAAAAGAAAGAGTGGGTTTTCCCACTCTTTAATTATTTGACCTCGATGGAGGCTCTTTTTACCACCTTTTCCTTTTTTGGCAAGGTGATCTTCAGAAGACCATCTTCGTAGCTCGCTTCTACTTCCTCCTCCTTTACATCTTCAGGAATAAAGAAGGATTTGACAAATGAGCCAAACTGAGTCTGCACGCTGTGGAAGTTTTTACCTTCTTTCTTCTCTTCCATTTTTCTTTCTCCTGAGATGGTCAGCTTGCCATCCAAAAGATCGATTTTGAAATCCTGCTTCTTCACCCCCGGCACTGCTACATGGATTTCATAAGTTTTTTCATCCTCAGCAATATCCACAGCGGGACTGAACTGTCGCAAAGCAGGTGCAAATGAGTCATTGAAGAATCGATCGAGCATTCCGCTGAATGTCACGGGAAGCTGCGGGTCTAATTGGTTGTTTCTTACAAGTTTCATAATGTCGTTGGTTTAATGATTCTAAAGACGTTAAAGAAAATCTGTACCAAGAAGATTTTTGCGCCAATTTGTCCTAAAAATGCTTTATTAAAATAAAAAAAAGGTCATTTTGTCTTATTCTTAGGCGGAAAAATGAAATTCTCCTTTTACTATTTGGTTGAGAATTTTTTACTTTTAGGAAATTAACCTAACACCCATGCGCCTTTTCTTACCCCTATTTTTGGTCTTTGCTTTGACGATTACAACTATTAGCAAGGCTCAAGAATCAGAGACAGGCCCCATTATAGATTCACTTTTGGTCTCCAAAACCGACAGTATTTTTGAACTTTCACCTATTGACACGGTAAGGGAAAATCGGACGAAGAATGAACTCCCCGGATTGGAAGAATTGATCAGACAAGGAAAAAATCTGACCCTTCAGTCCAATCAAATCAAATTGGAGCTACAAAAACCACTGGATACCGCAAGGATATCTTCAGAATTGGAAGGAATCGAAATGGTCATTTCCAGCTTGGAAAGAAGGACCTCAGATTCCACTTTTCGATTTAATTTCAGATACATCAACACCCTCAGTTCGATCCTAAAAAAAACCGAGGAGCACAATATCGCACTCGATACTGAAGTCCAAACCAAACTCAATCGGCTTGCAGAAATTGATAGCCTGCTTGATGTATTTCGAAGAGACAAACTCTTTCGCCTGAAAATCAAAGATTCGCTGCTGATCCCCAAATACTCGGAGGAAATCAATGATTTGAAAAAGAATCTAAGCAAGTTGGACAGTTCACTTTTCAATCAAATCGTAAAAGCGGCCCAAATCCAATCTACCTTGAGCCTTCAACTGGTGCGGCTTTATGACCTCAAGGAGTCTGTTCTTCAAAGCCAAGAGGAGCTTAAGTCGAGTCTTTTTACCAAAGAGATCAACTACCTGTGGGAGGACCCAAAAATCCCCAACCCGGAATCCATCATTCAGATCACCTTGGATTCTTTCCGGATCAATATGATTGTGCTGCAGCGGGAGATGAGAGGACAAGAACTTGACATTGCATTTTCACTCTTGTTTATTTTCATTCTTTTCATTTGGATCCTTCAGGTGCGGAATAAGGTCAAAAATCAGGAAGTAGAAGGAGAATTCTTACTCAACCGACTCCGGTTTTTGCCCAAATCTCCATTAGCATCTACCACTGTCTCTATTCTTCCTGTGGTCTATTTCCTATTTGAGGGAGGCTCTATCACCTTTTTGTCTTTGATTTTATTTCTTTTGATCTGCTCTTCCACTTTTTTGATTTTCCGTTCCTTTCCATTGCCTATTCGGATCAAATGGGCGGGAATGGTCCTGATCTTGATTTTTTTCATTCTGAGCAATCTTTACTTCGAAATGGTCTATCAGGAGCGAATGTATCTGCTCATCGGAAGTATTTTGGCTTTGGTCATTCATATAAGATATGGCTCCAACCGATTCTATTCTGAGGTAAAAAGTGAAATAAAGTTTGTCAATATTGCCCGTTGGATCTCTATTTTCTTTTTGGTTTTGGGAGTGTTGGCCAACCTTTTTGGGCGCTACAGCCTAGCTAAAATCCTGAGCATCACAGGTGTGGTAAGCTTTACCTCGGGAATTGCTCTTTACTTTTTTGTGCAGGTCACTATGGAAATTATCTACCTGCTTCTAGAAGGAAACAAAAAACACAATCCTCTGGATATCATTCTGAATTTTCAGGAATTGCAAAAAAGACTGCGCAGTTTTCTCTCTTTGATTGCTCTGATCGCTTGGCTGATTATTCTTTTTCACCATTTGGCTGTTTATACCTATGTTAAGGACGGATTCAGTGAGTTTTTGACCAAACCAAGGGTATTGGGAGATTCTTCTTTTACTTTTTCCAGTATTTTCCTTTTTCTGGGAATCCTTTTCGTTTCTTCCATTTTGGCTAACAATATCGCCTATTTCTTTTCCTACAAAGATCAGAACAACACCGGCTCAAGAACCAAAAAACTGGGAAGTAGCATTCTCATTATCCGCCTTGGTGTATTGCTCTTGGGCTTTTTTATCGCGGCTACCGCAGCAAAAATCCCTCTGGACAAAATCACTATCGTCTTGGGTGCTCTCTCTGTGGGTATTGGATTTGGACTTCAGACCATCATCAACAATCTGGTGTCAGGAGTGATTTTAGCCTTTGAACGCCCCATTCAGATTGGGGATGATATCGAGGTGGGGACTCTGACCGGAAAAGTAAAAGAGGTCGGTATCCGCGCCAGCAAAATTTTGGCCTATGATGGCTCAGAAATTATTGTGCCTAATGGAGACCTCCTATCCCAAAGTCTGATCAATTGGACACTGTCCGATAAACGTAGACGGATCGAACTCATCATAGGGGTAGCTTATCAATCTCAAATGGAACGTGTCCAATCGCTGATTCAAGAAGTATTGGATGAGGCAAGAATCCTGAAAATTCCTGCACCAAAGATACTGATGCAGAACTTCGGTGAGAGTTCTGTAGACTTTAGGGTTCTTTTTTGGGTAGAGTCCATGGATATCTATCTTGATGTTCGCAATGAGGTAATGCATGCCATATTTGAGATTTTTCTGAAAAATGGCATCGAAATCCCCTATCCCAAAAGAGATCTCTACCTCAAAGAACTACCCAAATCAGCCCAAAAACCGGAGGAAAAAGAAAAATCCCCGGAAGATGATTCCGGGGATTCGAACACACAAACATAAAATGTATGCTTAGGCCTTTTTGACGTTGATGGCGTTGGGTCCTTTTTTACCATCTTTGACGTCGTAGGTCACCTTGTCGTTTTGGGCAACTTTGTCAACCAACCCTGTAGCGTGTACAAATACATCGCTCTGGGATTCGTCGTCAACGATAAATCCGAAACCTTTGGCTTCATTGTAAAATTTTACTGTTCCGGTAAACATAATGAATTGTGATAAATTGTAATTGAAAGTGCTTTAAAAGTAAATATTTGTGTGAAAAAAACAAAATAATCGTCTTTTTTCAGCCGATATGAAAAAATTTATTCTGATTAGACATGCAAAATCCGCCTGGGACCAACCTTTCCTACAGGATCATGACCGTCCACTAGCTGAGCGGGGGCTAAAAGATGCCCCTAAAATGGCTCAGAGACTGAAGAAAAAAGGAATTTATCCAGATCTGATGGTCAGTTCCACTGCTACTCGAGCCTTGGAGACAGCCAAGATCACGGTAAAAGAACTTGGCTATTCAAAGAAGGAAATCAAGGCCGATGCTCATCTCTATCATGCCAGCCCTCAAGCCATATTAAAAATCATGAGAATGCAGCCGGATTCGGTGTCCACATTATTCCTCTTCGGACACAATCCAGGCCTCAATGAGGTCATTGAATATTTAGGAGGAAAAATTGACAACCTTCCCACCTCAGGCCAATTTGGATTTTATTTGGAGGCGGATTCCTGGGAAGAATTAAGTCCAGAACGAGTCAAAGTTTGGTTTTTGGACTTCCCAAAAAATAAATCCTAAAAGTCTCTTACATCCTGAACCACTCCTTCAAATCGATCAGGGTATTCTATCATTCTGATGATCTTATCAGCAACTTCCTCTGGAGAGCTGAGTTTTTGGCTCGCTTTGTAGTCAACAAACCTCTCCAAAGCAGGAAAATCATCAGCCTTCGCACTCCGAATCTCTGCCTGCATTTCGGTATCTACTATTCCCGGAGCTAAGGAAAATACCCTGATTCCGCAACCCCTTAACTCCTCCTGAGCCACTTTTGAAAACATAGCCAAACCGGCCTTGCTACTACAATACTCCGACCAGCCGGAAAGAGGCTTGTGGGCTGCTCCCGAACTGATATTGATGACCACCTTCTCTCCTGGACTTTCACTGTAAGCCTTCACAAATCCATCCGTAATCATCATCGGTGCCAAGAGGTTCAGATTCATTGCACGCTGAATTCCTTTCGGATTAAGCTTTCCTACAGGCTTCACCTCTCCTATCCATCCCGCATTATTGATGAGAACGTATCTTTCGAAGGATTCCTTTGGAAAAATACGGGGAAGAATTGCCTCGAGCGCACTTAGATCACTGATATCCAAAGACAATTCCTTTACCCGTTCATCTTCGATCCCCAAAGTGGATCTGGAAATAGCTACTACCTGAATCTCCTTCCATTTAAGATATTGATCCAAAATAGCGTGTCCTAAGCCCTTGCTGTGCCCGGTAAGGATAAGTAGAGTTTTCATAAGAGAAAAAAGGCCCAAATAAGGCCTTTTAATTTATAGAATGTATTGTGATAAGTCTCTGTTCTTGACCAAACTGCTCAATCGATCCTGAACCATCTCCTTGGTAACCATAATCTTGGAGTTGGGCTCAATAGTATCTGGCACCTCAAAAAGGAAATCGTTCAACAAGTGACTCATGACCGTATGGAGCCGTCTTGCTCCGATGTTTTCCACTTCTTGATTGATCAAAAAAGCCAATCGGGCGATTTCCTCGATCGCCTCGTCATTGAACTCCAAGGAAACCTGCTCCGCTTCAAAAAGGGCTTGGTATTGCTTGGTCAAGGCATTTTTTGGCTCTCGGAGAATCCTCGAAAAATCCTCCTGAGTCAGGCTATTAAGCTCCACGCGGATTGGAAATCTCCCCTGAAGCTCCGGAATAAGATCCGACGGCTTACTGACATGAAAGGCCCCTGCAGCAATAAACAAAACATGGTCAGTATTGATTACGCCATATTTGGTAGTCACAGCCGATCCCTCCACGATGGGGAGCAAATCTCGCTGTACCCCTTCCCGACTCACATCAGGTCCTCCTCCATTTTTGCCGGATTTCGAAGCGATTTTATCAATTTCATCAATGAAGATAATCCCGTTGTTTTCAGCAAGTTTGATCGCTTCTTCTTTGACTTCGTCAAAATCCACCAATTTGGACGTTTCCTCTTCGAGAAGAACTTTCCTGGCTTCAGCGATACTCAGTTTTCTTTTCTTGGTCTTTTTAGGCATCATTCCGGAGATCATGTCCTGAAGTCCAGCCATACTGGCATCGTCTATCATTCCGTTGCCTATCATCCCAATCCCCACCGGCGAACCCGCCTTGACATTGATCTCAATCTTTCGATCATCCAATTCTCCGTTACGGAGCTTTTCTCTGAATCGTTCACGAGTTCGCTCATTCAACTCCTCATCAGAGCTCGGTTCAGCATTTGTCTCAGTAGCCACAGGCATAGTACGGTTAAAACCAGGACTTTTGACTGGAGGAATCAGAATATCCAAGATGATTTCCTCCACTGCCTCAGCAGCTTTGATTTTTACTGCCTCATTTTTCACCTCGCGTACCAAATGAACTGCCTGCTCGACCAAGTCACGAACCATGCTTTCTACATCTCTCCCTACATATCCGACCTCTGTAAACTTTGAGGCTTCTACTTTGGTAAATGGAGCTTGAGCAATCTTGGCCAGTCTGCGGGCGATTTCGGTCTTTCCGACCCCGGTACTTCCTATCATCAGGATATTGTTTGGCACGATATCCTTTTGAATTTCAGATTTAACCATCATCCTGCGGATTCTGTTGCGCAGAGCAATGGCTACGTTTCTTTTGGCGTCCTTTTGACCGATGATGTATTTGTCCAACTCCCCGACTATTTGCCGAGGAGTGAGTGAACCTATTGTATGCATGCTATAATCATTAAGTAATGGGCTTGACACGCCCTAAACACTAGCTCTTTTTGCAAAGGATTCAATTAATCCTTTGACTTATTCTCCTCCGTGAAGGTAAACTTCATCGGCTTATCCACCTTGTACTTGGTCAAGGCAACTTCCAAAACCTCTCCTACCCGGTCCACAAAATGGAAAGTGATTCCTTTGACATACTGTGGATCGATCTCTTCAATATCTCGTTTGTTCTTCTTGCAAAGAATGATCTCCTTAATCCCTGCTCTTTTTGCCGCTAGGATTTTCTCCTTGATTCCTCCCACAGGCATGACTTTCCCAATCAGACTGATCTCTCCGGTCATTGCAACTTTTGCTTTTACCTTTCTTTGGGTGTAAACAGAAGCCATAGCCGTGAGCATAGTGATACCAGCCGAAGGTCCGTCTTTTGGAACTGCACCAGCAGGCACGTGAATGTGAAGATCATATTGGTCAAAAACCCGATGGTCAATGCCTAGGGTTTCAGCTTTGGACTTGAGATAGGATAGCGCAGTCATAGCCGACTCTTTCATCACATCTCCCAGCTGACCAGATAGGGTCAATTTGCCCCGACCCTTGCTGAGACTGGATTCAATGAAGAGGATTTCACCTCCTACACTAGTCCAAGCCAGCCCGGTTACCACCCCAGCTTCGCTATTGTCCTGATAGCTTTCTTTGTCAAAAATCTCCGAACCCAAGATCTTTCTCACTGCGTCAGGAGTGATTTTATGGTCATATTCCTCCTCCATGGCTATGGATTTGGCTATGTTGCGGACTACTTTTCCGATGGCACGCTCCAGATTTCTCACTCCGGATTCCCGGGTGTAGTCTTCGATGATTTTAGTCAAAGCAGCCTTTTCAAAAGAAATGTCTTTTGACTTTAGGCCATGTTCTTTTCTTTGCTTTGGTACCAAGTGACGCTTGGCTATCTCGAGCTTTTCCTCTAGGGTGTAGCCGGTGACCTCAATGATTTCCATTCGGTCTCTGAGGGCGGGCTGAATCGTATCCAGTGAGTTGGCTGTAGCGATAAAAAGCACTTTGCTCAGGTCGTATTCTACCTCAAGGTAATTGTCTAGGAAAGCAAAATTTTGCTCCGGATCCAACACTTCCAGAAAGGCAGAAGAAGGATCTCCTCTAAAGTCCGAGGAGAGCTTGTCAATCTCATCCAAAACAAAGACTGGATTGGAGATTTTGACTTTTTTCATGTTTTGGATGATTTTCCCCGGCATCGCGCCAACATAGGTTTTGCGATGACCGCGAATCTCTGCCTCATCATGAAGGCCTCCCAAAGACATCCGAATGTATTTCCTCCCCAAAGCAGCCGCGATGGATTTTCCAAGGGAAGTTTTCCCCACGCCCGGAGGGCCGTAAAGGCATAGAATCGGGCCTTTCAAGTCATTTTTCAACTTGAGAACGGCGAGGTATTCAATGATTCTGTCTTTTACCTTTTCCAGTCCAAAGTGATCCGCATCGAGAATAGCCCGGGCATGCTTCAGGTCAAAATTATCCTGAGTGAATTCATTCCAAGGCAGCTCAACCATCGTTTCGGCATAGTTGAGCGCGATGGGATATTCTGCTGCTGAGGGGTTGATCCGGAGGATTTTATCCAGCTCTTTTTCAAAGTGCTTTTTCACTTCTGCTGGCCAGTTTTTTTGAGCTCCTCTTACTCTCAGGTCTTCTACCTCTTTTTCAGGGCCTTCTTCACCCAATTCAGTCTGAAGGACCTTCATCTGCTGACGCAGGAAGTAATCCCTTTGCTGCTGATCGATATCTGTATGGACTTTCTTCTGGATTTCGGACTTCAATTCCAGCATTTGGATGTCCTTCATCATAAATTCCAAAAGCAGGGTAGCCCGCTCCACCCCGTCATTGATCTCCAAAAGACGCTGCTTGGCCTCTACAGGAGCGTTGATGTTGGACGAAAGGAAATGCGTCAGGAAAGGCGTATTATCGATATTGTCCAATGCCACCTGAGCCTCTCTTGGAATCTCGGGATTCAGATGCAAGATTTTGGTAGCTGCTTCTTTCAGGGACTCCTCCAGCGCTTTGATTTTCTTGGAGTTTTTGGGGAAATTCTCCTCCAGATACTCCACCTTGGCAGTAAAATACGGATCATCAGACAGGGTTTCCTTGATTTGGAAGCGCTTTTTCCCCTGAATGATGATGGTAGTATTTCCATCAGGCAGGACAATCATCTTGATGATTTTAGCCAAAGTCCCTACGTGATAGATATCTTCCCAAGAAGGATCGTCATTGTTGGGATTGATTTGGGCGCAGACTCCGATCAGCTTGTTTCCTTTGTGGGCTTTTTTCACCAAACGGATAGAGCGCTGACGTCCTACCGTGATTGGGATGACCACACCGGGAAAGAGCACCGTGTTGCGGACAGAAAGAATGGGAATCTCCTCGACGTAGGTCTCGCTGCTTGGATCCTGCTCCTCTTCATCAGTAATCAGTTGGATCAAGTCTCCCTCGCCGGCAAAATCTCCGTTCATCATGTTTTGGAAAATATTAGTTTCGTATTGGCTCATATGGACACATTGACAGACGGGCTGTCGTATATAGCTAAAATAAGAGAAGAACCCTCAAATAACGAAGGTTCTCCCATATGGTTCAAGGTCAGTGCCAAAAGAAGAAAGGGTCAAAATGGCAGGGAACCCCTCTATAAATCAATAGAAATACTTCGGGTCAAACTCAAAAATACTGTTAAAGCCCCAAAGGTAAAATACATTACCCACCTGAAAAGCAGTTTTTGCATCTGCAAATCCGTATCTACTATTTAGATAATCAGGACTTTCCGCTTGCCAGGTATCCAAATCCAATACAGTCCAGATATATTCAGATTTGAAGTACACCCGATTTCCAATCTGTACGGTTTGATTTGCTTTAGAGAAAAACATCTGATTTTCTAAAAATCGGAAAAGCTCCCACTCCAGCTTAGCCTTGTTGAATTTATAAATACCCATACCATACCGAGTCGTTTCATCAAAGGCAACGTATGTTGAAGCATAGAGCTCGCCATTCCATTCGAAAGAGGTGTAAAAATTATACACCCCATCGTGCTGACTGAGACTAGGCAGCTTTTTCCATTCCTTGGACTTAAAATCAAACAAATACCTCTGAATATCCCCGTCATATCCTGTTTCGGGAATTATTTTATCCCCTTGGTAATAAAGTTGGCCGTCAACGATCACTACCGACTGAAACGAATGGTCCTCACTCGGGATTGATGGCAACTGGGTCACTTTCTTTGCTACAGGATCAAAGGAATAAAACAACTTGGGATCCGTGGGATTATAACTTGAATAGGCGGCAAAATAGATTTTACCTTCGCCTTCAATGGCAAAAAGACTCGTTGGATCATTCACCGGAAACGGAAACTGAGCTGATAATTTGACGGTTTGGGCGATTGGATCTATTTCAAAAACACCATTGGATGAGATCAAGTATCCCTTGTTTCCCACAGCCACGGCCCGACCGCTTATCCCATAATATGATTCATCAAATGGAATAACAGGAATACCCGGGGCTGTCCAAGTGATGGAAAAAGAATCCTTGGTTTGTTGACCCGCATTATTGAGCGTAAGGGATATTTCTCTTTTGGCAGGTTTTTCTCCTACGTATTCGAATGAAATCTCCATCTCTTCGGAGGTCAGGGAATTGACCTGATACCGAAAAATATCAGGAGAAAATTCAATCTTATTGAAATCCACAGATTTGGGATTAAAGTTTTCACCTTTCAGAATAAAAAATCCCGATGATCCATTAAAAGTGGTTTCTTGACCCGGCAAAATCACCGTTTCTTTCAAGGACAAAAGCTTGTCTACCGTGTAGGAATTTCCTCTGATGATCAGTTCGAGTTGAGGCTCCCTTTCAGTAAACAGGGCGTTCAACCCTACTCTGATTTCCTGGTCTCCGTTTCCATCTACATCCAAAATGAATGTCTCTCCATTCTGATTCTTGTATTTTACCTGAAGGTATCGGTCTTCCAAGTATTCACCTTTGATCAATAGGTCTTCAGTGTACCCCAAAGGCTGTGATGGCATTATTTCAATTTGCGGTTTTTTGAAATTAAAGGCTTTCTCGACTTTAAGGGTTTTTCCTGCTACATCGAACTCAACCTCAAACATCTGCTCCATTCCTTGATCTTGTAAAAAACCAATTCCTCTCGGAATGATTACCTCAAAGTAATCTTCTTTGATCTGCCCTATCGGAGCTATTACTCCTTGGATTTTGGCAGCATATTTATTTCCAACTTTTGACAAGTTACTCGCAAAAACCTTCAAAGTATCGCCGAAGTAAACTTCGCTGGGAATTTCAATCCGGTCAAAAATAAACCCATCAGAACCCTGACTGGTAAAGCTGTATGGCTTGGAATAAATGGTTCCCTTCGTTGTTTTGAGAAAAGCCGAAACGAAGATGATATCCCCGACCTTCATGGAGTGACTGGCCTTCAGCTTAAATTCTCTTTCGGGTTTACCTGTTTCACTCACATAATCTGCATTGAGGATGGTGGGATTGACATTGGTCCCGTAAGCAAATCCATACTCCTCAATCTCTTCTGAACCAAAATCCAGAATACTGGCAGAAAACTCAGCACCTGTCGCATCGACTAGCTGCACCAAGGCTACTGTAAACCGTGGATTGGTCCTTGGGATGACTTCTTCCTCTGCGCAGGAAAATCCCAAAAGGGAAATAAAGAAAAGGGCAAAAATCTTTGATTTCATAGCTTAAAATTCAATTCCAAACTGAACGGATAATCGTTGACGGGCGTACTCTGAGCTGCGGTTGATCAGGCTGAATTGATAATAACCTCCCTGAGTGGACCATTCCAGCTCTGTAAAAAACCTCCTGTTACCCTTCATTCGAAAATTGGTTCCCAACTTTATTACAGGAATAAATCTTGGATCCAGCGCTTGGGTAATGGGCACCTCAGAGATCATAGTCTCATTGTTTGACACAAATCGCTCATCTACCATTCCTCCGCTGGTTTCCACATTCCCAAACCAAAGTCCGGCTGAAAATCCGAGGTAAAGCTCAGATTGCTTCTTTTTTAAAAGGCTATATTGAAAAGACCAGGGGATATAAATGGCCGATTCTCTGAGCGTCTCTGTTCCGGTAACGACTACGGTACTACTGGAATAGCTCGAGGACAAGGTGGTCTCAAATAGGGAAAATGCAACTCTCAATTCGGTACTAAATCGGGGAAACACCCTGAGATCATGAAATCTGACCCCGACAAAACCTGAATAACCTAAATTAGTCCCAAGCTGATTGGCCAAATCCAGATTTTCCACCTCAGGACTTATGGAAAAATAGGTGAATCCTAATCCCACTATCGGGGAAACCTGGATCGAAGGAATTCTACTCAGATGAAACTCATAGCTTTGATTGCTGCACTGAAGATATTCCTGAATGATGGAAACAAAAGCTTGATCCCCAAAAGTCAGTTTGTCAATCTCAGAATAACGAACCACTCCGCATTCTCCTGTAAGGAAATTCTTCAGAGTGGCGATATAGGGCTTGGTGAATCGCTTTACAGGCTGATTGTTGACCATCACCATATCATATTTAGCTATCAACTCCTCAAACTTAGAACCATTGTCCAAAAAATACCTCCCCCGATACTTACTAAGTTCGATGGCCCCCGAGACCATGACCTGAAGAAATACCAACTCTTCACCATCGGGCAAAACTCGGCTATAAAACAACTGCCCATTGGTCAGACCAAAGCCCTCCAGATCTTTTGGCAAATAGGAAGTTCTAACCCCTTTTGCTTCAAATTCTACTTTTGGATAATCCGTCATATTGTAATTGCGGATGACGGTCCCAAATACTTTTTCCCCGGAAGCCAAAATCACGAAATCAGACTCCTGCATGCTGCCCAAAGGAACAGTGGACCACCTTTCACCTGAAAAAGTCTTGGTTTGGCTAAAAACGGAAAGGGCACTCGAAAAAAATAAGAGAAATGCAAAAGAATATTTTTTCTTCATAAACTTGGATTTGGGACCGATTTACCTAAGAAAAAATTAAAAAACAATCCCTCCCTGCCAATTATTAGTTATTTATTTGAAAATAGGAAACTTATTTTTTTGAGGTTGATTTTCACTCTTTTTCTTTCCAAAATTTTCATGATTCACAGCCTCTGCAAGCCAAAAAAATTAATGGTCAATCACACTACAGATGAGTGGATTTTAGGGACGATGGAGGAGGAAAAAAACAAGCCTGAATGATTTCAGGCTTGCTTGGTATTGATCTTCTTCCTCAGTTACGAGGCGGAATTAGGGTCAATTCAGAATCTACTAGCTAAAAAGCTTCAGGATATCATTTCCAATGGCGAAAACCATCAAAGCCAAAAGGATGACCATGCCGACTTTCTGTGCGTTCTCCAAAAACTTGTCTGAAGGAGCCCTTCCTGACACCATTTCATAAAGCAAAAACATCACGTGTCCTCCGTCCAATGCTGGAATCGGAAGCAAGTTCATAAAGGCCAAAATCATGGATATCAAGCCGGTGATGCTCCAGAATTTTACCCAATCCCAACGATTGCCATAGATTTTGGCCATCCCAATCGGACCGCTCACATTTTTGGCAGATACCTCTCCGGTAAACATTTTACCCAAAGCCTTGGCATTGACAATCACCACTCCAAAAGCACGGGCAGTACCTTTGGAAAGGGCCTCACCTATCCCATATTCTCTTCTGACCGGTTCAATCAGCGGGTTAGCCGCAATACCGATCGTCCCTTCGGCAGATACAGGCACCATTAGAGTATCCATTGTGCCTTCAGAGGAAATCACCAATTGGGCTTCCTTATTTTTCACCTCCGCCAAAGCCGACTGAAGCTGATCAAAATAAATGATCTCCTGACCATTGACTGATACAATCTTATCTCCAGCATCGATTCCCGCAGCCTTGGCAGCTCCATCCGGAGATACTTCCAAAACATCAAATGGAAACCGGACGGCAACAAACTTGCTGAATGCCTCTTCGGAATTGAAGGTATTGATGAATCCTCTCGGGATCTCAATTTTCAAAGTTTCTCCATTGCGATCCACGGTATAATAGCCATCCTCACTCAGCAAAGCTGAACCACTAGTCAGATCTGTAATACTCTGATAGGGAACACCATTGATGTCAAGCACTTTATCACCCGTTTGGAAACCGATAGCCTCTCCATACTCATAAGCTACGATTCCATTTTGGATAACCTGATCTCTTGAAAAATAGGTCTCTCCATTTTTGTAAACCAGGACCACAAAGATGACAATCCCGGTAATCACGTTGACGATAATCCCTCCCAGCATCACGATCAATCGCTGCCAGGCTGGCTTAGACCGGAATTCCCAAGGCTGAGGCTCGGAGGCCATCTGTGCCGTGTCCATGGACTCGTCCACCATCCCGGAGATTTTCACAAATCCTCCCAAAGGAATCGCCCCGATGGAATATTCGGTTTCCCCCCATTGGAATCCTGCGATTTTCGGAGGAAAACCGATGGAGAATTTTTCTACTCTCATGCCAAACATCTTGGCGGTAAGCAAGTGACCCAGCTCATGAAGGCCCACCAGGATGGATAATCCCAAGAGCAGCTGTCCCACCATAATTAAAGTTTCCATTTATACTTTTGACTTAATTAGATTTTCAGTAATAGTTCTTGCCTCTGCATCACTTGCCACATAATCCTCCAAGGACGGGTGAGCTACAAATGAAGCTTTCGCTAAAGTTTCCTCGATGAGATCAGACATTTCCAAAAATCCCACCTCACGATTTAGAAACGCTGCCACGGCAATCTCATTGGCTGCATTGAGCACACAAGGGGCATTTCCTCCTTTTGCTAAAGCATCAAAGGCCAGCTGAAGGTTCCGGAATGTTTTCATATCCGGCTGCTCGAAGGTCAATTGGGGATATTTGGTGAAGTCAAATCGCTCAAAGTCACTCTTCAGACG
Organism: Algoriphagus taiwanensis; assembly: GCF_036245645.1. NCBI lineage: Bacteria > Pseudomonadati > Bacteroidota > Cytophagia > Cytophagales > Cyclobacteriaceae > Algoriphagus > Algoriphagus taiwanensis. The sequence goes on along the minus strand of NZ_BTPE01000004.1, from coordinate 227,722 downwards.
ATGAGGGTAGCTCAAGGCAAACTGAATGGGGATACGCATATCCGGTGGCCCGAGTTGTGCTTTGATCGATCCATCTTCAAACTGCACCAAGGAATGAATGATACTCTGAGGATGCACTACCACTTCGATTTGCTCAGTTTTCAGGCCGAAAAGCCATTTAGCCTCGATTACTTCCAGGCCTTTATTCATCAAAGAAGCGGAATCAATCGTGATTTTGGCTCCCATATCCCAATTGGGATGCTTGAGTGCTTGCTCACGGGTGACTGTCTGCAAATAATCGCGGTCTTTTCCACGGAAAGGGCCTCCGGATGCAGTGAGAATGATTTTCTCAATGGGATTGTGAAATTCCCCAACCAAACACTGGAATATGGCGGAATGCTCCGAATCCACGGGATAGATATTGACCCCGTTTTCTTTGGCTAAAGCAGTGATAATTTCACCTGCCACGACCAGCGTTTCCTTATTTGCCAAGGCAATCTGCTTACCTGCTTTGATCGCATGTACCGTAGGAATCAAGCCCGAATAACCCACCAAAGCAGTTAATACCACATCGATAGTATCCATCTCCACAACTTGAGCAATCGCCTTTTGACCGGCAAAAACCTTAATATCTTGCGGGATGAGCGCTTCTTTTACCTTCTGGTAGTTGGCCTCATTACCGATCACAACGGCATTGGGCTTAAACTCCAAAGCCTGAGAAATCAACAGATCACAGTTATTTTGTGCAGTAAGGACTTCAACTTCAAAATCTTCAGGATGCTGTCTGATCACATCCAAGGTTTGGGTACCTATACTTCCTGTACTGCCAAGTATGGCTATTCTTTTGGGTTGGGTCATTCAGAGAGACTTTGGGATCAAACAAAAACCTTCCGAATGCCGGAAGGTTCGATCCAAGACTGACAAAATTACCAAATGCGGGGAGTTTTCCTTGTACACTTCGTCACAATTTGCCGATTGGGACAATTTTTGATCCTCCCTGGGCAGATTTAGGTCTTAAAAAATGTGAATGGGAAGTCCATCACCCAACCAATTTTCTGTGAATAAGTAAATGAATACCATGAACAACGCAATGAAATCATTTGCCATTCCTTTCGTCTCAGGCATAGCCGGGGCGGCACTATGGATCGCAATTCAGACTCCGGAAAAGCAGGATTTAAGCCCCTCTTTTACTCAATCCTACGAAATACCTACCCAAACGGCAAGTCAAACGGTCTCGTCCTCCCTTAGAACTGACCCGCCGATTTCCTTCATTGAAGCTTCGCAAAACAGTACTGAATCGGTTGTTTTTATCAAAAACTTCAGCGGGACAGACTACCGGCGATACAGCATGTTTGACTACTTCTTTGGAACAGGGCCTACCCAGCAGGTCAGTACCGGTTCGGGGGTGATCATTTCCAAAGACGGCTACATCATCACCAACAACCACGTGATTGACCGGGCGGAGACTATCGAGGTGGTTCACCAAAAAAGAACCTACAAAGCCAAACTGGTGGGAACGGATAAAAACACGGATATCGCCGTCCTGAAAATAGAAGCCGAAAACCTTCCGGAAATCAAGCGTGGGTCCAGCCGAAGCTTGCAAATCGGGGAATGGGTCTTGGCAGTAGGAAACCCTTTCAATCTTACCTCTACAGTCACAGCAGGAATCGTATCTGCAAAAGAAAGACAGATCAATATCCTGGGTGGGGATTTTCCTTTGGAGAGCTTTATCCAAACCGATGCTCCAATCAATCCCGGAAACTCCGGAGGCGCCTTGGTCAATGTCAATGGGGAATTGGTGGGGATCAACACCGCCATCCTTTCCCGCACCGGGTCTTACACCGGCTATGGATTTGCCGTGCCTGTAGATGTGGCCATCAAGGTTGCCAATGACCTGATCAAGTATGGTGAAGTACAAAAGGCCATTCCGGGCGTAGATGTAGTGGAAATCACTCCTGAACTCGCTGAGGAAATGAAGTTGAAAAGCTTGGATGGGGTAATCGTCACCCATACGCTCAGAAATGGAGCCGCAGAAATGGCCGGCTTACAGAAAAATGATGTGATCACCCGAATTGGAGATTGGAAGATTATGGGCAAAGGGAGCTTCGAAGAAGCCCTGTCCTACTACTATCCCGGAGATCAGCTCAATCTTGAATTTACGCGAGACGGAGCATCCAAATCAGCAACCCTTACCCTACAAAATCTGGAAGGAGGCACTGGAATCATTAAGAGGGAATATTATTCTTCTGCCTTGATAGGCGCACGATTGGAGGCAGTCAATACCATAGAAAAAGACCGACTCAAAATTCCTTATGGAGTAAAAATCAGCTCCCTGACTCGAGGATATCTTAGGGATTTGGGATTCCGGGATGGATTTGTTATCACCCATGTCAATGAAATGCCTGCCAAAGACCCCAAGACTTTGGGAGAATACCTTGAGAAATTCAGCGGAAGACTCAAACTGGAAGGAGTGGCGCCGAATGGTCAGCCGTTTATGCAGAGTTATAATGTCCGATAATTCTATGGGACTAATCGAAATCCAAACTCGCTTTTGGATTGATTTTTCCATAAATTAAACTTTCAACTAAACCCAAATGAAAACCCTACCCCAATCCTGCGAACAGTGCCTTGAACAGTTTTCCATGGCTCTTGAAGACCTGAAAATTCATGTTGACCGGGCCAAGAAAATCGAATTGAATGAATCTCAGTCCAGAGAGTTGATTATTGAATTTGAAGTGGCTCATGAGTTGGCCTTGAAGGTAATCTCCAAGTTTTTCCACAAAATGGGAAAAGGGCCGTTTTCAGGTTCGAGAGATGCTACAGCAGAGGCCTTTCATGCCGAACTTATCGACGATGGCAAAGCTTGGCTGGACATGGTCATCGACCGGATCAAATACAACCCAGTTTACGCGCTGGACAGCCAAAAGGACTTTCTAGAAAGAATCAAAAATCAGTATATCCATCTCTTCGAAAAATTTGAAGATACCATGGAAAAAAAACTGAATGAATAAAAAAAGAGCTGCTTCGACCGAGGCAGCTCTTTTTGGTTGATAATTTCCTCAGGTTTTTAACCCTAAAAATTCATTTGATTTAAATCCTCTTTATGTAGAATTTTCGCAGAAAAAGTCGTGGATCACTGCAGAGATCATTATCTATTGAGACTGATTTCTGAGACTACCTACTCCCAAACATCCAATCTCCCAAACTTCCCTACTACCAGACCTCCAAACTCCCCCACTCCCTAACTTTCTTACCTCACCAGAATACCCGATGGTCCACGTCCCACTTCCATGGTTTTGACCTCCGAACCGTCTTTGGAATAAACAGTCACTTCGCCATTTCCCTGGAAACCCTTGGAGTTGGATACATAAAGTTCCTGTCGGTCTTGGTCATAGCCTATTCCATAAAATCCAGTCCCCGTTTTCCAACTTGGAATCAAAGTCGTATCAAAAATTGAAGTCACCGCAATTCCATCGTTGTAATCAGGCCATCCCGAACTGGTCAAAATGTAAATTCGGTCATCTTCCCCGAATGCTACTCTACTCGTCGCATTGACTATGTCGAGTTGAAGGAAATTTTTCTTGGTTAAGTTATCCAAGTGAAAAGATTGGAAATACACATTTTCAGCATCGTAAGCATATACCCACAAATCGCCTCGCTGCTCAAAAAACTGAACAGGATTACCAGAAACCTCCAAAGTCTTCACAACAGTTTCGAGCTCGGCATCGATGATCTCGATTTTGCTTTCTTCTCTCCCGGCCACAAAAACATATTTCCCAAAGGCAAACAAATCCTCTGGCTTGCTCGAAACTTCGATTTTCTTTTTCACAGCGCCTCCATCCAAGCCTGAAACCACGGCTACATAAGAATCCGGAGTATTGAAACTGGCATCATAGGGTCCATAGTCTGAGATAAAAACCTTTCCTCTTGCTGTCACCAAGGACCTTGGCTGATCCAGATCGGCAACAACAGCTCCTCGGGACTTGAAATCACCCGGATTTACAATTTCGACTTTTCCAGTATTAGCAACCAAATACAAGCGGTCTTCTTCCAAAACCAAGTCCTCCAACAAGCTGGCAAAGGGACGATTGTTTTCCAATTCAAAGACATTCTGAGTCAATGTCCCAGACACCGGATCAAAGTGAAAGACCTCGCCGTCATTTGCGCCGAAAGCTCCTTCGTTCATCAGGAGAATTCCGGTATCGTATTTCCCAAGAGGACGCTCCTCGGTATCATTTTCACAAGAAAAAAGCAGGGTAATCAGGGCCAAAGCCCATAGTTGGTTTTTGAATAAATACTTCATAGTAAAAGAGTTAGATTAAATTGATATGATCGACCGGGCATGGCCCGGAGGTAAAGCACTTGATAATCCCGATCGAACAGATTCAGCACCTGAAAGCTGATCGGGACTTGGAGTTTTTTCCATTGGAGTCGGGAAAAAGAAAAGCCGGCATTCCAAAGTTGATAGCCTTCCAAAACCCGGGCATTTCCGGTACCGATGGTTCGCTGCCCAACATAAAAAGTGGAAAGATTGAAAGTGAGCCCATTGCTGTCAGCTTCCAAACTTCCATTAGCCTGATGTTCGGGCGTATAGGGAAGTTGCTGGGGATTTTGGGAATCTGAAGTCAAATCCAAGGCTCGGGAAAAGGTATAGCTTCCGTTCAGTTGCCAGTTCCACTGACCTGTTTTCCAGGCTCCTTTTCCCTGATATTCTAGCCCCTGATTGCGGACTTCTCGGATATTCTGTGGACTCCAGATTGCCCCTTGAGGAAGCCAAATGATCCAATTGTCCACCTGCATGCGATAATAGGTCAGGCTTTGTTCCCAAGAGAAATCGGATTTTCTATTCCAGCGAAAGCCGACTTCTCCATTTTGGCTTTTTTCAGGAAGTAAGTCGGGATTTCCTCCCGGATTCCAAAAGCGGTCATTGAGCGTGGGCACTTTGAATCCCCTTCCGGCTGAAGCTTTGAGTGAAAGTTGGTTTTTACCTTTTCCCCAAATCAAAAAGTCCATTCCCAATCCCGGAAGAAAAGGCTCCAACTGATCTTGATAAGCCAATTGTCGAAAATTAGCTGAGATCGACAGGCGCTGATTTGCAGTCCATTTAGCACTTTGGTACAATTCGATCCGTTGATCAGTGGCCGAGTAAGTACTCAGCTCTCCTCGGGCAAAAGTGCTACGAGCCCCAATCTTGAAAATCCAATTTGGCGTTTTCTCCACATCCCAATCGGTAGCCAAAAGAAACTGACGGGTTCGGTTTTCACTGCCGTTGAAAATGAGCTGATCCGTGACCCAACCCGCTTTGATGTTCCAAACCGAGCCGGCTCCAAACCGGAAATAATCCACCACAGCTCGCCAACTTTGATCCTGCTGCTCGTCACGAGTTGCGGAACCCATCACAGGCTGAATCTGCCGGTCTGCTCGATTCCACCAAATGGAGGCTTTGAACTGACTTTTCTCCGAAAGATTCCAAGCCAAATCCTGCACCCATCCCACTTGCTCGGTTTGGGCATTTTCCGCTCGGATTTCTGGAGTTCCGGGTTTGGAAAGATCCTGGAAAGGGAAATCATTGCGGGCAAACTGTCGGTAAAGCTTGGTTTGGGTGCTGAAATTTTTCCCTGAAAATCCAGCCGAAAACGCCGAATTACTCAAGCCAAAACTTCCAAACGTCTGACTCAGCTGCCCTCTGAAGCCTTGGCCAAATCGGCTCTGAGTACCCAAATGCACACTGCCACCGATGGCCTCGTTGCCAAAAAGAGCTCCCGAACTCCCAAAATGAACTTCCGCCTGATCGATAGCCTGAATAGGCAGAATGCTCAAATCACTTTGTCCCAAAGAAATACTATTGATCGGCAAGCCATTCCAAAAAACTGCCGTATGCCCTGCCGAAGTCCCGCGGAAGGAAGGAGAAGCCAGCATCCCCGCCCCATATTGACGGACAAAAACAGGAGATTTTTCCTGAAGCAAATCGCCCAAGGAGCGGGCAGAATACCCCTCCAACTCCTTTTTTTCGAAGGAAATCACTTTTTGCCCTTGAGCAAATCGGTCCAAGGCAGGCGCATACACCTCCACCTCAGCCAAAGCCACCGTGTCCTGTGGGGCAGTAAAGCCAAACAGGGAAAATACCCAAAACACCAAGGTCATATCCGATCGAATAGATTAAGACAATTCTTCCGATAGCTATCGGGATCGGCTTGGAAAGAAATTAAGAAAGAAATGAAAGCTTTCTCACCGACCGCTGTCGGCTGAGAAATCGACAAGTCTTCTTCGCTTTTCCTCCGAAAGCACAGAATCAACTGATCAAGGCAGGTCTCCTGGCTCGTCTGACTTTTGCCGGCCTTCTCGCCCCAGCTCCTTTCGGATTCGGACAATGGCTAAGTGGTGCAAAAGCACTTCCCCATTCCGATGGCTATCGGGACAGGGCAGACTTACAGTTGCGGGGACAGCTCCGGTTTCGCACCGGATTCCCTTTTAATCCCAAGCTCCAATCCCTTTTACCGGGATGGTTTGGGAACCAAAATCGACCTAAAGTAAAGCGATTTTTATTTGGCAGAAAAGCCTCCGAATGTTAAAAATTTTGGAAAGGTGCCAAAATCACCTTTACCTTGGCAGAAACTTTGGTTTTACTCCCTAGATGAAAAATCCCTCCAAAAAGTCAATTTTGGCCTATTTCTCATGGAATTATCACCCGATCCTACTGGGATTGATCCTGCTTTTTTCCTGTGAAAAAAAAGCGGAGACATCTCTTGCATCGACCCCTGTTGCTTTGGAATTTGCTCAGGGGTTTGAGCTTTTCAGGGGGGGAAATTTCTGGGAAATCCAGGTCACCCAAGGCTATACCGGAGCAGAAAAAACCTACCGCTACCTGGTCCTCGAGGAAGGAGCGAAAGTCGAAAAATCCGGCTTTGACGCAGTCGTACAGCTTCCTGTTTCCAAGGTGATTTTGACCTCGACTACACACATTCCTCACTTGGACATGTTGTCAGAAACCGACAAATTGATTGGTTTTCCTCAGACTGATTTGATCTCATCCCCGACAACCCGAGCCCTTATTGATTCCGGAAAAGTCACCGATCTGGGAGGCGGACCTTCCGCCAACCCGGAAATGGTTATTGATCTTCAGCCGGACTGGATCATGATTTCTACGTTGGGAGAGGATTTGAGGTACTTAGATCTCTTTTCCCAAGCTGGAATTCCGGCTTTGATCAATGGAGAATATGTGGAGCAAAATCCTCTGGGAAGAGCCGAATGGATCAAGTTTACGGGGATTTTGCTGGGCAAATACGAGGAGGCAGTCACAGAGTTTGAAAAGATCAAAGAAGCCTATCAGGAAGCAGAAAAATTGGCGACCCAACCCCCCTCTGACAGCCGCCCGAAAGTACTCAGCGGAGTGATGTATCAAGACATTTGGTACGCCCCGGGAGCGGAAAGTTGGGGGGCACAAATCCTCCAAAATGCTGGTGGAGACTATGTTTTTGCGGATCAAAGTGGGTCAGGCAGTCTCCAATTAAACTATGAATTCGTTCTCGATCGGGCTGCAGAAGCTGAAGTTTGGATTGGTTCGGCTGATTTTCCCGATGTAAAAACCATGGGAAGCAGCGAACCCCGCTATCAAAACTTTCAGGCTTGGAAAAGTGGTCAAATCTACACTTACACCGCAAAAAAAGGGGCGACGGGAGGCTTGGAATACTTTGAACTCGGCTATGTCCGTCCCGATCTGATTCTCAAGGATCTGATCAAAATCCTCCATCCGGAACTTTTGCCGGAGTATGAGTTATATTTTTATCAGAAGTTGGAGTAGACTATAGAAAAATGTAAAAATCATGTGATTCAGAAATTAAGATTTCGGAGTTCTTTTGAGTCTTTTTTTTCTAAAGTGCTCTAAAATCTCCTCGTTAGTCAGTTGGACCAATTCCTTAGAAATTCTCTCGCGCTCCTGACGCATGAATTTCACTGCATCGAATGATTTATCAGCTGTCTTCATATTTTCCAAACTCTCTAGGTGATCTTATTTCTAACTGTTTGTATCCCAATTTAACATTTACAGAATTATAACCTCTAATTCTTTGAATATTAACAATATGCTTAAAGTTCCAACTAACCAAGAAATCAGCGTGGTTTACGGTAGCGATCGCAATATGAAGACAATCCGCAAAACTTGTTTTTCCCACAACATTCTCTGAGATGTACGTTCTTGCGAGGTCGATCATTTCTTCAGTAAGGACTAAAAACTCTGAATTTATAGAATCGAATTTGAATTGAAGATTTCTCACTTTTTCTGGCGCATATTCAAGTTCTTCAATTGTAATCTCAGAATATAATCCCACAAACTCGTAATTTTCTATCCTTTCAAATAAAGAAATAGTATGCAATGAAAACTCTTCATCGAAATAACCTCCAAAAACTGATGTATCTAAATAAAGCCTTTGTTTCACATCATAATTTACGATTTTTAAAACTACTTCTTAATCCATTTAAAGTTATAGGATTGAAAATGATTGATTCTAGTATCTCCGCATAGGTTTGTGTCTCCACAAACCTCTTTTAGAAAAATAAATGTCCATTCGCCCCTACCTCTTCCCCATCGCCTTCCTCCTACTCGGGCTGAGCTTTTTGCTCAACTTGAGCTTGGGTTCGATATGGATTCCATTCGGAGAGATAGTCGGCGGATTAATATCGGGAGATTGGGCCAAAGCTTCTTGGGAGCAAATCATCATCAATTATCGACTTCCCAAGGCTTTGGTCGCCGTTTTTGCTGGAATCGGATTAAGTTTGAGCGGACTTCAAATGCAGACTTTTTTCAGAAATCCATTAGCAGGACCCTTCGTCTTGGGCATCAGTTCGGGGGCGGGTTTGGGAGTGGCAATCTTAATGTTGGCAGGATCAGCACTGGGGTTTGCCCTCAGTGGAATCAACTCCTGGGCTATTGCAAGCGCAGGGATTTTAGGTGCCGGACTAGTACTTTCCGGAGTGAGTTTGGTGGCTTGGAGAGTAAAAGACAGCATGACCTTGTTGATCGTGGGATTGATGTTTGGCAGTTTAGTATCTGCCGTGGTTTCTGTTTTGTCTTTCTTTTCAGGAGCGGAAGCACTCAAGCTCTATACTGTCTGGTCCATGGGAAGTTTGGGATCATTGGGCTGGGCACAAGTGGGGATTTTGGGCATGGTAATTCTATTGGGAAGCATTCCAGTTCTTTTTTCCATCAAATCATTTAATGCACTTCTCTTGGGAGAGAATTATGCCAGAAGTATGGGAGTTAGCATACAAGCCATGCGATGGATGATGATCATCAGCACCGGCCTGTTGGCAGGTGGAATCACTGCTTTTTGTGGTCCGATTGCGTTTTTGGGAATTGCAGTCCCCCACTTAGCTCGAATGGTATGGAAATCCTCCGATCATCGGGTATTGTTTCCCGGCTCGGCATTGATTGGGGCAATTTTGCTTTTGCTTTGCGATGCCGTAGGTCAGCTTCCTGGATTGGCAAGTACCTTACCGATCAATGCGGTCACGTCTCTGATTGGCGCTCCGATCGTGATTTCTCTAATTTTGAAAAGAAACTTCAGCAAAGACTTTTAACCCATGCGCCAAAGATCTCTTGCATCGATTCTTCAGGGAAAAGACCTCCAACTCGGGTACCTTAAAAATGGAAAGCGCAGGGAGGTTTTATCTCACCTTGACTTTGAGCTATTTACCGGGGAAATGACTTGTCTCCTTGGACCAAATGGTGTTGGGAAATCCACTCTGGTCAAAGCCATAATGGCCCAACTTCAACCTTGGCAAGGCTCTCTTAATCTAGATGGTCAGGCCATTTCTTCTTACAGTCAAGAAAGCTTAGCTCGAAAAATGGCCGTGGTTTTGACAGAGCCTGTTTTTCCGGGAAATATGACCGTCGGTGAATTGGTTGCCTTGGGAAGAACCCCCTATACCGGATGGTCGGGTAGGTTGAGTCTTGAAGATCAAAAAGAGGTCGAAAAGGCTATCGCACTTACCAACATCGTTTATTTGAAGAGTGAGCGACTTAGTGAAATCAGCGATGGACAACGACAAAAAGCCATGATTGCCCGGGCCATAGCCCAAAATGGGGATTTGATTATTTTGGATGAGCCCACGGCGCATCTTGATCTGGTCAACCGATTTGAAATCATGGACCTCCTTCGAGAAATCGCCCTGGAAGAAAACAAAGGGGTTTTGGTAGTCACCCATGACTTGGAAATCGCCATAGAAACTGCCGATCGATTTTGGCTTTTGACCTGTGGCAACCCTCTTTTGTCTGGAAGTCCTGAGGATTTGATTCTTTCCGGAGAAATCAATCAGCTATTACCCTCAAAGAAAATTCAGTTTAGTCCAAAAAGAGGCAGATTGGAAATTCAGGATTTCCCCGAAGAAATTCTCATTTCTGGCAACGAAGAATTAGTATATTGGGTCAGGAAAGGACTCAAAAAAGCAGGGATTCAAGCTGTACCCAAGGAAATTCGAGTCCAAGCTGATCCGTTCCGGATTATAGCGGATGAAAACACCTTCCAAAGTGTAGAAGAACTGATCAGCAGTTTAAAATTGAGTTGAGAATTAACTTTTTCATTCATGGACCAAAACGAACTTTTCAAAAACTACTTGGAAGGGAAACTTTCCTCTGAGGACCGACTTCTTTTTGAAAAGCTATTGAAAGAAAATCAGGCCTACCAAGCTGAGCTGAACCAATACAAAAAACAAGTATCTCCTGCAAAAAAAACCCGATTCAGATCTTGGGCCGTCTCTTTTCTGATCGCCTTGGGGATTGTAGCTCTGGGAATTTTTCTCGTGTATAGTCTCGCCAGCCCTCCTGGCACAAAACTGTTTTCTACCTACTATCAGCCTTTAGATGTGGAGACTTGGGAAAGTTTGTCCATTGATCCCTCGATTGAAAAGGGAGTAACTGCCTATAAAAACGGTAAGTACGAGGAGGCGAAGACCCTTTTTGAGCAAATGTTAGCCAGCAATTCTAGCCCGGATGTTTTGTTTTTTCTCGGGCTTTGCCATTTGGCCTTGGATCGACCGGAGAAGGCTGTTCCCATTTTGAGCAGAATCCCCAAAGACTCTCCATTAGCCGGAGATGCGGCTTGGTATGAGGGATTAGGCTATCTCAAATTGAATAAACTGGAAAAGGCCAAGCCCTTGCTCCTTACTGCATCACAGAACTCTACCCAGTTCTCCCCAAGTGCCCAAGAGATCCTTGGAAAATTGAAATAACCTCTTGATTTAGAAAGCCTGAGAGATTTTTCATTTCGAATTCAAAGCCCTATTTTTCATAAGCTTTAACCCTAAATAACCTTATGACCTCTCGCAACCTCGTTCTGGCTGGATTAGCTCTGATTATTTTTTCCTGAGAAAATACCTAGCTTCAACTTACCCAATCATCCGAATCCCTAATGCTCACCTTCCCGCTCAACGAGCAGGAATTGGTGGATTTGGTGAGTTGTTTGGAAACGCTGAAACAAATGACCTCTTATCAATAAATATCCAGTTTAGATTTCCACATTATGAAAATATCAATTCAAACATTAGTCATCATTGGCCTACTAGCCTTTTCATCAACCTATTTATCAGCACAAGATCGGATTGATAAAGAAGCCCTTAAAGGATCCATGAATTACGGAAAATCCGTCGCTGTCTTTGGTGGATCGGTCTCTGTAATCCCTCCCAGCGATAGCGCCAAAGTCCTGTGGGAAAGATACCTCGACCTCAAGATTACCAATTTTGGAGTGCCTGGAGCGGGATTTTCTTCACTTCAGGGAAAATCTCTACAGCAGCAAGTGGATGAGGCAGGCGTCTTTGATATCTATATACTCTGGGCCTCCACAAATGACTATACCAACGAACGAGAGAATGGAGAATACACCGATTACACTGAGTTTGATGGGTACGATGAGCAAAAGCTTACTACTCAGGCAGGTGGGATTAATTACTGCATCAAGAAAATCTATGAGAAGAATCCGGATGCCATCATCTATTTCTTCACTTCAAGCAAGGCATTTATCAACCGAGGCGCCTATGATCCATTTTTTGAGAATGGCATGGTTCGCTATGTTGAAATGCAGAAAAAAATCTGTGCACTTCATGGCATCCCGGTCTTAGATCAGTTTGAGGTAGCCGGTTTCAACACCTACAATCAAAGTAAATTTTACCGAGATCCCATTCACATGAATTACTTGGGCTATCAAAAGTTGGGTGAATTACAGGTTGGCTTTCTGGCTTTTCCAAAGTAAAATCGAACAAGATTACTCATCTTAAATCGGGAAAAACAATTTAAGCTTTGCCTTTCCACCTGGGCATCCATTCAAATAATTTTTTTGATTCTTTCTACAGAAAATCAATAGCTTACCCTATTCAAACCCAAAAAACCTACACCTATGAAAACACAATTCAAATTAGGCTTTGCAGTCCTTGTCTTGACTTTTTCTGCTCAGGCTTTCGCCCAAGACGGGACCATCTATCCGCTGGAAACTCCCGCCGAACCCAATGCCATTCTGCTTGGCACAGGCGGAGTGGAAAACCAACCTGCTCCTGAAACTTGGTTTCGACAGTGGGGCGACCCCATGGCACGGAACATCTCCACGGCTACCTTGACCCCCTTCCTTCCCGAACCCGGCAAAGCCAATGGTGCGGCAGTAATCGTCGCTCCCGGAGGAGGATTTAGCTGGCTGTCCATGGGAAATGAAGGTTGGGAAGTGGCCGAGGCGCTGGCTAAGCAAGGCATCGCAGCTTTTGTGCTGAAATACCGACTGAATCCCACTCCACCTTCCCTCGAAGACTTTTCGGCTTGGATGAACCGACCAAGACCTGCTGCTCCTGCTCCAACTTCTGATGGTTCCGGGTCAGCTGCTCCTGCTCCCAGACCTCCGCAGCGAGACCTTTCCAATCAGCTGGAAGATGCAGAAGCCGCTTATGCGATGATCGTAAACCGAGCCCAAGAGTGGGGAGTGGATATAAACCGGATCGGAATGATCGGTTTTTCCGCAGGGGCAGGATTGACCATGCATGCCACACTCCATTCCAAAACGATGAAATTGGCCTTTATAGGCCCGATCTACGGAGGAATGGGTCCTGTGGAAGTGCCTGCCGATGCACCGCCAATGTTCAATGTGATTGCCACGGATGATTTTCTCTACAACGGTCAATCCGGTATCATCGAATCCTGGTACAAAGCCGGAAAACCCGTCGAGTTTCACCTCTACCAAAACGGCGGCCATGGATTCGGGCTGGGCAATCCCAACCGGACCAGCAACCGATGGTTTGATGCCTTTATGCATTGGCTGGATGTGAACAAGTTTTTGGCTCAGAAATAAAATAAATGGCCATAAAACTTAGCTGAGCCTGAATCATCGAAATCACAAATCTAGGCATAGTTTCCACTCAGCATATCTGAAGCTCAGTGCTAGACTGAGTCGATCCCGACAGCTGCTCGGGATCGATTCCGGCTATACTAGTCAATCCGAAATGGGTGTTTTTTTTCCTTTTCGCCGAGAAACTTTATATCCACCGAATGCCAAGTATCATCTTCGAAATCCAACAGACTCCAAACAAGATCAATTCTTGTAGAAATGGACAAAAATTCTGATAGTCTAGCATTAATAGCCCTAGTGAAAATCAATCCAAGACTAACTTCAGAACATCCACCCCGATCGCATATCCAAAAGTCTGCTGTCCGCTTTTATAAATCCGAATCTTGTTGCAAGCTCTGCCCATATCCACAGGCAGCCAAGTCTTGCCTCCATCTTTCGTTTCATATCCGGATTGAATAGTCCCGACAAACCCATGATTTTCATCTAAAAAGCCAATCCCAAAAGTCCTAGCTCCGGCATCCTCTACCAGGTTCATTTCCTCCCATGTCCTTCCCCCATCTTGGGTTTTTGCAATCCTCTGCTGCTTCACTTGGGGATCAGGATTGTAAGATTGAATGGTCACATAGCCCACCTCGGGAGTTGGAAAAGATGCCTTCCAGGTCGTTTCAAAAGGCCTCTGACTCTGATATACCTTTTCCCAAGTCAGTCCCCCATCCTCTGTTCTCAAAATCAAAGCATTGGATTGAGCAATATCAGCATGGCTTGCTGCACAGGCGATCCCAACATTTTTGTCAAACATTTTAATATCAAAGAGCATCTGAGCATCCCCACCCATAGCATGAGAAGTCCATGTTTCCCCACCATCTGAGGACTTCATCAAGTTGGCAGGACTCCCGACTCTTCCCACCGCAAAAAGGTGTGTTTTGTAAGCTATCTCGCCATGATTGATGTATTGTTCACGCACCACATCTATGGCGCACAATCCCTTCACGTAGGGACCTGAATAGTCTACTGTCTGCCAAGTCTGCCCTCCATCCCGAGTTCGGTATAAAGGAATGGTATCTGTCACATTGGGGAAATAATCAGTGCCAACGGTACCTACAAAACCAATCTTCTCATCCACAAATGCAATGGTTCGGAAAAAAGACCCCAACTGCTCCCACTGTTTCTCCCAAGATTCTCCTCCATCTTGGGTCCGGTACACAGATCCTTTTCCGTTGACATACCATCCTTGAAGTTCATTGATAAAGACAATATCGTCCTGCTTACCGGGATAAGGATCGGTAGTCAGTTTGACCCATTTTGCCTGCTGGGCAGATGAATTAAGAATAGAAAAGAAAAACACCAGAATTAAGACACTTCTTCTCATAGCTTTTTGATTTTCGTTTTTTTAAGCAAAAGAACCTTTGTCTTTATTCTATCCCATTGAATACTACAGGAATGAAGAATTCAAAGGATAAATACGATCAAAAAAAAAGAAGTACGACTTCCTGAAAAATACAACCGCATAAGAAAATGGATACTACAGAAATCCCTCAGGAAATGCTCCTTTTTTCCCCTCAAATCAGGATCAAATATGGTCTTCATCTTTAATAGAAGCTGCTTGGTATTTTTCAATTCAGAAAGACTCTTTGAAAAACGCCCCATTTTAATCCTTAAAAATTCAATTATCCTTTTCCCACCATATTTCCTATTTTCAAAGGAAATCCCAGAACCATGAAAATCCCGATCCAACCTGCCATTTTCTTCCTTCTCACCCTTATTGCAGCTGCTTGTAGTCCTTCAACAAAAAAGGCGGCTCAATTTGAACTCCTTCCAAGTCCAAAGGAAATCAGTATTTCCGGCCAATCTTCCTTAAATCTGACTGAAGCGGAAATGGCTTTTGATCAGGCCAAAAAAACCATGATAGAAAAGGGAGATTTGGAGGGAATTGAGAAAATTTCTTTCCAATATCTACAGGACTCCGATCTGAAAGAAGAAGGATACCTGCTGGAAATAAATGATCAGGGGATTTCTATTCAAGCACCTTCAGATGCAGGGCTTTGGTATGGGTTGATGACCCTTGGACAGTTGATTCAGGATGCAAAGGATCAGGATGCGACTTTGCCTTTGGTAAAAATCAAGGACGAACCCTCCTTGGACTACCGGGCAGTTCATCTGGATGTGAAGCACCATTTGGAGAAAAAGGAATACTATTTCGAACTCATGGATCGCTTTGCTGCGCAAAAAATCAATGCCGTGATCGTGGAAATCGAAGACAAGCTGAAGTATGAACTTCAGCCTAAAGTCGGCTCTTCCGATGCCTTTACCGTTGCAGAATGGAAGGAACTCAGCGATTATGCCTTGGCAAGACATATCCGAATCAGTCCTTTGGTCCAAGGCTTGGGCCATGCTTCTTTTATCCTGAAGCATCCCGATTACATTCCACTACGGGATGACCCCGAAAGCGACTGGGCTTTCAATCCTCTGGATGAGAAGACCTATCAAGTCCAATTTGACTTGTATGAAGATGCACTGAAGGCATTTCCCTATGCTAACTATCTGCATGTGGGAGGAGATGAGGTGCATACTACGGGAAGAAATTCCGGAAAATCCCCGCTGGAGCTTCAGCTGATTTGGCTTAATCGGGTGAGCGAATATGCTTCCCAAAAAGGCTTGACGCCCATTTTTTGGGATGATATGCCGCTGAAGAATGCAGAAGTTTATCGCTCGATCTATGACTCCAAATTGTCCCAAGCCCAAGTAGACAGCATCTGGACCGCCAATGAACCCAACCTCAACAAGTACATTGATCTGTTTCCGAAAAACTGTGTCTACATGCGCTGGAATTATGATATGCCCGAGTCTCCGGGAAATAACCTGGCAATTCAATGGTTTTCCGACAACGGGCTAAAAGTGATGGGAGCTACAGCCGGACAAACCCGCTGGAACCTCATGCCACAGGACCAAAGCAACACGAATAATATCCGGGATTTTGCCCTGATTTCGATCCGAAACAAGGCCGATGGGCTGCTTTTGACGCTTTGGGATGATGATTCTCCTCACTTCGAATTGTACCAAAGAGGGATCGCCATCTTTGCAGAATACACCTGGGCGGGAAATAAAAGAAGTACCGATCAATTGCACCAAGCCTATCGTCAGCGGGCTTTTGGACCTGCTTTGGCCTCGGCCGATTTGGAGTTTATCAACGCCTTGGAAGCTCCTGTTGCTGAATGGAAAAACCTGCTTTTGGATAGGGGCAGGGACAGAAATAGACTTAGAAAACTGGAAAATCCGATCGAAGAGGCTGTGATTCCTTTTCCTGATTTGGATTCAGCGGGAAAATGGTCTGAAAACTACCAAAGCAAAATCCAGCAAGCCAAAACCAATCTGGCAAAGGTAGACTCCATTCTGAATCAGATCGGGCAGGCCAAAAAAACAGCCCTGAGGAACACCCATCAATTGGAAGTCTATGAGCAGGTGGCTCAGGTGGTTCAATTTTCCAATCGGGCTATTCTTGCTTTAGCCGAACTGGACGAACCGAGTGGGGAAAAAAGGGAGGTGGCTCTTTCCAAATTGAAGGAATTGGAAACGGAATGGGCCAACATCCAATCTCGAGTCGAGGAAGTCTATGGCAAAACCCGGCAACTTGACAAGCCTTCCGAATATATGCTTGACCAAGACCACCATGTTCACCTCGCTAATCAGGCGTTGAAGTTCCGGGATTGGCAGTTTTATGTGGAAGGCTTGTTTTTGGAGAAGGTAAAGAGGGAGCTGAGGTAGTAATTCAAAAACAATAATTTGACCCCATTCGGGGTCAAACTTCTCAATAGCCATGGGTGCAACCCATGGAATTGAAGGTGGACCTAATAACGACCCCGAAGGGGTCGAACCCTTTCAATCCAAATAGTTCAACCCCATCCTGGGTTAATCTCTTGAATTTCGATTTTCCCTAGGTTTCACCTAGGGCTATTGAAAGATTAGACCACTTTGTGGTCATAAAATCCATCAAAAAAGAACAAATACGCAAATCTTAAAGAACCATCACTCATTAAAAAACGGCCGCATTTCCTCATGGATCTCTTCCCGGAGAGTTTTGAGTTTGAGGGCATATTCTTCCAGTTTCTTTTCCTGCTCCGTCTTGGGCACCCAGGGTTTTACCTTTTTGGGATTTCCGTTTTCATCCACTGACACAAAAATGATGATGCAGTGGGTCTTTTTCTCAAATTTCTTCTGCTCAAAACTTCTCGAATAGACTTCCACCATGATGTGAATACTGGAACTTCCCGTAAAAATCACCTGAGAATCGATCTTGATGACTTCTCCAATTCCAATGGGTTTATAAAATCGGATTCCACCCACATAGACCGTGACGCAGTAGCTTTCCGCCCAATTTCTCGCGCAGGTATAGGCTGCCTGATCGATCCATTTCATCACGGTACCTCCGTGGACTTTTCCCCCAAAGTTGACATCTCCGGGTTCGCTGATAAACTGGAAGGTGGTTTTATTTGAAGCCATAGCAAGAGAAAATAGGATTAGTGAATTTCTACCAAGTTATCGATTTGCATTGTAGATAGGGCTAATGCTACTCGGGTAAAAAAATAGAATTTCCCCCATTTCACTTAAACCATTGTAAATAAAGAGTACCCATTGGGCTAGTCTATCCAAGGATTCATCCTGAATATGGGTGTTTTGGTCGAGTTTTTTACCCTAGATTATTCTGTCTGTTTATTAAAAGTCAAATGATTGATATATTGAATATGATTTTTACAAAATTTTATAAAATCCAGACACCTATGAAAAAACTATCCTTTATCCCTGCCTTGGCATTGACTGCCCTACTCTTTCTCCAGGCCAATCCAAAACCTGAAGCTGACAACCTCATTTCTCTGCACCCCGAAGCCCCCGCTCTGCCGGCTGATGTCAAGGCCATCGTACAGCAGAAATGCTACGGATGCCACAATGCCGAATCAAAAAATGAAAAAGGCAAAGCCAAGTTGGATTGGGATGCTCTGGAAGCAGCAAAAAAATCCAAAGCTTTGGCCACCATGGGTAAAATCACCGAAGAACTGGAAGAAGGAGCAATGCCTCCTACAAGGTTCCTCGAAAACAACCCTGACAAAAAACTAACCGAGGAAGAAACAGCAACTCTATTAGCTTGGAGTAAGGGCAAAAAGAAATAAGATGAAGGCCAGAACCTATCTTTTGGGTGGTTTGATTCTGATTCTTGGAGCCATCCAGCTTGTGCCCAATGAACTTCCTGCAGTCCAAAATACTAACCCTGCTGATATTTCAAACACAGGATTGCTCGATGAAGGAATGCATCAGACGCTCAAAAACTCCTGCTACGACTGCCATAGCAATGAGACTTCCTACCCTTGGTATTCTTATGTGGCTCCCCTTTCTTGGTTGGTAGCCAAAGATGTAAGAGAAGGAAGAGAGGAACTCAACTTTTCTCATTGGGCAGATTATGACATGATGGAAAAACTGAAAAAACTCGATGATATCGCCATTGAGGTTGCAGAGGGAGAAATGCCCATGGAGGTCTACACGGTGATTCATTCCGGAGCCAAACTAAATCCAGAACAAATTCAGGAAATAGTGACTTGGGCAGAAAACGCAATGGATATAGTAGCCGAAGAGGAGGAATAAGTCCTTTACTTCAAAAAAATTGGGCGGGCTGGAAAGGACTTTTTTCAGCCCGTTTCTTTTTTGATTGCTTTGGCTAAATTAGAAGCTATGAATCTCCGCGCTGCCAAATACCTGTTAGTGTACATCATCCCTGTAGTGGTTGCCTTTTCCCTTTGGTCGGCCAATGAATGGTCCTACTCGGCCTTGATTTTTGTATTTGGAGTAATTCCCTTGGTAGAGCTTTTTACCCGATCCTCCAGCAAAAATCTAGATGCACTGGAAGAAGAGCTGGTCAAAAAGGATCGCACCTACGATTGGATTCTATACTTTTTGGTTCCGGTTCAATATGCAATTTTGGTTTATTTCCTCCTTCAGGTAAGTCAGGAAGACCTTTCCCTTTCCACTCAAATAGGAATGGCACTTGCCTACGGGATGTCTTGCGGAGTGCTAGGCATCAATGCTGCCCATGAACTGGGCCACCGCAACACTTGGTATGAGCAGCTCATGAGCAAAATGCTCCTGCTGACTACGCTCTACATGCATTTCTTCATCGAACACAACCGGGGACATCACCGGCATGTAGCCACAGAGGAGGACCCGGCATCCAGCCGATTGGGAGAAAATGTGTATGCTTTTTTTGTTAGGACCATCACTGGTAGCTACCTGTCTGCCTGGAAGTTGGAAAAAGAAAGGCTGGCTAAAAAATCAATCTCTTTTTGGTCACTGAAGAATGAAATGCTGAGATTTCAGTTGTTTCAACTGGCTTTATTGGGATTAATCTATTCCATTTTCGGAATTCAAACCTTGCTATTATTTGGCCTTGGGGCATTTGTAGGCATTCTCCTCCTTGAGACGGTCAATTATATTGAGCATTACGGACTGAGAAGGGAAAAAAGAAACGGACACTACGAAAGGACCTTGCCTATTCACTCTTGGAATTCTAACCATCCGATCGGCCGAATGATTTTGCTGGAGCTTTCCCGACATTCGGACCACCACTACATCGCGAGCCGAAAATATCAAGTCCTCAGGCACCACGAAGAAAGCCCCCAAATGCCTACCGGCTATCCCGGTATGATGCTGTTGGCTTTGGTGCCTCCGCTATGGTTTAGGGTAATGAACTCAGAAATTAGAAAATACTGTTCGAAGGTTATCCTTTAAAAAACTTTTTATTTTTCTCGATAGCCTAAAAAATTTATAACACTTTATCTAAATATTTATATTTTTTACAAGATTGAAAGAAATTCAAAAAACAATTATTCCATAGTGTATATTTTCTAATTCACTTACAAAATCCGTTGTTTTCTATAAAAATTAATTTTAAAAAAAGCCAGGTCGTTTTTTTTTTGAATTTTTCTTTAATTCTTGAAAATTAGATTAACTTTTAAAAAAAAATTTTTATTAAGAGTGTCGAGAATGTAATAAATCTGTATTGGGTGGAGGGTTAGTTCAAAGTAAACACCATCAAAAAAGCAAATGACATATGAGCCTTTCGGGTATCCCACTAAATAGTAGAGTTAAATCCCTTGAAAGTCTCTCAACTTTGGTCTTTGAAGCATTGGATATGCCAATCTTCATACTCTCAATCAAGGAAGGTCTTGATTTTGTTACGATTTATTCATCAGAAAAAGCGCCAACCGAATTACTTCCAGAATCGATATGGAATCAAAAAGCAAGGAAATGTAATGATTACATCCATTGCATTGAGGATTTGAGGACACTCAACAATTCCTTGGGTGAGTTGGATCACCTTTTGGAAGTGGGTATTCTTTTTTGTTCGAGGATGAAGCTAGTCAGTAATCGAAAGGAGCATTTGGGTCATCTGTACCTTATGGATTATAGTGTTCGAGAAATTGGGAAAAATCAAACTCAATTGATGGAGGCCATTCGAGACTTATCTACAAAGATACTTGAGGGAGAAAAAGAAGGCCGTAAATTTTTTGAACGAAGAGATAGGGCTATCAATTTAAATAAACTTGTTCTTGAGGCTTCAAAGCAAATCGGTCTGGGTGGACTTTGTATCAACCTTCCTAAAGAAGAGATTTATTGGTACAAAAGCAATAACTCCATCTTAAACCTGCCTGATGGTTTTGACTTGGAGTTTTCCGAGTTTATAGATGAATCGATTTCTAAAAAGCATAAAAAATACCCATTGTTGGTTTCCCTAATTGAACAGGTTAGAATAGGGCTTTCCAAACTCAAAATCAGATTTCACAATAATTATGTGGTTATCGAAAATGAAACAAAATCCTATTTTTCCTTCTCCTTGGAAAGGATAGGAGATTTGATCTATGTTGTATTTTATGAAAATACCAAACTTATAGAGTTAGACTCAGAGCTCACCAGAATCGAATCACTTCTGCTAGCTGAAGAGTCTATTCAACAAGTAGCAGGATGGACTCTAACCCTAAATAATCAGGAAATGGCTTGGACGGAAAATGTCAGGAAACTACTTGGATTAGCTCCGGATACCCTGCCATCTTGGGATATTTTTGAAGCGAAACTAAGCCTTTGCAATAAATGTCTTCCTTCAGAACTGGAACTCATGGTAAGAGGACCTAAAGGAAAGTTTGAAAAAGTTGTAGATCTGGTTTTGGATTCTGGTGAGGTTAGACATTTATCGATCTCAGCTTCTCTTTCTAAAAACTCCAAAGGTGAAGAAATTATCTTTGGAAGCCTTAGGGATAATACTCAAGCACTTACTACTGAAAACGAACTGTCTTTTTTGGTCGATAAGCACCAGAAAATCAAAAGCTATATCGACCATCTTTTGTTTACAGACATTTTCTTTCTTCTGAGATTAACCATGGAAGGAACTGTAAAATCTGTCAATAATTATTATTCTAAAACTTTTCTGGGCCCCTATCCACAAAGTTTGGAATCTTACCATCCTATGAGCGATATCGTTGAAGATGATCATCTGCTTTGCCAACAGACCTTTGAAAAGGCCCTAGCCAACCCGGGAAGTAACAATCGGGTTTTCCTTCGAAAAAAGACGTTTGATAAAAAGGAAATTTACACTCAATGGGACTTCAAAGTAACTCTAAATGAATATGGACAACCTGAAGAAATTCTTTGCATTGGTATTGATATTTCCGAAATCCAGATTAAACGAAAGGAACTCCGTGAACTGATCGACTTGGTATCTAAACAAAACACGCAGTTAATCGAATACAACTCAATCTTATCCCATAACATTCGAAACCACGTTGCAAACCTCAAAGGACTAGCTAACCTAATTGACTTGTCTAAAGATCCAAAAGATATCTTCCAATTTTGGGACCTTATCAAAGAGGCAATCCATCTGCTTGATCAGCGAATCATTGCAATAAATCATTTGGCAAAGCAAAAAAGTAAACATACTCAGGAAAAAAGTCAGATTACCCTAAACACGATCCTAGCTAATTCACAGGCCTTTTTTACGGACGAACTTCAACTTACCAATGCACAATGGTATGTGATCTCAGAGCCAGAATTACTCCAATTGAAAATGAACTCAGTTCTTGAGCGAGTTTTGATTCAATTGATTTCAAATGCTATTAAGTTTCGATCTCCCAAACGAGAGTTAATCATCAAAATTAAAATAATCCTTAAACCCGATCTTCTTCAAATTAGCATTCAAGACAATGGGATCGGTATGGACCTCAAGAAAAATAAAAAGATTTCTTCTGACTATCTGGAATTTAACCACCTAGAACCAAATTCTAAGGGCCTTGGAATATTTCTGGCAAAGCACCTATTAGAAAGTATTGGAGGAGAACTTAACTATGTCAGCCGAATAGATTGTGGTACAAAGGCCATTTTAACTTTTTTCAATTATGAGAAGAAAACTAATCCTAGTGGATGATGATAAAATCTCCCTACTAATCACTAAAAAAGTGATCCAAAGTATAATCACAGATGATTTTTTTTCTGAAATCCTCATTTTTGACCAACCAGGACTTTGCTTGGATCAGATGGCTGCTATCTCATTTCAGGAAGAAAAAATATGCATCCTGTTGGATCTCAATATGCCGCTTATTTCCGGGTGGGATTTTCTGGAAAAACTTAGCCTAATCGATCCGAAGGAGAACATCCCGGTAGTTATTCTCACTTCTTCAGTCAGTGAACTAGACCGAGAACGATCCAAAGGGTACTCCCGGGTCAAGGATTTTTTTTCCAAACCAATGTCAGAGGCCCTAGTCAAACGCATATATCAAATCTGCATGGAGATGGAATAGGTGGCCACCGTCCTTTGTGAAAAATCCTTCTTATCCATTCTTCCCAACAAGCATCCCGTAGGATTTCTTAAAGTGGCTTTGCAACCTGCTCAAAAACCAAAAAATGCTGGATGCTGAGGAATTTCCCATTTTGAACCAATTTGAATCCATTAGCTTCCAACTCTATTTTAGCCTGATTGACTGTCATTTTGTGTAGGGGTTTGATAGGAATCCAATCGTCTTCTCCCCGATATTCGATTAGGATGAGTTTTCCCTTAGGCTTCAGGGCCTTTCTGATTCCTGCAAGCATTTCCACCGGATACTCCAGCTCGTGGTAGACATCGACCATCAAGGCTACATCCACAGTGTTTTCAGGAAGGTTAGGCGAAGTTTCAGTTCCCATGATCGGCTCCACCTGAGAAAATCCCAACTCTTTGCTCTTGGAACTAAGGTATTTAATAGCTGAATCTTGAATTTCTACCGCATAGACTTTTCCCTCAGGAACTCTGGGAGCAATTCGAAAGGTAAAATAGCCTGAACCTGCCCCGATATCCGCTACTACGCTATTTGGTTCCACTGGAAGATTCTCAATGGCTTTGGAGACATTCTCTTCCTTTTCTCTACTGGATCTTTCCAGCCATGACATGCCCTCAAAGCCCATAACGAAGGATATTTCCCTTCCCATGTAGACTTTTCCGATCCCGTCAAAGCTGGCGTTTTTATAGGTATAAACTTCCTCTTTACTTTTTTTTGAGGAGCTTTGTCCGGAGCAGGATAGCGCGAAGCAGAGGAAGAAAAGAAGAGAGAAATAGCCAATTGAAGTTTTCATAAGTTGATAACTTGGCAAATGGATTTCAGTTTTGGCTTGAGAAAACATATTTCGTTAAAAATAGAAAAGGCTTCTCTTTACCGGAGAAGCCTTTGACTGATCTTACATTCCCAATAAAAGTTGCAGGTCCAATTGATCTTCAACTTTGATTAGCCCTCCCAACTTTTTGGGAGGAGAGAGACCCAAAGTGGCAAAATCAAGAATTAAATTACCAGCCAACCCCTCCTTGCGTTTTTCCAATATAAAATCCGGAAATTCCAGCCTTTTGCCAGCGAGATCAAGAAAGAGATGACAGTAGATTTTTCCTGATTTTTGCCTGAAGTTGTTGACTTTCACCTCGGCAAAAGGATACTGATCTGCTTTGAGAGTAGATCGAAAATCACTGTTAAGGATGAAGTTGCCACAAGAAAAGCTCCGGATAGGAATCTGAAAACTCAGGGCTTGTCCGGCCTTTGGATTATTCACTTTGAGGGTATCAAAACTGCCCTCTTTAATGTAATCACAGTTGAATTTCCCAAGTGAAGTGTTTCCACTGACCTGCACCTTTTGGTGTAGAATCACCAATTCTCCCTCCTCCTGGGAAGGAGAAGAGAGAATTAAGAGGATGAGAAAAATCAGGCTGTTCATCTTAATGATCAGTTAAAATCCGACCACACCTTCGATCATGATTCCATTGAATTTACCTCCGTTTCTGATGTCAGTGGCTGCAAATCCATCGTATTTTTGATTCACGTATTCAATTTTGGCCAAGATATTTTTGGAGATAAACCAGCCCCCGCCAATCTGTGTACGGTCAATAGTCACATCCAATCCACTTCCTGCCAAGGCTCCTTTTACCTGGTTATATCTGCCTGCGAAATAGAATTTCTCGTTGCTTCCAAATCTGTAGACCAAATCTGCTCCGAGTTGATTCCAGGTTCTGTCTTCGGTTTCATTGGCAGCTTTTCCTTTGGACTGCTCGATATTTCCGAAAAACTCCAGTCCCTTATATTTCACGAATGGATTGAAAACCATGGCTGTAATATTGTCTGTCTGTCCGGGATTGATACGGCCGGAGGTAAAGTTGGCACTGGTAGAAGCTAGCGTGTTTTCCATCACGAGGTAATATCTGGATCCACCTCGATCGCCACCGTAAAGGGTGTTTCTGGCAGATCCGGAAGTAGTGTAGATAGACCCGGTCAGTCTCAGTCTGAAATCTTCAGATAGCTGCTTGTCATAGCCTACTTTTCCCATCAGAGAAAGCTTTCTGTTGTCAGGTCGGGTCACACCACCTTGGATTTCTCCACCGGTGATCCCACCCATGATCAGGAAACCATTGTTTTGGAAAGTCAAATCACCTCCTACTTCAGTGGTAAAGGCATCCATGATGTAGTTGCCCACGAAGGGGTTAAACATGGCATTACCGTTGTCTGTTCTGCGGAAGTGAGCATCCCCGTAGTTGATCTCCATGTGTCCCACTCGCAAAGTCAAGTACTTGGAAAACCACTCTGGATTGCCCAAAAAGGGCAGCTTGTCAAATTGAAGGAATCCACCTTTTACCCAAGTTTCTGGGTGGTGACGGGAGGACAGATAGGTAATCAGATTCAATCGGACACCATCCATCAGTTCCACGTCGATATTCAGGTTGGCTGTTGCCAAATTGCTACCAGAACCAATCTCAATCAATTCGTTGGTATTTACTCCGTTAGGATTCAATACAGCCTGTGCGGTGTTTTTGTGACTTAGACTTTGTAGCTGCTGGGCAAAGTGTCCCCCAATTCTTACTTTGACTCCTTCAAAAGGTACGGTGTCCAATTTGCTTGTTTCAAAGACATTGATACCTCTTTGGTCATAAGGTCTCCAGTATTGGACATCTCTTTGCAATCCCTGGGACAAACCTGTAGCAGAGATTCCTGCTGCAACTAAGGCACTGAATAGATACTTTTTCATAGTATTTTTGGATTAAAAGGGTTGAATTTTAAAGGGTAGGTTGAAATCCTGTCTTAAAGGATATTTTTATTTCATCGTCAGTTTTTACTGTTCCCAATAGAGCTGTAGGAGGCTCTATTGAAAAATAGGTCAACTTGGTACTCAGCTCTCCTTCAAAGACCATTTGGTTGCCTGAGGGGGTCATTTTCACCGGAAAACTCACCGACTTCGTTGCTCCTGCTATGAGCAAATCCCCGTTGGCAGTGAAGGTGGTGCCAGAACCTGAAAGCTCTTTTAGTGTGAATTTGATCTCTTTGTGGGAGTTGGTTTTGAGTGCTTTGTATGCGTTTTTATCCAATCCTGAGGTACCGCTTTTGAGGCTTTCTGCCTGAAAGGAAATAGTGAGTGATTGGACGGTTTTTAACTTACCAGCTTCCAGAAGAAACACCCCTTCTCCCTTGGCTTGATTAGTTTCCATATGCCAATCGTGCAGAGTTGAGCCGCCCTCGATTTTGAGTAATGGGCTTGCCGACATCACGTATTTTGCCTGAGAAAAACTCGCCTCTGAGCCCAGTAAAAACAAAAAGACCAGGAGTATTGCTGATTTGATTTTGGAGATTTTCATCATCGTTTGGGTTAATTTTGATGATGCTAAACTCCGCAGTGGTGCCAAATAAAAATGTGACGAATGTCAGCTTTAACTATGATTGATCACATCTGAGAAACTGACATTTTTAAAATTATATTCGGTTATTTTGAACTATTGGTATTAAAAATAAAATATAATTCCAAAATTTACATTAAAACAAATTAAAATTCCTTACCAATCTAAATTTTTAAAATAAAAGTTGGTTTTTGGTGACTTTGGTCACAAAAGGACTGAAATCCCCAGAAAAAATGCTGCATTTGACCTGGAAATCATTCCAAAAACCGGCTTTTGAGCCGCTTATCCCGATCAAAAAGCAAAGGATAATTAGTCCTCCCTCTGACTGGCCAATTGTTTAACCAGCTGCTTCCGTCATGCAATCCCCAAAAAGTCACCCGGGAAATTTTATCCCCATGTTTTTGAAATAGGTCAAAAAGAGAAATATAGCGGTCTACCAGTTCCTTTTCCTGCTCAGGAGATATTCCTTCTTTGAAAGGGTTCCATTCCTCTGACTCGGCAAAATTGATGGACAAATCCGCCCCCTCCACATCTGTAGGTCTGGGAAGGACATCCACATCCAATTCGGTGATATGCACCTCAAAGCCTGCCTCATGAATATCCAAAATAGCCTGCTCGATTTGTTCCAAGCTGGGAGAATTGAGCCGATAGTGCCCCTGCATGCCGATTCCATCTATCCGGACACCTTTGGCTTTCAATGCCTTGGCCATATCCAAAATGGCCTTTCTCTTTTCCGGTTTCCAGACATTGTAGTCGTTGTAAATCAGCTGAGCTTCCGGGTCGATTTCATTCGCCTTGCGAAAAGCCCTTTCGATATAGTCTTCTCCGATCAGGTTGTACCAATGGGTTTTTCTCCAGCTGCCGTCATCTTCAAAGGCCTCATTGACCACATCCCAAGCATGGATTCTTCCTTTGTATCTTCCCACCAAGGTAGAAATATGACCCTCCATGCGGTTCAAGAGATTTTCCCTATCCAAAAATCTCCCCTCCCCATCCTGAAAAACCCACTCGGGTGTCAGCTGATGCCAAACCAAAGTGTGACCGACAATGAATGCCCCCATCTTTTCTCCCATTTCCACAAAAGCATCACCAAAATCAAAGCGATACTCTCCCTGCTTGGGTTGAACAGGTCCCCACTTGAGTCCATTTTCTGAGGTGATCGAACTGAAATGCATTAATAGCAGGGAGTCCGCCCCCTTTTCGGTTCCATTGACCTGCCGCATATTGAGCGCAGCTCCGATAAAAAAGTCACTTTCAAAATGATCTTTTAATCCCTGCTCTTTGGGGCTTTGACAGGAAAACAAAAGAATAAAAGGCAATAGGCTCTGAAGTAGGTTTTTCATCTAGGAATATAAAAAAACCTGCTTCAAGTCAGAGCAGGTTTTCCACCAGTAGTCTTTAATCGCAACTGCCGGAGTGACACATTTCCCCAAGTTTAGTCCTTTCCTCCGCTTCCTTTGAATTGGTCCTCTTTGTAGGCAAAAAGGACATTGAAGGTGGTCAGGGATCCATAGCATCGAGTGATGTATTGCTGAAGTCCCACCCTATCCTCATCGTCTAGCTTGGGGTGGTTATTGATGTTTTGTTCCAAAACCCGGAGCTTTTCACGGACCATAACGATCTTATGAAAAAAAGTCTCAATGGGAATCTCCTTGCTCTGAAGGTTATTATCGTAGGGTTCGATGACCAGAGTACCGCCCATCCATTTTCCTCCCAAGGGCACCAGGGGAGCTCTTTCCGAAGTGGCCAAGAGCGCTTCCCGAATGGCTTTTTCCACGTCCTTCATCGTAAGCATGGGAAAATCCGGCACTTTGGCCTCCTCTACTGTAAAGCCTTCGTAGTCTCTTGCGAGAGTTTTCACCTCCTCGATGGAGGAAAAGTAAATTTTGTAATAGCTGGCATCAACGGATACAATGACCCCAGATCCAAATTTGGGGTGACCTATCCGGCTTCCCACCCCCAGTTCACTTGCTGACATAGATTCAAAAGTTTGTTGTTACGAAAATAAAAATAGCAGAAGGATTCCCAAGAATTCACTCCAAATTCAATAGCTGGAGGGCTGTAACAAATTGCTGATTTTTGCATCAATGGGTTATGCTTCCTATTTTTCTTTCCAACCCAAAACGCTTATGAAATCATTCTTTGTCCAGGGCATCTCTGCCTTTCTAGGTTTTACCTTTTGGGGTGCCGGGATGGTCAAATTATACGAAGGGCACAATTTTATCCAATGGATCGGACCTCCTTGGTTAGTCGAGCGATTGGTAGAGTTTGATTTGGGCTTTTATGCCCAATTCATTGCCATCTGTCAAATCATAATCGGATTTATGCTCATCACCACCCGATACAAACTCCTCGGCGGAATCATGCTTGTCCCGATGATTTTAAACATTCTGATGGTTACCATCTCCCAAAATTGGAGAGGAACTCCCTATGTTTTGGCAGTCTTGTTACTGCTTAATGGAATTTTGCTTTGGCAGTACCGTGATTATTTCAAGCCTATTGTTCAAGAAGAACCTATGAAAAACCCAAGCCGAAAAGCACCAGCAAGAGCCTGGCAAGGGCATTTGGTCTGGTTGGCAGGATTGGGGCTTTGCTTGGGTTCCATTTCCGTTTCTTATTTTCAACTGACTTTTGCTTTTATCTTGGCTGCCTTGGGTTTGATTTTGGGGATTCTTTCCATGCGGGTGGATAAAATCTTCAAAACCTAAAGAAGCCCGCTTCATTTTTTCCCGATTCCATATCCAAAAACCTTAACTTTTACCCTTTCTTTCCCAAGACCCCGCACAAAAATGAAACTTTACCCTTACCTCAATTTTGACGGCACGGCTGAGGAGGCCATGCGATTTTACCAATCCGACTTGGTGGAGAATTTGAAGGGCCCATTGGCTATTTTGGAGAAATTCCAGGAATGGAAATCCCCGAAGCAGAGAAGCAGAGAGTCATGCATGCCTCTCTTCGAATCAATGACCAGGTAAAAATAATGGCCAGCGACACCAGCCCAAGCATGGGGCATCACTGGGTGAAAGGCAATCACAACTACATCTCCATTGATGCTCCCAGCAAGGAAGAAGGAGAAAGATACTTTTGGGAACTTTCCCAAGGAGGAAGAGTAGAGATGGAGTACCAAAAAACCTTCTGGGGAGCTTATTTCGGCAGCTTTGAAGATCGCTTTGGAATCAGCTGGATGGTCAATTACGATCTGAAATCAGGAGAGGAATAATCTAAAAACAACGGAATGTCAGTAAATCAGCTCAAAGTCGCCCTAGCCCAAATAGCCCCCGTGTGGCTGGATAAAAATGCCACCTTGAAAAAGGTCCTCGAATCGATGAGTGAAGCAGCCTCACAGGGAGCTGAACTGATTGTGTTTGGAGAAGGGCTAGTGCCCGGATATCCCTGGTGGCTCAGCATCACGCATGCCTCTGCATGGGACGAAAGGATCCAAAAAGAAATCCATGCTCACTATGCCCAAAATGCCGTTCAGATCGAAAAAGAAGACCTGAAACCCATCCAGGAAGCTGCAAAAACCCATCAAATCGCCGTTTACCTTGGGATCATTGAGCGGCCGACTGACCGGGGTGGACACAGCCTGTATTGCTCTTTAGTCTACATCAATCCTCAGGGTGAAATCTGCTCTGTGCATCGCAAACTCCAACCCACTTATGACGAGCGCTTGACCTGGTCTCCGGGTGACGGCCATGGACTTCGGGTTCATCCACTCAAGGCTTTTACGGTCGGTGGACTGAATTGCTGGGAAAACTGGATGCCACTCGCTAGAACGGCTTTGTATGGCTTGGGAGAAAATCTCCATGTGGCCGTTTGGCCTGGAGCTGTCCGAAACACGGAAAATATCACCCGAATGATCGCCCAAGAAAGCCGCTCGTTTGTGATTTCCGTATCCAGTCTGATGCGAAAAAGTGATTTCCTGCCCGATACGCCTCATCTGGATGTGATTTTGGAAAATTGTCCGGAAGTGCTGGCTAATGGAGGAAGCTGCATCGCTGGGCCGGATGGCAAATGGATTTTGGAACCGGTGGCGGATCAGGAAGGACTTTTGTATCAAACTCTGGATTTCAATCGGGTGTTGGAAGAGCGACAAAACTTCGATCCGGTAGGCCACTATTCCCGACCGGATGTGCTTCAGCTTTCGGTGAATCGAGACAGACAAAGCTCAGTTTTCTATGAAGAATAGGTTTTTTTTTCTTCTATTTCAATCGGGGTTTTGAGCAGTTCAAAACCCTTTTTTTTCGAACTCTCCAAACCCATACTTTTCTGATGCTGGAGAAAAAAGTGAAAAATGAGGGAATGATGACTATTTTTCAGGAAAGTGGAGGGCAGATTTCCTCCTATTGAAGTACCTTTTACTAGTCAAGTCTTTGTTCCAAGATTTATGCCCACGTCTATCCCTGATTCCGAATTTTCAATCACCCGAGGGGGATTACTCTATAAATTCCTTAGAGGAATTGGGGTGATTCTTCCGGAAAAGCCCTCTATTCTAAGGCAAATCCTGTTTTTTACCCTATTTAGCTATCTCCCCCTACTGGTTCTTAGCTTAGTCGAAGGATTACACTTGGGAAACAAGGTAGAGGTCCCTTTTCTGGTAGAATTCGCTTCTGCTATCCGTTTTCTTTTGGTGATTCCCCTTCTCTTAGTCTCTGAGGTGATCGTGGACAAACGGGTCAAGCTGACACTTAACCAATTTGAGCGATCCAATCTCCTTTCCGAATCTGGGAAGGCCAAGTTTGAAGCAGCAAAATTGGACGCAGATCGATTGGGAGAATCCATTTGGGGAGATTTGGTGATCATTTTACTTATTCTTTCCTATCTCCTTTTCCGGATTCATGTCAATTCTGTTGAAATGACTACCTGGGCCTATCCTAATCCTGCAGATCCATCTGAGCATTCCTTAGCGGGGATTTGGGCTGCCTATGTGAGCTATCCGATTTTCCAGTTTATGATTCTTCGGTGGATTTGGAGATGGATCATTTGGAGCCGAATGATGCGAAAGATTTCCCGTGCTGATTTGGCGATTATAACGACCCACCCTGACCAATCCGGGGGTTTGGGTTTTTTGGGCGAGCCTCCCATGCCCTTCAGCATCTTTACTTTGGCTTTGAGCATAGTCTTTTCAGGGATTATGGCCGAGCGGGTGATTTTCCAGGGACTCCATCTCCATGACCATTACCCTTTGATTGCACTTTTCGCAATTCTGTGTATTCTGATCAATCTGCTCCCACTCATTCATTTTATAACCATACTGAATAAGGCGAGAATCAAGGGGATTTATGACTACCATGCACTCATTTCAAGGCATCATAGGGAGTTTGAAAAGAAATGGATCAGCTCCGGAAAAACCACCCCCGAGGAAATATTGGGTAGCCCGGACGCTTCCTCCGCTGCAGACATTCAGGCAGTGTATGAGGCCGTCAAAAAGATGACCCCTTATCCATTCAACCTCAAATCGATGGTGGCAACCTTGGTTTTGGTTCTGTTTCCTCTTCTGTTTGTCTTTGCTCTGGAAATCCCACTTTTGGATTTGCTCAAAAAACTGGCAGGAATTTTCTTCTAGGTGACTTCAAAAAAATGACCTCTTTCCATCAGGAATTGGATAGCTAAGCCAATTTCTCCAAATTCCGAAAAATTTGACTCCATGAAGAGTTCCCTGTTCAAAATCGCCCTTTTAATTCTGTTTCTGGCAGGTATCTTTTTCCTTTTTCAGCGAAGTGAGGAAAGAAAAGAACTCGAAGCCAATTCTGCCCTGATTCAGCAGCAGGTAGAGCAGGTAGGCAAGCTCATTGTGACTGAGGGCAACTATGCCAAAATCTTCAGCTATCGCAATTCACAGGGGCTATTCTACAACCTGCTCAGCTCTGACAAAAAGGCCCTGATTCTGGTCAACGCCAAAGCAACCGTAGAATATGACCTCAGAAAAATCAGCACGGAAGTGGATCCCAAGACCAAAACCCTGCGAATCAAAAACCTCCCCGATCCTGTGCTGAACATCTATCCCGACATCGAGTACTATGATGTGACTCAGGGTTACTTTAACCCCTTCAGCGCTCAGGATTACAACAAAATCAAACAATCTGTCACCGCTCAAATTCGGTCCCAAGTCGAGAAATCCGATCTGATGAAAAACTCCCAACAGCGCCTCCTCGAGGAACTCACCCGCCTCTATGTCCTGACTCAATCCCTGGGCTGGACCCTAGTTTACGAGGAGCAGGTGATTGGGAATGAAGGGGAGTTGGAGAGGCTGGGGAAGTAACCCCTAACTCACTCTTCTCATTTCATCAATAAAAAATCCCGCGAAGCCTTCGCCCCGCGGGATAAATCAAAAATCTGATATCCGAAATCCTCAAGCTCCTCTCCCACTTGCCTGAAGCGGAATATCCGTTAAGTCTTGAACTTTGATCGGTTTGCCTTGCTCGATGGATTTGCGTGCGGCAATTCCCACCAAGCAGGACATGGCCCCATCCCGGCTTCCCGCAGACTGTCTCCATGGATCAGGCGCATTGGTGTCCAGGAATAGTTTATCCTTCAATCGGGTATCTCCACCCCCATGTCCACCACCACCTTGAGGCACGGTGATGAGGTAGCGCTCTCCGAAGTTTTTGACCAAAACGATTTCATCCTCATTTTTCTCATCCCAAGGTTGGCTTTCCTTGATCCAGGCTTCCAAGCGGCCTTTGGTCCCGTTAAATGCAATTCGATAGCCCTCGTAAGGAGAATAAGTCGTAAGTGAATAGCTGACCTGCACGTTGTTTTTGTACTTGATCTGCACGGCCATCTTGTCGTAGATATCGATGCTTTCACGGAATACACAGCCATCCCGATGATAGCCGTCGTATTTTTCATTGTCCACGTAGAGCTTGGTCAGGTGATCACTTTTGGTGATATCCCAATAGAAATCACACTTCGACGCGTGAGGACAGCCTCGGCAGGTAGTGGATCGGAATGGACCGTTTTTCCCATAAAACTCCAAGGAGCCATAGGCAAATACCTCTTCCGGATCGGAATCCAGCCACCAGTTGAGCAAATCGAAATGGTGCGTGGACTTGTGTACTAGCAGCGTACCTCCAAACTCCCGGTGCCCATGCCATCTGCGGAAATAGTCCGCTCCATGGGAGGTATCCAGGTACCAGTGGAAGTCCACGGAAGTGATGTCTCCGATCTCTCCGGCTCGAAGGAGTTCATAGAGCTTTTGTCGATGAGGGGAATAGCGGTAGTTGAAGGTGACGATCAGTTTTTTGCCGGACTTTCGCTCTGCATCCAAAATAGCCTGCATTCTTTGCTCATCTGTGGTCATGGGTTTTTCAGAGATCACATTCATCCCTGCCATCAGCCCTTTCACGATAAACTCATGGTGAGTGCTATCCATGGTAGTCACAATCAGGACATCAGGTTTGGTTTCAGCGAGCATTTTGTCCGTATCTAGAAAAGTAGGACAGCTTACGCCCATGTAGGATTTGCCGTAGGCCAGTCTTCCTTCGTTTTTGTCTGCCAAGCCCACGAATTCAATTTGATTCTGGTAGGCACGGACCACTTCCCTTCCCCACATAGCGAGCCCTCTCACTCCAGTACCCACAAGGGCCAATTTCATTTTTTCTCCAGGTCTGTCAAAAAGAGTCAGAGCCTCGGCAAGGGGATGGATAAAAAGGGAACCGGCTAATGCGCCGCCTGTTTTGGCTATGAAATCTCTTCTGGATTGAAGCAGTTTACTTTTCATGGTCTTTGAGTTTTATTGTGATTTCAAGTTAGGAAAATGAAAAAAGGATGGAATAAAATTTTACGGAATCGATTTTCCTGTTCCGAGAATGGCAAAAAACCATTCACAGCTTAGTTTTTCATCTATTTTTACACCCAAGAAATCAAAAAATGGAACGGACACTCTCAGTGCGGGGACTTTTCAGGATAAGCAGGCCGATCAATCTGCTCCTGGTAGCATTTGCTCAGGGGATGACTGCCTATTTTCTGGTGGAAACCAATGCCCAAGGCCTGCCTGTCCTTCAGGATTACCGCCTGTACCTTTTGATTTTGTCTACGGTCATTATCACCGCAGCTGGCTATATGATCAATGACTATTACGATGTCAAAATCGACTATGTCAACCGGCCCCATGAAGTAGTTGTAGGCAAAGGAATCAAAAGACGGGTGGTGATTGTCTTGCATACCGTATTCAATTTCACGGCTATAGGATTGGGTTATTTGATTGCCCCAAGAATGGCCCTGATTAACTTCTTTGCAGCTTTTCTCCTTTGGCTGTATAGCAATCGCCTAAAGCGGGAGCCTTTTATCGGAAACCTCACCGTGGCTTTTTTGACAGGATTGGCCATTTATCTGATCGCATTTTACTATCAGAAAAATGAGCTTTTAGTCTTTACTTACGCCATGTTTGCCTTTTTTCTGAACTTAATCCGGGAAATCATCAAGGACATCGAGGATAGACCAGGAGACAGAAAACACGGATGCCGAACCCTACCGATTGTCATTGGCTTCCGCAAAACCAAGCAAGTCATCTTCGCCATTGCAATCACATTTGTAGGAGCAATTTTGACTGTGACTTTCCAAATCAACAATTCCCACCTATTCGTGTTTTTTGGGGTTTTGGGGATAGTCTTCTGCTTATTTATGTGGAAAGTCTATCGCTCTGACCGAAAAAATCATTTCACCCAACTCTCCGCATGGGCTAAACTTTTAATGCTTATGGGAACGATGAGTATGGCGTTTTTGTGATTTGAAATTTTAGGCTTGAGATTTTAAATCGAAGATGGTAAGGATTCAAGGTTTATCTTTAATCCTATCACGCGAATAGTTAAATTTGATTTAGCCAAAATAAAGTACAATGGGTGCGATACAACTTAAATCAGACCTCCGAAAAATCATAGAACGAATTGATAATGAACAACTCTTACAAACAGTTTATGATTTCCTTAAGCAAAGAGAAGATACAAAGGAAGGCGAATTCTGGAAATCATTAACGGATGAGCAAAAAAATGAAATCTATTTATCCTATAATGAAGCCGAAGATGACAAGAGCTTGATTGCTTGGGACAGTCTAAAGAAAAAATACTAGTGGAAGTCTTCGTCACTCCAAGGGCTGAGAGAAATTTTGATTCCATTGTGAAATACATCAGCTCTAAATGGGGAGAAAATACTGCCAAAGAATTTATCCATAAAGTGGATGAGATTTTTAAAATTCTGAAAACGCAGCCTTATATAGGAATGGTTGAAACTAGCGATATCAGAGGATTTCAACTTTCGCCTCAAACCAGAATCCTTTACAGAATCCGAGGGAATAAAATGATCATCTTGTCATTTTTTGATGTCCGGAAAAACCCCAAGAAAAAATTTAAATAACCTATACGAGTAGATCCAAAATCGTGAAGTCCGATGAAAGGATTTGCTTTATCTCATTGATTGTTTAAGGTATCTCGAGAAACCCCAACCATTGATCTCAGCGCGATGCGCTTTATTACGATTGTATTTCCATGGTATTTCCACAGTATTCCACCTCCATTTCCATTTCTCAACTCAAAAACCAACTTTTTTAGCAATTCCTTATTGAATCAATTACTTTCATGGAAATTTTTCAAAGAATGCACACTCCAAAAGTCATTATCATCAAAATTGGCTCCAATGTCCTGACCCAGTCCAATGGCTTGCCGGATTTGGAGAGAATGGCACATTTGGTCAAGGGCATTCATGATTTGATTCAGGCAGGAAAAAAGGTCGTATTGGTCAGTTCAGGAGCGGTAGCTTTTGGAAGACAGGCTCTTCCTCTTTCGGAAAAACTCAATCCAGTGATCAAAAAGCAGATTTGGGCGGCCACAGGCCAAATCCGTCTGATCAATCAATACCAAGATTTGTTTGGAAAGCTGGAACAGCCCATTGCGCAGATTTTAGTCACCAAGGAGGATTTTCGGGACCGGAAGCATTTTCTCAACATGAAAAACTGCCTCGAGGCTCTACTTCAGCAGGGGATTTTACCCATCGTCAATGAAAATGACACGGTGACCATCACCGAGCTGATGTTTACGGACAACGACGAATTGGCTAGCTTGACTGCCGCTATGCTCAATGCAGATACGCTTTTGCTGCTTACCAACGTGGATGGCATCTTCACCGGACCACCCTCCGAACCCGGTTCTGAACTCATCGAACAGATCTCTTCCTCCCTCCCCGAGATGACGCAATACATTTCTGCTACCAAGTCCTCCTTTGGACGAGGAGGCATGCTGACCAAGTACGCCATGGCCAAGAAATCTGCAGATTTGGGAATTCAGGTAATTATCGCCAATGGCAAGCGAGAGGGTGTGTTGGAAGAATTTGCGAAGCAAAAACTCAGATGTACCTGGTTTGAACCCAAAAAGGTAAAACAGGCCGCAAAAAAATGGCTGGCCCATGGAGCCCAATATTACAAAGGAGAAATCACCATAAACGAAGGGGCGAAGTCCTCGCTGACCTCATCTGTCATCCGTAGCTTATTGCCTGTCGGTATCACTCAGATTGCAGGGGAATTTTCCAAAGGGGACATTCTTCTGATTCGTGACGATAAAGGAACCAAAATCGGTCTTGGCAGAGCAGAATACTCCTCCAAACTTGCCTTGGAACGGATAGGTCTGAAAAACCAAAAAGCCCTGATCCACTACGACTACCTCTACCTCTTTGACCATGACTGAGTACCAATCCATCTTCGAAGCCGTCCAAAAAAACAGCCGAAAGCTGATTCATTTGGAAGATCAGCAGATTCGGGTGATTCTATCCGATTTGGCTGAATTGGCAGAGGAAAAGACTCCCTTTCTCCTTTCTGAAAATCAAAAAGACCTCGATCGCATGGATCAATCCAATCCCATGTATGATCGACTCCTGCTTACTGAAAGCAGGATACATAGCATTGCTGAGGAAATCCGACAGGTAGCCAATCTGGCTAGTCCTTTGGGATTAGTACTGGAAGAGAAAAGCCTGGAAAACGGACTGAAGCTGAGTAAAGTGACAGTGCCGCTGGGAGTCATCGGCATCATCTACGAGGCTAGGCCCAATGTCACTTTTGACGTGTTTTCTTTGGCGCTGAAATCCGGAAACGGATTGGTTTTGAAGGGAGGGTCTGATGCAGACTTTTCCAACCGTGCCATCATGAGTCTAATCCATCAGGTGGTGGAAAGGCACGGGTTTCCCAAAGAGGCATTTCAACTTTTGCCTCCTGACAGAGCAGCTACAAAAGCCTTGTTAGAGGCAGTAGGATTGGTGGATGTGATTATTCCGAGAGGTTCTCAGGGCTTGATTGATTTTGTGAGACAAAACGCAAAAGTACCCGTAATCGAAACTGGGGCTGGTATCGTCCATACTTATGTGGACGAATCGGCCGATCTGGATCAAGCCCAAGCCATTCTTTTCAATGCAAAGACCCGCCGTCCCAGCGTCTGCAATTCTCTGGATTGTCTGATCATCCACCAAAGCCAACTTCCTCATCTGGAAAAACTGATCTATCCCATGGTAGATGTAGGAGTGGAGATTTTTGCGGATGATCAAGCTCTAACAGTCCTGCCAAATCACCCCCAAATTCATCCTGCCGAAGAAAAGCATTTTGGAACCGAATTTCTCAGTCTGAAGCTAGCCATCAAGACTGTATCAGACTTGGATGAGGCTTTGGATCATATTTCCACTTTCTCCTCCAAGCACTCTGAAGCCATTCTCTCCGAAAGCAAGGAAAACATCAACCGATTCCTCAGAGAGGTGGACGCTGCTGCCGTTTATGTCAATGCTTCCACTGCTTTTACGGATGGGAACCAGTTTGGACTTGGGGCGGAAATCGGGATTTCCACCCAAAAACTCCATGCCCGAGGTCCGATGGCATTGCGGGAATTGACCAGCTACAAATGGCTGATCCAAGGACAGGGACAAGTTCGCAGCTAATTCCGGCTTTGTGCCCAATATCACCGAATCTAGGCTGGAATTCCTCTTAGCTTTGCAGCAAACGCAAACTCATGAAATACCTGTCCGCCATCATTTTAGCTTCTTTGATTCTTTTTTCTTCCTGCTCTTCAGAAAAATCCAATCAAGAGTCAGCCCATTCAGCAAGCCTAGTTGAAGTGATCAATCTCAGCCCCAAGGATTTTCAGGAAAAAAGCTCCGGAGGAATCATTCTGGATGTGAGAACTCCCGGAGAAATTGCCCAAGGAAAAATTGCCAATGCTGTGGAACTTGACTTTTACCAGTCCAACTTCCTTTCCAAGGCCCTTGAGTATCCCAAAGACCAAGAGATCTACCTCTACTGTGCTGTAGGTGCACGAAGTCTGGAGGCTGCCAGATTACTCAGTCAGCAGGGATTTACCAAAGTCTATCACCTTCAGGGAGGCATTCAGGCCTGGTATCAGAGTGGATTGCCGATCACTCAATAAATCAATACACATCCAAAATCAAGTATCGAACCCCGGCATGCTCAAAAGCATCGCCGGTTTTTTTACCTCTCATGGAAGCGAAAATCGGCGCTTTGGTAGAGATACCATACAGACAATGCCCATTCACTTCTACCAACTCTACTGAGGTGGAAATGAAAAAAATCCGCTGATCGGTGATGACCACTGCCCCAAGTTGCACTTGATTATGCTCTAGTTCAGGATCTATATTTTCAAGAACCCGAAGTTCATTTTTTAAAAAGGTCAATTCTTTTTCCATTCGCACCAGCATCTCATTTCGCTCAGCACCCCCCCGATGCTCCTGACTTGCTATTTCTGAATGATCAGTGATTTCAGTTCTTAGTGAAAGAACTTCCTTTTCAAAATCATCGATGGTCAATTGCTGCTTGATGATACAGGCATGAAGAATACTGGGCTTGGCAATTCGGGTCGTAGTCATTGGAATTCGATTTTTACTTTCCCAATACTAGGATCAAAAACCCAAAAGAAATATGATGAAAGTCAGGCCTTCAACTGATTTGGAAAATGCATCGTCCAAAGTTCAAAACGCCAGAAAATATCCTGATCATTAGGCTATTTTCACTGGTTTGCCAGACTTGGCACTTTCCAGAATGGCCTCCACTATCCGTATGTCTCTAAGTCCTTCCTCTCCGGGAACAGGCATGGGCTGCTTGTTCAAAATCGCCAAAGCATCCTGATCCATTTGGTTGGCTTGCTGCCAAGGCACCTCGTAGGGATAATTGATTTCACCGAAGGGGCTTTTTCCTTTGTTGCCTGCGTAGGAGGAGAAAGGTGCCATTTCGAGCTTTCCGTTGGCGCCGGTCACATGGAGATAATTGACATTCTCAGCAAAGGAGGTTTTGATCCACCCGGTCACTCCATCTGGAAAAAGCAATTCGGCCTCCACGATTTCTCCCAGCCCGTCCTTATAGATTTCGGGTCTTTCGGTCCACACCTTGGCTGATTTAACTTCAATAGGTTCCATCTGCGTACCCAATCTTGCTCCCTGAATTGCATAAACTCCCATATCATAAATGACTCCTCCTCCCATTTCCCGCTTTTGTTTCCAGTGGTCAGTTCGGTTTTCACGATAGCCGGCAGCACAGGCCACAGATTGGATTTGGCCCAGCTTTCCACTTCGGATCAGCTGCACGTAGGTCTTGGTATTGGGCTCATGCTGACAGCGGTACCCAATAGAGAGGCTGACACCATTGGACTTGCAGGCATCAATCATTGCCTGACAATCTTCGGCTGTCACGGCCATGGGTTTTTCGCACCAGACTTGCTTCTTGGCGGCCGCGGCGCGCTCCACATATTCCCTGTGCATGGAGGGAGGCAGGACTACGTAGATGACATCGATATCCGGATTATCCTTGATGGAGTCAAAATTGCCGTAATCATAAATGTTTTTGTCCGGGATGTTGTACTTGGCTTTCCATTGCTCGGCCTTAGAAGGAGTCCCGGTGACAATTCCTGCCAAATAACAGTGTTGGGTCATTTGCAAAGCCGGAGCTAAAAGATCTGTGCTGTAATAGCCCAATCCTACCAAGGCTACTCCTAGTTTTTTTCGTTTGGGAAAAAGATTTCCAGCCCAAAGGTCCGAAGGCTGAATCAAACTTAGGCCGCCAATTGCTCCTAATGCTTTTAAAGAATCACGTCTGCTTGTCATGGTAAATGGGATTTAGGTTTGAAAGAATTGAGCTTAAAAGATGCAGGAAAATCCTCCTAAAAATTAGGTAATTTTAGCCTAAACCAAACCACATGTCAATGAAATCCCTTCTTTTAATCGTCTTCAGCCTTTTCTCTTTTTCTGTCTTGGGACAGACTAAGCCCTACCTCAGTCTAGCCGACGCAGAGCGGGTATATGAATCCGCTGCCGCCAAAGCAAAAGCGGAAGGATGGAATGTAGTCATTGCTATTCTGGATGATGGAGGTCATCCCATCCTGCTCAAGAAAATGGACGGAGTACAAATAGGCTCTGTGGAAGTAGCTTTGGCCAAAGCCAAGTCCGCTGTCTTTTTTAAGCGGCCCACCAAGGTGTTTGAAGATGCCATGAAAGCTGAGGGAGGAAGCCGAATCGCAACTCTACCCAATGCAGTCGGTGTAGAAGGAGGACTCCCCATCTTCAAAGACGGAGTGATCATTGGATCGATTGGAGTGTCAGGGGTCACCTCCGCTCAGGACGGAATCATCGCCTTGGCCGGAGTTGAGGGATTTTAGAAAAAGAAAAATGAGGCTGTCTCATAAATCGTTTCGTTGTCAGCCTGAGCACTTGAGAGACGAGAGTCTCGAAATCGAAGGCCATTTCCAGTTTTCTAGAAAACATTTCGACTTCTCTCAATGTGACAAACTTTACTTTTGAGACAACCTAATTTTTTTAAGCATTCTTGATCAGCTTCTGGGCGATTTCATTCAGCTTTTCTTCGAAAGCCATGACGGAGAGTTTACCGTCTTCTTCCAAGGCTTTGAGATTGCCCAAGTCTGCCTTATCCATGTCCGAACTGGCATTGATAATTTTTGGCTCGATTCGATAGTAGTCTTCCGAATTTTTTCCGGAAAGTGTACCATAGATTTTCGCCAATTGATAATCAACCGTCTCGGAGTTTCCACTCATCATAATATCGATCAACGGCTGAATCCATTTCAATACCCCGGCATCTTTGAACTCGGAAAAATGATACGGCTTTTTGATCGAGCCCGTCCCAAGAGAGACTATCATCATGTCCTTTGCGCTTGGTTTGGTCGGTTTATCCTCATCATTCAGGATTTTCTTAAAATCCAGCTTTCGGCATTCGGAATAGGCACACAGCGCTGGATTATTGGCAAAAACCCCTCCATCGATCAGGGTATGCGGAGTCCCAAAAATTGAATAGATATGAGCAGGCTCAAAATAAGTAGGAGCCGCGGAAGTAGCTCTGGCTACATCCTTGAAGTGAAAATCATGAATATTGCTCAAAGCATCGATGCTGGTAAAAAAATGCGCCTTCCTGTTTCGAATATCATAACTAGTAACCAGACAAGGCTTTTTGGATTGGCTGAGTTTAATGTCTCCAAAGTAGTTTTTTAGCGCAGTATCCAAGGCATCAGCAGAGTATCGCTCATCATTGAGCCCGCTGAGACTTTTAAGCTTACGGCCCAGGCTTACATCAAATATCTCATCTCCCTGGTCCAGGTAAAGATCCAATGCATCTTTGGCAGAAAAGCGATAGCCTCCATTCTCATCCGGGCAAAGCATGATCAAACCTAGGATACCTCCGGTACTGGTCCCGGCCATAAAATCGAAATACTCCCCGATTTTAGCATCCGGATTTTTGGTCAATTCCTGGATTCTTTTTTCTAGGTGAGTAAGGATAGTTCCTGGAAGAATCCCCCGGATTCCCCCTCCATCGATGGACAAAATTCTGACTTTTTTCATGAGTTGATTATGGGTTGGTTAAAGAATCATTTTTCCCCAAATGAAAGGGAAGCATCTCTAAGAGCTGATTGGCTTATGGTCATAAAATGACTTGGATTTCCTAAAAATCAGGTTTAAAAATGCCATCAAAAATTAACTTTTAATCTCCTTAATTCCAATTGATTACCTATTTTGAGGAAAGTTTTACCTTATTTCTTTTAACCTAAACTCTACTTACTATGTCTCTCGGTGCCTTTTCCATCAGTCTCTCTGTCAAAAATCTGGAAGCATCCAAAGCCTTTTATGAAAAGCTTGGCTTCCAGGTATTTGGTGGCTCGGAGTCGATGAACTATCTAATCATGAAAAACGGAGATGCCTTGATCGGTCTTTTTCACGGAATGTTTGAGAAAAACATGCTCACCTTTAATCCTGGTTGGGACCAAAATGCCCAAAACCTCAATTCCTTTGAAGACGTAAGGGATATACAAAAAAGAATCAAGGAAGCAGGCATTCCACTTGCACAGGAAGCCAACGAATCCTCTGTCGGCCCTGCGAGTTTGTTGATTTTTGACCCGGATGGCAATCCGATTTTGATCGATCAGCATCGATAATCTGCACTGCTCCTTTTGATATTTGATCAAGCGATTGGGCTTTATTTCATTTCGAATTGAATGACCTGTTGTAGATTATGAAAATTAAAGCAATCTCTTTCCTGGCTTTTCTGACAGTAGTATTCTTATCCTTTTCCACATTGGGAGTTCAGCTGGACTCCGTCTCCACTTTTCCTTTTCATCTGGACAACAAACTCCTCGTCTTCACGGGTAAAATGAACGGAGTTGAGACCCAGTTTGCCTTTGATACCGGCGCTGCCATGGGACTGGCAAATAGCCTGAGCAAGCCAGCCGGAAGGCTAAAAATGAAAGGAAAAAAGATCAAAATGAGGGATTCCAATCGTCAGGTCAAGAAGGTCAAAACCGGCCTGACGGATGAGATCCAAATAGGTGATTTTAAATTTGAAAAAGTCCGAAGTCTAGTCAATGACATGAATTTGCTTTACTGCTTGGATTTCTATCTTTTGGGTTCGGACATCATCAAAAGACTCAATTGGGAGATTGATTTTGACGCGATGCAAATACGTGTTTCTTCAAAGCCCTTTCCTGTGCAAGCAGAAGATTTGATCTTTCCGGTGACCTATGCAAATAACCGTCCTTTTGTCAAAATGGAATTCTTGGGCCAAGAATTTGACCGGATTCTGGTGGATTTTGGCTACACCAAAGTGATGGACTTCGATGACAAGGAAGAAGCTATCCGGGATTTTTTGGCACAAAAAGACAGCTTGGGACTCAGTAACCCAAAAATCACCACATCCATGGGGGCTTTGGGTTCGGACACCTACTCTGCGCGTACCATCCTTGTGGACAGTCTAAAACTGGGGAATTTATACCTCTCCAAAATTCCTGTGGATTTTGAAAAAACCTCCGGATCAAAGATTGGATTGGAATTTTTCAGAGCCTTAAGCTCCAAAACCATCATCAACAATTCTGACGCTACTTATGCACTTAGGCTGCGAGAAAGCCCGGAATTCGAGAAATATACAAACCTTGGGGTATTTTACACTGACGGAAAACTTATCGTACGTGGAAAACCCATTGGCCTAACTCCGGATGATGATCAAATCGAAATCGGTGAAGAAATACTCAGTATTGACGGAAAGAAAGCCGCTGATTTCTCCTCAGAATGTGACTTTCTCGAATGGTCATTTTCCAGAACTCCCGATCAACTGGAAATTGTCAAGCTTGACGGCACTCGTCTGGTATTTCCAAAACTCGAGCTCAGGTAATCCTTGATTCTTCCCGCTCTGCGACAAATGGCCGTTACGGAGAAAAGACTTAACTTTTGAAATGCTTTCCTCGACAGAAACCAAAGACTCCATCCGGGATTTTTTCAACAAAAGACACACTTCCCTGGGCTTTATGCTTCGGTATTCCCACAGGAAATTCAGTCAGGCAGCTTTCCATCGGTTTAGGGTAGAGATCAAAAAACTCAAGGCGCTGTTGGCATTACTCGACCACGAATCAGCGGATTTTTCAAGGAAAAAAGTCTACGCTCCCATTAAAAAACTCTATGTTCAAGCAGGCCATGTTCGAGAACTTCAGGTAGAAAAAGAGCTTATTCAC
The DNA here is from genome assembly GCF_036245645.1 of Algoriphagus taiwanensis. Lineage (NCBI taxonomy): Bacteria > Pseudomonadati > Bacteroidota > Cytophagia > Cytophagales > Cyclobacteriaceae > Algoriphagus > Algoriphagus taiwanensis. Next base: position 183,230 of record NZ_BTPE01000004.1, on the reverse strand, counting down.
ACCCAAATCCAGCCCGGGCAACTTGGCAATTTTTTCCTAAAACTTCAAAATGAAATTCAACAAAAAAGAGAGTCCTTTTTTGCAACCCGGACCTTGAAAAACAGAAAAAAAGCCGACAGAAGCCTGTTTAAAATCGGTCAGGAAATTGAAAAGCTGGGAACAATCAACCGAGCAGAAATCCTTCAAAAGAGCAAAGAGAAAATCAAAAATCTACTCAAAGAAGGCATTGAATCCCACAATGCACATGAGCTCCGCATCCAGCTCAAACTCCTAAAGAACCTCCAGGAAATCCTGGGAATGCGCCCACTTCCGGCTAATGGCCCTGAAGAAGAATTGATGAAGCTTTTGGGAGATTGGCACGATCTGGAAGTATTGGTTCAAAGAATGAATCATTCCCCTCTGAAAAAGGATCTCCCAGCTGAAGAAAAGAAAGACCTCGAAAAGGTGATCCGAGCACTTGATTCCAAAAGATCAAACCTACTAACTGATATCCAAATCAAAGCCCCTTCACTACTTACCTAAACCACCACACAATGAAAGCTTGCTTACGCCAAAAATATGGTCCACCCGAGACCTTCCAAATCATGGAAATTCCCAAGCCCATCCCTAAGCCGAATGAAGTCTTGGTCAAAGTCATAGCGACTACGATCAATCGGACAGATATCGGCGTATCTACCGGGAAGCCCTATGCTATCCGGGCCTTTGCTGGCCTTTTCTCCCCGAAAATACAAGTGACAGGAACTGATTTCGCCGGGATTATCGAAGAAGTGGGAAAGGAAGTGAAGGACTTTCAGGTCGGAGATCGGGTATGGGGATTTGAGGATAATGGGGCTGGCACTCACGCAGAATACTTGGCTTACCCCATCTCTAAGGCTATCTTGAAAATGCCAAGGGAGATTGACTTTGCTACAATGGTCGCCTGTGCTGAGGGGGCTCATTATGCCATCAACTTCATCAAAAAGGTAGAGCTTCGACCCGGAATGCAGGTATTGGTGATTGGAGGCGCCGGGGCCATTGGCTCGGCGGCAATCCAAATCCTGAAAGCCAGAGATGTGAAGGTTACGGCAGTTTGCTTTGAAGAAGATGTGGAAAAGGTAAAGAATCTCGGTCCCGATCGGGTGATAGCTTTGGAAAAGGAAGATTTTACCAAGGAATTAGCCGCCTACGACTTTGTCTTTGACTCGGTAGGCAAGAGCCGATTTTCCATTTGCAAACCCGTGCTTAAGGAGAAAGGGGTTTATATTTCCTCCGAACTCGGCCCCAACTGGGAAAATATCGGCTTGGCGCTCAAGGGTAAGTTCACCAAAGGCAAAAGGGTTATTTTCCCCTTACCCTTGGATATTCTGGACAGCCTGAAAACCATGCAGAAACTGGTGGAAGAGGGAAAATTCAAGCCGATGATTGATGAGCGACATTTTACATTGGAAAATGCCTTGGAAGGATTTGCCTATGTGGCTTCGGGGAAAAAGAAGGGAAATGTGATTCTACATTTAGCGTAATTTCTCATCTGAAGGCAGACCTTTAAAACAACCCAGAAATCTTGCCTTCTCTATCTATATCGACAGCTTCCGCAGCTGGCACCTCAGGCAATCCGGGCATTCGGAGGATTTCGCCCGCTATAGGAATGATAAATCCAGCACCCGCTGCAAATTCAAATTCACGGATCGTAATCTTGAAATCCTTGGGTCTTCCGATCAGCTTTTCATTATCGCTGATGCTCTTTTGGGTTTTTGCAATACATATGGGAAACTTGGAATAGCCGAGTTTCTCGATTTTTTTAAGCTGCTTTTTGGCATTCGTCGAATACTCGACTCCGGAAGCTCCATAAATGGTTTTTGCCACTTTTTGCACCTTTTCTTCCACAGAATCCTCCAAAGAATACGTAGGTTGAAAAGCGGATTTGGTCCCTTCAGCAGCCTCAATAACCAACCTCCCCAAGTCCTCGCATCCTTCACCTCCATGGGCCCAACCCTCACTCAGGGCTGCCGGAACTCCCTGTTTTATACAATAGTCCAGAATCAGTTCCTTTTCGGCAGTGGAATCCGAACTGAACACATTCACGGCTACGACTACGGGAATCCCAAAACTCTTGAGACTGTCCAAATGATGCTGGAGATTGGGTAAGCCCCATTCCAAGGCATCCACATCCGGATAGCTGAGGTCCTTGAGCGGCTTGCCTCCATGGTATTTCAAGGCCCTGATCGTTGCCACCAAAACCACCGCTCTCGGAGACAATCCAGCCTCTCTGGATTTGATATTGAAAAACTTCTCCGCTCCGAGATCCGACCCAAAGCCAGCCTCCGTCACCACAAATTCACCCAAGCTCAAGCCCATTTTGGTCGCCAAAATAGAATTGGTCCCCTGTGCAATATTGGCAAAGGGCCCACCATGAAGGATCGCCGGGTTGTGACCCAAAGTCTGAACCAAATTGGGCATGATGGCCTCCTTCATCAGGGTAGCCATCGCACCTTGGGCATTCAGGTCTCCGGCAAAAACAGGAGAACCATCAAATCGATCTCCGATGTATATTCTAGCAAAACGGGCTTTAAGATCCTCCAAATCCTTGCTCATGCAGAGAATGGCCATAATCTCTGAAGCCGCAGTAATATTAAAGCCGGTTTCACGTGGCATTCCTCCGTTTTTCCCTCCCAATCCTACAATTAGATTTCTCAAGGATCTGTCATTCATATCCATGGCCCGCTTCCATAGAATCGTCCGAGGATCTATGCCCAAGTTTCTGGTCTTACTTTGGATATTATTGTCAATCAGGGCTGAAAGCAGGTTATTGGCTTTTTCGATCGCATGAAAATCCCCTGTGAAGTGAAGGTTGATATCTTCCATCGGAATGACCTGAGACCAGCCTCCACCTGCTGCACCGCCTTTGATCCCAAACACCGGTCCCAGACTGGGTTCACGAAGCACGGCAATGGATGATTTGCCAAGCCGGTTTAAGGCATCGTTCAAGCCAATGGAAACGGTAGTTTTGCCTTCTCCAGCCGGAGTGGGTGTGATGGCCGTGACCAAAATCAGATGGCTTTTTTTGGCCTTTTCCTCATCGATCAATTCTAGAGGAAGCTTGGCCTTGTATTTCCCATAAAACTCGAGTTGATCTGTAGAAACCCCGATTTGCTTGGCGATATGCTGTATGGGTTTGGGATTTACCGAATTGGCAATCTGGAGGTCATTCATGGGTGTAATGTTTTTATAAAGGAAACAGAAAGAAAAAGGGAAAACGGTGACCAATCTTACCTAAAAGACTGATTGAAGTCAGGCAAATAAGAAGAATGCTCAATCAGAAGGCTGGGCTTTTTAATAAGAGTAAATTACGGGATTAAGGTTATCCGAATTCCGACATCTGAAATCCGAAATACTAAATCCCCTCCTGCTCGATCAAATATACCAAAGCAGCCATCGCAGCCGCACCCAGCTCCAATTCCCGCTGATCGACCGCCTCAAAGACATCCGCCTCCGTGTGATGGTAAAAGAAATACCGCTGCGAATCCGGCTTAAGCCCAATCAAAATCGGCCCCTGATCTCTGAGAGGCCCAATATCTGCGCCGCCACCCGGCCTATCCAGGCTCCAAAGCTGATACTGTCGGAGCAAATCTCCCCAAGAAGCTAATTTACCTCGCTGGGCATCTGTCCCGCTGGATGAAAAACCGATAGGCAAAAATCCACCCGAGTCAGACTCCAAAGCTGCGATATGTTTCTCGCCTTTTTCTTTGGCTACACGGGCATATTCCTGCCCTCCCCGAAGTCCGTTTTCCTCATTCATCCACATCACGGCCCGGATAGTCCGCTTGGGTTTCCAGCCCAATTCCTTATACAGTCTGAGCACCTCAATCGCCTGCATACAACCCGCCCCGTCATCGTGAGCCCCTTCTCCCACATCCCAAGAATCCAAATGACCTCCTACGGCGATGATTTCCTCAGGCTTCTCTGTTCCACGGATTTCCCCAATCACATTGTAGGACAGCTTTTCAGTTTTCATCTCCCCATGAGACTCTAGGTACACTTTCAAATCTGCCTGATCTGCCAAAAGCTGACTGAGCAATTCTGCATCTTGGGTACTGATCGCCAAGGCAGGGATTTTGGGGAAATCAGGATTGTAGCGCTGATTTCCGGTATGGGGAATATCATTTACCGTGTTGCTGAGCGAGCGAACCAAAGTTCCGATGGCTCCGAGTTTGGAGGCTTCGGCAGCACCCGAACTGCGTTGGGCATTGGCTCCGCCATAAGCTTGAAAGGTATCGATGAGCTTGGGGTCCATAGGTCCGTTGAAAAAGACGATTTTCCCTTTCACCTTGTCACCCATCTCCCTGAGCTCAGGAATGCTTTTCACTTCTACCACTTCCCCAACCAGACCTCCGGGGCCAGTTCCCTGTGTATTTCCCAAGGCCAAAGCGTTCAATTCCACCGTGCCGTGCTTTTCGGAATTGACGATTTTGACCACATCCTTTCCGCCCCTTTCCCAATGCGGAACCATCACCGGCTGAAGATAGACCGTGTCAAAATCATAACTTTCCATCAGTTGCTTGGTCCATTCCACAGCAGAAGCTGCACCCGGAGAACCTGCCAATCGGTTGCCCACGACTTTGCAGAGATAGCGAAGATTTTCATAGGTATGGCCGGAGGAAAGCTCAGCATTGTAAATCTTTCAAAGATTGGTTTCGTGATTTTGAGCGAAAGCAAATACAGGGATTAAGGCTAAGGCTAGGAGAAATTTCTTCATATCGGAAACTACTTTTTTGAAAAAATAGAAAAAGAAAAATTGTTCCGGAAATGAATTTGATCAATGGTGAATATCCCTAAGAAGGATAACCCTGAATTTCTTTTGAAAAAGCAGCTTTAGCCCAAATAATCAATCAGTTCCTTCGCTCGCTCATCCCCAAAATCGACCGAAACAGCAAGAGAATTTGGTAGTTCGGTTTCTTTTGTCCAACATTGAGACAATAGAAAACTATCCTATACCAAAAACCTATGCGAAATCATTTACCCTTGCGAGCTTTTTGGGCCTTACTGATGGGATTGGCAGTTTTTGCCTGTAAAACTGACCCATCAGATGACCCAACCCTCAAGCCCGAAGACAACCGATTTACCAAAGTCGTCCTGACTGAAGGCATGGACGAACCCATGGAAATGACCTTTTTGCCAGGCAATCGGGTCCTTTTTGTGGAGAGAAAAGGGGGCGTGAAAATCCTGGATGAAAACACCGGAGAAGTCACCTTGGTCGCCACCATCCCGGTCAACACCAAATACACCAACAAAGCCGGAGTCACCCGCGAGGCTGAAGAAGGGCTGATGGGCGTGATTGCTCATCCGGACTATGCCAAAAACAACTGGATCTACATGTATTATGCAGATCCAGCTGACGCCAAACATGTCTTGGCCAGATGGGAACTGAAAGGCAATGAGCTGGTGGAATCCTCCAAAAAGATCGTGCTCGAAGTCCCGACTCAACGCGAAGAATGCTGCCATACCGGTGGTGGGATGGTCTTCGACGCAGAAGGTAACCTCTACTTGACCGTTGGAAATAATACCGTAAACCCTAGAGAAGGCTCTTCCAACTTGGACGAAAGACCCGGTATGGAAAACTCCGACGATCAGCGTGCTCCCGGAAATACCAATGACTTGAGGGGTAAAATCCTCAGAATCCATCCGGAAAATGACGGTACTTACACCATTCCTGAAGGAAACCTTTTCCCTCCCGGAACAGAAAAAACCCGTCCCGAAATCTACACCATGGGCCATCGAAACCCTTGGAGACCGACTCTTGATTCCAAAACAGGCTATCTCTATTGGGGCGAAGTAGGGCCGGATGCCTCCGTGGATTCGATTTGGGGACCAAAAGGATATGACGAGTTTAACCAAGCTAAAGGCCCGGGATTCTTTGGTTGGCCTTATTTCATTGGAGACAATTTCCCTTATAATCGACATAATCACGCCGACAGCTCTTATGGAGCCCCTTACGACGTAAATAAGCCTGTCAACGAATCGGTGAACAATACTGGTTTGAGAGAACTACCCACTCCGGTCGTTCCTGCCATGATTTATTATCCTTACGGTACTTCTGAGAAATTCCCGGAATTGGGAAGCTCCGGTCGAAGTGCAACGGGAGGGCCGGTTTTCCGCAAAGCGGATTTCAAAAAGGATGCACCTTACGTCTTCCCTGCCTATTACGAAGGCAAATGGCTGATCGTGGACTTTATGCGAGGCTGGATTTTCGCAGTTACCATGGATGAAAATGGAGACTACCAAAGCATGGAGCGATTCCTGCCCAACGAGACGTTCAGCTCCGCAATTGATATGGACTTCGGGCCTGATGGCTCCTTGTACATTTTGGAATATGGATCAGCTTGGTTCCGTGGCAATGCCAATTCCCGCCTGATCAAAATCCAGTACAACAAAGGCAATCGTAAGCCGAATGTGAATGCAGTTGCAGATAAAACAGCCGGAGCAACACCTTTGACTGTGAATTTCTCCTCTGAAGGCACGAATGATTTCGATGACTACGATCAGGGCAAACTATCCTATGAATGGAAAATCACCAACGGTTCCGGCTTCAATCAAAACCTAGTTGAAGCCAATCCAAGCTTTACATTTAGCGAAGCTGGCACCTATCAAGTCATGCTAACCGTCACCGACACCAAAGGAGAAACCAACTCGGCCTCTTTGGAAGTGACAGCCGGAAATGAACCACCTGTGGTCAGCATTGACTTTGGAGGACTGAACAGAAGCTTCTGGTTTGGAGACAAAGATTTGACTTATGCGATCTCTGTGGTCGATAAAGAAGATGGTAGCTCGGCAGATGGAAACATCAAACCTGAAGAAGTTGCAGTCACTTTTGACTATGTACCGGCAGGGTTTGATCCAATCGAGGTAGCCTCTAAGCAAAGCGGTGTGGAAAGTGCCGCCATTTTGAACCTCGGCAAAAACCTGATTGAGCAGAGCGACTGTAAGTCTTGCCATCAATTTGCAGAAAAATCCATCGGTCCAAGCTATCAGGCGGTGGCCGAAAAATATCCCAACTCCGAGGAAAATACGAAGTACTTGGTGGGCAAAATCATCAACGGTGGAGCCGGAGTCTGGGGAGACCATGCTATGAGTGCTCACCCTTCACTCAGCGAGGCTGATGCCAAGCGAATGGTGGATTACATTCTGGCAATGGACGATGTGCAGGCTAATATTGCCTCACTTCCTTTGAGCGGAAAAGTCACTGCAGAGATCCCTGAAGGGGAAAACGGACAAGGAAGCTTCTTGCTCCGAGCGTCCTACTCAGATAAAGGCGGCAATTCCATCGGTTCGCTCAACGGGGTAGATTTTGTGGCCTTGAAAAGTCCTTTTGTGGATCCCCAAACTTCTGTGGACCGCAAAGGTGTACAACTCCTGACCACACCTCGGGTAAGCTTTTTGATGGCAGGTGATAATTCTCATTTTGCGCTAAAAGGAATCGATCTCACCGGAATCCAGCAAATCGATGTTCTCGCTGCAATCAATCAGCGAAATGGAGCCATCGGTGGCACAGTGGAAGTCCGTTTGGGTTCTCCAACAGGAGAAATCCTCGGAACATCTGAGAAAATCGGCAGAAAAGAAGGCGGAGGTTTCCGACCTCCTCAGGGAGTGAGTATGCAGGAATGGGTTCGCATGAACGCAAACCGGGCCAAGGTCAAAATCAAGCCTACCACGGGTGTTCAGGATTTGTATTTCATTTTCAAAAATGCCGATGCAAAAGGAGAACAAGTATTAATGAGCATCAACGAGATTGAGTTTAAAAATAAAGTAGAAGAGTAAAAGTTGCTTATCACCCCCAAAAGCCCCGGATCAACAGTTCGGGGCTTTTTTGATTACAAGCAGGTTCATTAAACCTATTTTATTCAAAATCAGGATAGAATATTTACTCTAAAGCCTTATATTTTTCAACCTGTTCCAATCCCGATGCTTTCTGCCGTAGCCCTCTCCTCTTTTGACCAAATCTCTTTCACAGCACTTCAAAGTTCTGTTTTAGTCCAAGCAGAGGGAGGATTTTGGCTAAGCCAACTTTTCGGAAGATTTCACCCCATGCTGGTTCATTTTCCGATCGCTCTGATTCTGGTGGCTGTAGTCATGGAGTTGTTTACGATTGGTAACTTCCGGCATTCCTATCGGGGAGGAATTCGCTTTTTGGTCATTATTGGAGCTATATCAGCGGCAATCTCAGCGGGGATGGGCTGGCTATTGGCTGAAAATGAAGGTATTACCGGAAGCACTTTGGACCTGCACAGGATCATTGGAATGGTCAGTGCAGGCTTGAGCCTCTTATTGTTGGTTTTGCTTCGCAAAAGTGAACTGAATCCCTCCTCTTCATCCATCAAGGCCTATCGCTTTTTCTTGTTTCTTACTGGAATCGGAATTGGAGCAGCTGGCCACTTTGGGGCATCTTTGACTCATGGGGAAGATTACCTCACCGAGGTTTTACCCCAAAATGCAGATCAGGAAGCTCCCCAATCCCTGACTGTGGACTTGGCAACTTTCGCTTCTGAACTTTCTCCTGAAAAAGAAATCCAGCTCGTGACCAATGTCCGATCAATCCTTGCCCATAACTGCTACAAGTGTCATTCAGGAGCAAAAATCGAAGGAGAACTTCGATTGGATGAGAAGGAATTTGTCTTTGCCGGGGGAGAAAATGGCCCCGTGATCGCTCCCGGAAATCCTACAAAGAGCGAGCTGATCCGCAGAGTTTCTCTTTCTAAAAACCACAAGGAGGTCATGCCAGAAAAGGGAAATCTCCTCAGCAAAGAAGAAATCCAATTACTTACCCTTTGGGTGGAAAAAGGTGCGCCTTGGCCAGATGGAGTGGCTCAGCAGTCGGTGTATCGAGTGGCAGCTTTGGCACCCCGAAAACCTGATCTCCCTGCATCCAAACCCGGGCTGGAGAATCCGATTGATCGCTGGGTGGATCAGTATTTCAAGCAAAACCAACTCTCCTGGAGCGAGCCTGTCGATGACCGGACTTTTCTCCGAAGAGTGTATTTGGACATTATCGGGCTTTTGCCTTCTCCGGAGGAATTGGCAGCTTTTCAGGCAGATACCAATCCCAATAAGCGGGAAATTTGGATCCAAAATCTCCTCGATCGAAAAGATGACTTTGCCCAGCATTGGCTAACCTTTTGGAACGATGCGCTGAGAAATGACTACACCGGAACAGGATACATTACCAAGGGCCGCTTTGCTATCACGGATTGGCTTTACACGTCCATTCGGGACAATAAACCCTACGATCAGTTTGTCAAAGAGCTGGTCAATCCATCTGAAAAGTCCAAGGGATTTATAGAAGGCATACGCTGGAGAGGAACTGTGAATGCTTCCCAGCGAACCGAAATGCAAGCTGCGCAGAATGTGGGACAGGTTTTGTTGGGTTTGAATCTGAAATGCGCGTCCTGCCACGACAGTTTTATTAGTGACTGGAAGCTTGAGCAAGCCTATGCTTTTGCAAACATCTTTGCAGATTCAACCTTGGAAGTAAGTCGCTGTGAGCAGCCCACCGGGCAGATGGCCAAAACCAAGATTCTTTGGGAGGAATTGGGGGAAATTGATTCCCTGGCCACCAAAGCTGAAAAACTCCGTCAACTCGCCGACCAACTCGTTCAGCCTGCCAACGGACGCATGTATCGCACGGTGGTCAACCGAATCTGGAAACAGCTGATGGGTCGAGGCATGGTCGAACCGGTAGACGAAATGGACAATGCTCCCTGGAGTCAGGATTTGCTGGATTGGCTGGCGGTAGATTTTGTGGAAAATGGCTATGATCTTAAGCGACTGATCTATCAAATCACGACTTCCAAGATTTACCAAAGCCCATCCGTCACCGTGGCTTCCGCTGAAAAGCTGATGGCCGAAGACTTCAAATTCCAAGGAGTGATCCGTCGCAGAATTACCGCGGAGCAGTTTTCCGACGCAGTGGCTGAGATAGCGGCTCCTTTGTTTGATTCAGTTGAAGTGAAATTCAGACCTTATCAACTCATTCCAGAAGCCAAAACCAATCTGAGTTTTGCAAGAGCCTCTTTGGTTGCCAACAATGAATTTCTAAAAGCGCTTGGACGACCCAATCGGGAAATCGTCTCAACCAGCCGGGATTCTCAGGCCAGTCTGCTGCAAGCCTTGGAGCTAAGCAATGGGGAAAAACTCAACAAAGCCTTGGTCAAAGGAGGTGAAAAATGGGCTACTACCTTTTCCGATCCTGTGGTCCTGACAGAAAATCTTTATGCCAAAGCCTTACTGCGAAAACCAAGTCCTAAAGAACTGGAAGTCGCCCAAAAAGCTTTGGGACCCAATCCAAGTCCTGAAGCTATTCAGGATTTACTCTGGGCCGTTTTCCTCTTACCTGAATTTCAATTGATCTATTGAGCCATGAAAACCCTCCAAACCCGACGCGACTTTCTCAAGAAAACCAGTGCTGCAGCCATGGCCACCATGGGCATGGGGGCGCCTTTGGCAGGCTTGCTTTCATCCTGCGAAAGCAAAATCCCTACGACGGCTGACTCGGTGATTTTACTTTTCATGGCTGGTGGAATGGCACACACCGAGACCTTTGATCCAAAGAAATTCACCCCTTTCCGGAAAGGAATGGAAGCCAAAGAAGTACTGAGTACTTTTCCATCAATCCCCACTAAACTGGACGGAATTTTCTTCTCGGAAGGCTTGGAAAACATCGCCACAGTCATGGACAAAGGCACCTTGATTCGCTCCTATCAGGCTGCTGATTTAGGACACATCCTTCACACGAGACATCAGTACCATTTCCACACCTGTTACGAACCTCCACAATCCGTGGTAGTTCCGCATTTGGGAAGTTGGATAGCCAAGGAAAAAGGCCCACTCAATCCGGTCATTCCACCCTTCATCAATATTGGACAGCGGTTTACCGTGGGCGAAGGCGAAGAGTTAAAGGCTTTCCACTCTGCCGGATTCTTGGGTTCGGAATTTGGTCCTTTCCTGATTCCCGATCCTTCTGCAGGATTGGAAGCGGTGAGACCGCCTGTAGGAATGGATTACAAGCGATTCGAAGGAAGAAATCAGCTCTACAATGACCTGATCGCAGCGAGCCCGATGGGAGAGTTTGGATCGGATTACCAAAAAGAATCCCTCAAGCGATCCATGGAGCAGGCGTACATGCTGCTCAATTCCCCCGAGGCGAAAGCCTTTGATCTGAGTCAGGAACCCAAGGAAACCTATGACCTCTACAACACCGGACGATTTGGGCTGGGTTGTCTTTTAGCAAAAAGATTAATCGATCAAGGTGCGCGATATATCACAGTGACTACGGAGTACGAACCATTTTTCGGTTGGGATACCCATGACAATGGGCACACCCGACTGAAGGATATGAAAAAAATGATCGATGCACCGATTGCCCAATTGATCAAAGATCTAGATCAAAGCGGAAAACTGGAAAGAACGGTAGTCATCGTGGCCAGTGAGTTTAGCCGAGACATGTTGACTGAAGGCAGACCGGATTTGAAAGTACAAGACCAAGTGGAAGTGCCTGACATCATCGAGGACATGAAAAACTACGGCATGCATCGGCATTTTACGGATGGTTGCTCAGTTTTGATGTTTGGAGGAGGAATCAAAAGAGGGCATGTTTTTGGCAAAACAGCCGACGAACGCCCCTGCAAAACCATCGAAAACCCAATCAAAATTGACAGCATCCATCAGACGATTTACCATGCCTTGGGCATTCCTCCGGACAAAAACTATGAGATCGAGAAGCGGCCTTTCTATACCACTCCGGACGGACATGGGAAAGTAGAATATGGGCTACTAGCAAAAGCCTGATTTTACCAACCAAAAAACCCCTGTTTTTTGCCTTTAATCATATTCCTCCAACCTTGAGGTTTTGCGACGTTAAACATTTTATCAAAAAGTAAGTCTAGCCTTTTGTAACTCTTCAAACCATTTTAACTAAACAAAACCATTTCAAAATGAAATTACTTGCAACGTTTATCCTAGGTCTTGTCACCGCTTTTACCCTAACTGAAAACCCGGCTCCTGCCACTGTAAATAAAGCTGAGAGCCAAGTTCGTTGGGAAGCCTCCAAAGTGACAGGAACCCACTGGGGCTATGTTCCGATCAAAAATGCGAATCTCGATGTAACCGGAGGAAAAATCACCGGTGGCTCCTTTGACATGGATATGGTCAATCTGACTGTGGAAGATTTAACAGATGAAAAATCAAAAGGCAACTTGACCAATCACCTGAAGTCTGATGATTTCTTTTCTGTAGAAAAATTCAATACCTCCACTTTCAAAATCACTGAGGCCAAAACTAGCAACGGGACTGACTACACCATTTCTGGCACTTTGACCATCAAAGGAATCAGCCAACCGGTTTCCTTTCCTGCGAAAGTAGCTATGGCTGGAGGTAAGATGACTGCAACCGGTCAGATCACTTTTGACCGCACCAAATACGACATCAAATTCCGCTCTGGAAACTTCTTCGAAAACCTCGGAGACAGAATGATCTATGACGAAGTGAAGTTGGATGTGAAATTGGTCGCTTCAGTTTGATAGGATTCGGAAATTGGAAGATTCCAAAATTGAAAAATTTGGCCTGGACGAATATCCAGGCCTTTTTTTATGGCTCCAGCAAACTAGCCAAAAACTGAGCAAAAGGACGAACATTCTGCTCCGCACTGGCAGACTCCAAGGCATTCATATACTCTTCCCTCCGAGTCACAGGCACTATTACCCAAGGATAGCCTCCTGAGGCCATCAACAGATTCATCAGGAATCGGGCAATACGACCGTTTCCATCCACATAGGGGTGAATGTAAACAAAGACGAAGTGACCCAAGACGGCTCGAACTGCCGCACTTTTTTCTGAAGAAAGCAACTCAAAATACGCCGGCATCAAGTCCCTCACCTGATCCTGGGCGGGAGGAACATGCTTAGATCGACGGATAAAAACCAGTTGATTCCGATATCCCGCCAAATCCGAAGCTCGGATAATCCCTGCCTCCACACTCGGAGCAAACAAGTCCCGATACCAAGTCCGATGGACCTTCTCAGCCACCTGACCTGATTCTGCACCGGAAAGGACTTCTTCCAAGGCCTTTTTCACCGACTGAAAAGCCTGCCAATAGCCTCTTGCTGCCATCGCATCCCGATGCTGACGGTCTGCCTCATGAATTTCGGGCTGCCAACTACCAGCTTTAATCCGCTCAATCAAATCTTCCGATACACGATAGCCTTCGATCGAAAGGGAGTTGTAAGCATCATTGACAAATAGCTCACTGACTCGCTGAAGGTAGGCGGAGGAATCAGCAGAAAGACCCGGCTCGGCTGGAAATACGTCCAAAACCGTCTCCCGCATGCTCATCCACATCAGCTGAAGCCGATTGACATAAGGCAAAACCTGCCGGGAAGGAATCAGCAAAGTACTCGCCTCGGTAAAGGGGTCCTGCTCGGTGACCGCATAACCTACACTCCGCATTCCCTCAAGAATATCGTCCGCAATAGCATCCCGACCAATATTTCGAAAGGCTCCCGCCAATCTTCCCGCCACCACGCTATGTCCCCCATCCAGTAACCTTCTCAGCAAATCTGTCCCGTCCCGAAATGAAGCCAAAGCCGCTCTTGCATCCACAGGATTATTCCGAAAGAAAGGCTCCGGGCAATAAATCAGGGCTGATTCCAGAGAAAAAAGGCGGAGACCATGCGAGTCAATGAATACTTCCTCCTTCTCAGCCATCCTTGCCCGAGTCTCAAAAATAGAGGTATCGAAAGGCAGCTGAGTTGTCTGATTACGGGCTGAGGGAGCTCGTACCAAAAGCTGTCTCGGCACGGTCAGGTTTCCTGCATGAAGGATGACTGATTGCTCAGGTGACAAACTCCACTCCTCCCCAAAACGCTCATTCAGATAGGCTGCGCAGAAATACCAAAAGGAGGTATACCAAGATGTGCTTTCCCCGGCCGGTTCGTCCGGTCGCGTAGGGATATACCATCCCCGCATCACCTCTTTCAAAAAACCCGAACGAACCAAGCGCTCCCGATGGGTACGGCTGAGATCGGATGATTTGACGGCGATCTTATCTACTTCCTGCAGATCTTTGAGGATAGTCAGAGAGTTAGCAAGTCTTTCGGAGATCGTAGCCATTACCTTTCAAATTTATTCAAAGGTAATTTAGCTTTTAATGCTTTACAACTTTTAGCTTTAAATGTTTTATTATTTTTAGCTTTTATTGAATTATTAAATCTAGCTTTTAATGTATTTCAAGTGAAAATTCAAATGGAGTATCCCAAAAAATCAGATCAAATTATCCTTCTTATGACTAATCCAAATTCAAATCCTTCCCACACTTATTATCCCTTTTCCGCGGATGGTTTTGACCTTTTCGGTTTTATTCTAAAATTGAAGCAAACACCCACTCTCCATGAAAATCAACAATTTCCTCTCTGCTTTCGCTTTATCCATCATCCTTTTCTCCTGCTCTGAAAAAGAAAAACCCAGCCTTCCTCAACTCCAAGACGAGGTCGAAGTAATTCGGGACCAAAATGGCATCAATCATATTTTCGCCCAAAACGAAGCCGACCTGTTTTTCATGCAGGGCTATTTGGCAGCCAAGGACCGATTGTTTCAGTTTGAAATTTGGCGCAGGCAAGCCACCGGAACTTTGGCCGAAATCCTCGGAGAAAGGGAATTTGAGCGGGATCGTGGGGTACGCCTATTTCAATTCAGAGGTGATAAGGAAACAGAACTTCGTCACTATCATCCGCGTGGTGTAGAAATAGTGGACGCGTTTGTGGCAGGGGTAAACGCCTACATTGAGGAAGCTAATTCGGATCCAAAATCCCTGCCTATTGAATTTCAAATGCTGGGAATCCAACCCCAACCCTGGACTTGGGAAGTGGTGATTTCCCGGCATCAGGGGCTTTTGGAAAATGTCGCCGATGAGTTAAAGATCAGCCAAGTAGTCAGTAAAATCGGTCCTGAAGCCGCAGAAAAGCTCTATTATTTTCATCCCAATAAACCTGATTTGAACTTGGACCCGGGAATTCCCACGGAACTCCTTTTCAAAGATATTTTGGCTCCTTATCAGGCATTTAGAGGAAGAGTGGAATTTCAGCCCGAGGATATTGACCCTGCTTATCGGGGGAAGGAAAAAGAAGTAGAGGTAGCTTTGGCAGCACTTCAAGAAGAAATACAAACCACCTTGGAGGCCGATGCTTTTGCCCAAGGCTCCAACAATTGGGTGCTGAGTGGAACCAAGACCGAAAGCGGTTTTCCCTTCATGGCCAACGATCCACATCGGCTTCAAGCCGCCCCATCTCTTCGCTACTGGGTGCACCTGAATGCTCCCGGCTGGAATGTAGTCGGAGGCGGAGAACCGGTCATTCCGGGCGTTTCAATAGGACACAATGAATATGGAGCTTGGGGCTTGACGATTTTCTCCACGGACAATGAAGACATGCGGGTCTATGACATCCACCCTGATAATCCAACCCAATATCGCTTCCGGGATGAATGGATGGAGATGAAGGCGATCTCTGATACGATCAAAATCAAAGGTCAGGAAGACCGAATCGTTACACACTATTACACCCTGCATGGACCAGTCTCTTTTATTGATGAAGAATTGAACAAGGCCGTGGCCGTTCAGTGCGCTTGGCTGGAACCGGGTTCGGCACCTTATTTGGCGAGTTTGAAAATGGACCAATCCAAAAACTGGGAGGAATTCCGCGATGCCTGCACGAACAACTTTATTCCTGCCGAAAATATGGTTTGGGCAGACCGGGAAGGAAATATCGGTTGGCAGGCTACAGGGATCGCGCCGGTTCGAAGAGGATTTTCGGGCTTGGTAGCCACTATGGGAGATGGTCGATACGAATGGAACGGATACTTACCCATAGCCGATCGACCGCATGAGTACAATCCGGAGTCCGGCTTTATTTCCACAGCCAATCAAAATGTTGCTCCAGCTGATTATCCTTATCCCGATGCCTTGGGCTACGAATGGGCGGACAACTTCCGTGGGGAGCGAATCAGGGAGGTTTTGAGTCAGGATAAAAAATTCACTCTGGAAGAAATGGGAGCACTTCAAAATGACTATTTGGCACTTCCTGCCCGTCAGCTTGTCCCATTTTTGAAAGATCTAACTCTCGAAAATGAGCGCACGGATTCTCTTCGAAATCTCCTGCTCAATTGGGATTTTATCCTTGCTCCCCAATCCATTGTAGCAGGCATTTATGTCATGTGGGAAAGAGAGTTGAGGAAAAAAGCCGGAGAAATCGCCGTGCCTGAGGAAGTCAGAGGCTTGGTTGGTAGCATTGCCCTTACCCGGGTAATCGAATGGGTGATGAATCCATCCCTGATTTTCTCATCCAATCCAGAAAATTCAAGGGATGCCTGGCTTTCTGAGTCTTTTGCCTCTGCAATTTTGGCTTTGGAAAAAAAACTTGGCCCAAATCCTCAAAAGTGGCAATACGGCCAAAAAGACTACAAGCATGCCCTGATTTACCATCCTTTGGGCAGAATTGCATCCGAGGAGTGGCAAGCCAAACTCAACGCCGGACCGCTTCCCCGTGGCGGCTACAGCTTTACCCCCGGTGCCAATGCCTATGGAGACAACAATACTTCCGGAGCTTCTTTCCGGATTTTGGTGGATACCAAAGACTGGGAAAACACGATGGGGATCAATACACCCGGTCAGTCTGGCAATCCTGAGAGTCCTTTTTACAAAAACCTCTTTCCGGTTTGGGCTAAGGATGAATTCGTTACGATTCCCTATTCCAAGGAATCGGTGAAAAGCAAGGCTGCTGAATTCCAAGTCTTTTCACCGAAAAATTAATTCGCTTACAAATCAAACTTCACCGTGAGCAAACCATACCTAGGCTGCACCAAATAGGAATAGGTACTGATCAGGTTTTCATTGAAGCTATCTCTCCGGATGGAGCGGGTGTCCAGGATATTCCAAACTGAAAGTTTGAATTCCCAAGGACTCTTTTTGCCCTGATAGATCAAAAAGGCATTGAGAAAATCAAAGTCGCTCTGTGTGGCAGTAGCCTTGTTCAGGTAGGTGTTGTAGGTGTAATCTGCTTTCAGTTTCAAGCCTTTTACGATATCCAAATCAATCTCCACCTTGGGACTATGGGTGGTAAAAGTGTTTTGGATCGGACCTGAATTGTAATTATTGGCTGTGAAAGAATACCCCAAATCCACTTCCAGGACCTTGAAGAAAGTCGTAGTCACTTTGGTGTCGTAAGTCTGGGAAAACTGCTGATTTTGAGTAGGCCGCTCATCCAAAATCAAATTGGTAGAAAAGGCATTCCACTGTCCACCTACCTCAAACTTGAGCTTGTTCAGGGATTTATCCAATCGCAAATCCCCGTTGAGTGTCTCGTTTACCGGCTCCACATTGATCAGGGAAAGCAGACGGTTGATTCCTGAAAAATCGGTCGTAGTTGTGATTTCATTTCGCTTGCGGCTGTAATTCAGGTTCCCAAAAACCGTCAAGCCAGAAAACATATCAAAGTGGGAATAGCTCAAGCTATGGTTATTGAAAATCCCATTGTCCAAGGCCCGATTTCCCTGAAAAATCGCATTGTAATCCTGCAGAACAAAGCCCTGAGCCAGTTTCTGGATATCCATAAAATTGGCCTCGGTCTGGAATCGATAGGTTAGGGACCGGTTGGATTTGATCGCCCACTTGGCATAGAGACCGGGCAAAGCGAGAATTTTATCGTAGCTCAGTTCATTCTCAAACTGCCGATCTTTCCATGAATACCGATGCAAATAGGCCGAAGGACTGATGATCCATTTTTTCCACTTGGTCTTCCAGGTCATTCCCAAATACAAATCCTGCAAGCCAAACTTATTGGCATTGTCAAATTCCTCAAATGCTTCCTGAGAACCTTCCTGTGCCAAACTTCCATTCAGGGTTTGGGCTAGATTTTGGTAGCCCAAAGTCCAGTTGAGGTGATTGGTCGGATTGAGGATGTAATAGTAATTCAGTGCTCCTTCCAGTGTCTGAGTGGTGATTTCCTGGTTTTGAAAAAAGCGATAGGATTCCTCGTCTTGGATAGGATACAAGCCCAACAAAGGTTTGAGATTGGTGGTCAGATCGTAAAGCGGATCGTTGAATTTTCGCTCGGCATTGAGCTCCATGGAAAAGACATGCTGCTCATTGGGAGCATGGAAATAATCCAATCGATGCTGCCAGCTGTAGGGATTCCGGGAATTGATTGCTCCGATATTCTGGACATTTTCACCAAAGGTGGAATTGAGGATATTGCTGTTGGAAATGTCCGATAGCTTTCCGAAAAAGCTGTATTTCAGGTAAGTTTCTTCTTTCGGAGTGTAAGTTAAAGAGTATTTCCCCAAGCCTGATTTATTTTCGACCTGACTGGCCGAATTGAGGATTTCCTGCGTGTTTTCCTCCGAATTCAAATAGGTCCGAAGCGAGCTACTCCCTAGTCTGTTATCCGAAGCGGAGGCAATCAAGAAACCGGAATGTCTCCATTTTTTACTGGGAGAATAGTTGAAATTCAGCGCTCCCAAGGTGGTTTTTAAGTCAAAGGCGTTGGTGCGGGAAGCCAAGGGAATTCCCAAATCATCTGAATTGAGTTGGACACGGGAACCCGCACGTCCACCCAATCCAGCCATTCCTCCGCTGAACCGGAAATAATCCTGTAGCGTGAAGGTTTGCTCCCCGACATTATTGCTCCCACCGATCAGATTCACATTGAGTTTGGGCGCGTAGTAAAAGGCATTTGCATGCCCCAAATAGCGCTCCTGAGGACCTGCCCCGGCCGTCAAGTCTCCAAAGACCATGTTCTTTTTCCCCTCTTTCAACTGGATATTCAAAGCCAGGGTCTCATTATTGTCCAAGCCTCGGACGGGGGAGATTTCATTAAAATTTTTCAAAACCTGCACCCGATCCACAGCATTGGCGGGGAGATTTTTGGTGGCCAGTTTGGAATCACCGTCGAAGAAAGTTTTCCCATCCACGAGTACTTTGTCCACCTTTTTACCTTGCACTTTTACCTCTCCATTTTCATCCACTTGGAAGCCCGGAAGCTTTTCCAGCACATCTTCCAGCTTGCGCTCATTTCCCGTGGTAAAGGCATCCGTTTTGTAGGTCAGGGTGTCCCCTTTCATGGTGACGGGCATTTCCGAGACTACCTCCACCAAACCCAATTCGGTATCCGCCTGCTGCAAGACAATTAACATGGGCGTTTCGGAATCCCATTCCTTGACCGGCATTTCAAACTGCCGAAAACCGACAAATGAAACCCGAAGCAAATATTCATTACCCGGTGCCAAGGTGATTTTGAACCGCCCCTCGTCATTGGAAATCCCAAAGCCTCCGATCTTTTGGGTGCTTTGGTTGATAGCCACCACATTGGCATAGGGAATCGGCCGATTGAGGGAGTCTAGCACTTGGCCGATCAGGGGCTTACTTTGGCCGAAGGCCGAAAAAGCATATCCCAGAAAAAAGGCAAAGAGAATCAGTCTTTTGGAAAAAAGCATTTTGGTTAAGTATGAAATTTGAAGTGAGAAAGCTGAAATTTCTTACGTGAAAGCTTTAGATACAGCTTCCAGTTTCTAGCGTCTAGAGTCTAATGTCTTGCTTCTGTAATTCATGAATCGGAAATGGATGGGGCTTCGACTCCGCTCAGCATGACATCGGACATCTGTCATCCGACATCAATCAATTCCCAATCCGTATCGTAAACTGATTCCCCTCTCCCGGCTTGCCTTGGTAGCGGTTCATCATCTGCTTCATCCCTTCTTCCTGAATCGCACGGAATTCCTCACGCGTCACTTCTTTTCCCCGCTTGGGACGAACAATGGCGACCGGTTCGGCAGAAGGATTCAACTCTATTTTTTGACAGATAAGGGTTCTCCCGGAGTTTTGCACTTCCAAAATCAATCCTGGCAATCCAAAGAAGTTTTCCGGTCCATGAGGCACGGGAATATCCGGAGTGAACCAAGCCGTCACTTGAATCGTGTCTTTGACATTTTCCATCTCCGTCATGCCTGTGGAAAAGCGCTGGGAGTCTACGATTCGGGAATAGGTGGCCTTTTGTGCGGTATAGTCGCCGATTTTATTGGTTTCTCCGGTCAGTTCCCATTCAGCCGGCTCGAGTGCATCCTTGATCAAAAACTCTTTCCCCATAACATCCTGCTCCTGCTCGAAAGTCTGATCGGCTATGTTTTTATAGAGCACCCGATCCTGACTTCCCTGATTGATCACAATCTGCATGCCTCCTGAAGATGCCGTGGCCGGACCTCCGCCGAGGCTTTCTACCTGCTTCCAGTTGGATTCGATGGGAGTAAACGAAAGGACATATTCCCTCTCCATTTGCTTTTTGAGCTGGGCTTGGATCTCGGCCATTTGCTCAGGAGCCATTTGGGAGGAATCCATTTCAAATTTGAAAGAAGAAGAGGACTTATAATATGCTCTGCCGGTAAGGCCTTGAGCCATACTGGTAGAGAATGAAACGGCCAGCAAGAGGACCGAAGCGAAAAGGTGTTTGATTTTCATAGCAGCTTTTGTTTTACCCTACAAATGAAATAAAGCCCGCAAAAACACAAGGTTAAGCAGTGTTAACGAGTGTTAACCTGAGTTTTTTCCTCCTTCCTAACCTGCTAATTTAGCCTTATGAATAGACTGGAATTCAAGCGGATCGGAATTTTAATCGGGGTGACCTTAGCCATCAGTATATTAGTTCAGGCTTGGAGACTGTTCAACCAATTTGAGGTAATTGAATCCAAATTGGTTAGCGATATCCAGCAAAGCTTGGACAATGCGGTAGAAAACTACTATGCAGACATCGCCAAAACCGATGTCATCACTTTGACTGACAACCTTGAACTTTTTCAGATCAAAGGCCAGCCTGATTTGATTGATTCTCTTCCAAAAGGCTTTGACCCGGAAAATTTCACTGAATCTGATACCTCAATCTCGAAAGAAACCTCTGACTTCATTGAACGGGTTGGGAAAAGCAAGATGATTTTTAGAGCCATACAGGACGTTGAAAAAAATCGTCCTGACTCTATGTTCTGGTCAGAAATCAAAAAAGATAGTGCCTCGCATTCATACACTTGGGACTCTACATCAGGAGTCGGTCTTGACCAGGAAAATGAACTTCGGGTATTTTTTGGAAAGAGAGCAGCTGATAGTTTAAATCAGATCAAAACCTTAACCAATCGTATCATAATCTCTATCACCCGGGATAGTTTGGATTTTGACAAAATCAATGCGTTTCTTTTCCAGGAACTGGATCGTCGGGGCATAGCTATCAATTACAGACTTATCCAACTCAGTGGAGATACTGCAGAAGATAGCTTTGTATTAGCCCAAAAGCCCCAGATGCCTTTCAAAACCGTTTCCCGATCTACCTTCCTGCCTCCGGGGCATTCCTTAGAAATGTATTTTGAAAATACCGCCATTACCATTTTTAAGCGGGGATTAGTTGAATTGATGACCTCCTTGGTTTTCCTTGGGATTATTGCCTTTGCCTTTTACTACCTCTACCAAACGATCAAAAACCAGAAAGAAATCGCTGAAATCAAGCAGGACCTGATCGGGAATATCACACACGAATTCAAAACTCCGATTGCGACCACCCTTACTGCGATCGAGGGAATCCAGCAATTCAATCCGGAGAAAGATGCAGCCAAAACAGACCGCTACCTGGATATTTCCAAAACCCAAATGCTCAAACTGAACCAAATGGTTGAAAAATTGCTGGAAACAGCCACGTTGGATTCAGATCAATTGGTGATGAAAAAGGAGGCGATCGAACCCGAAATTCTCCTGAGACAATTGGTGCAAAAGTTCCAGACTTTAGCGCCGGAAAAGCAAATCGACCTGATTCTTCCGGCCAACCCCCAACCAATTTTCGCAGATCCTTTTCACTTCGAAAATGTGATTTCCAATCTCCTCGACAATGCCATCAAATACGGCGGTGACCAAATCCGAATCTGCCTCGATCAAAACGGTTTGCACAAAATCCGAATTCACGACAACGGAGGAAATATCAGTTCGGAGCAAAAAGAGCGGGTTTTTGAGCAGTTTTACCGAATACCAAAAGGCGATGTCCATGACGTGAAAGGCTTTGGAATAGGCTTGTATTACGTGAAAAAGATTTTGGAAAAGCACGAAGGAAAAATCGAACTGGAAACGGGAAAGAATTCTACCACCTTTATCACTTATTGGCCATGAGCAAAATCAACGTACTATTAGCTGAAGACGAGCTGGCGCTGGGAATGATCATTCAGGAGAGTTTGGAAAGCAGGGACTTCA
Source organism: Algoriphagus taiwanensis (assembly GCF_036245645.1). NCBI lineage: Bacteria > Pseudomonadati > Bacteroidota > Cytophagia > Cytophagales > Cyclobacteriaceae > Algoriphagus > Algoriphagus taiwanensis. The sequence continues at coordinate 160,942 of NZ_BTPE01000004.1, read as the reverse complement.
AAGTTCGGCTATGTCCCGACGGGCTAAAAGCCTGGGAATCCTATCAGGCCCAAAAGCCAGATATTTTGGTACTAGACGTGATGATGCCCAAAAAGGACGGATTTTCCCTTGCTGCCGAAATCCGCAAAATCGATCCCCACACCCCGATCATTTTCCTGACTTCCAAAAGTCAGACAGAAGATGTGGTCAAAGGCTTTGGCCTCGGAGCGAATGACTACGTGCGCAAGCCCTTCAGCATGGAAGAGCTGATCGTGCGGATCAAGGCCCAGTTGGATCGCCTGCGAACCCGGCAGAATCAAAGCGACTGGATTTCAATAGGTAAATATAAATTTCACCCTACTCGTCAACTGCTAAAGCTTGCCGAAACCGAGACTCCCCTGACTGCCCGAGAAAGCCAACTGCTGCAGATGCTTTTGGAAAATGCCAACGACATAACCGACCGCACGCTGATTCTAAACCAAATTTGGGGTTCGGATGACTTTTTCAATGCCCGTAGCATGGATGTTTTTATCACCAAGCTTCGCAAAAAGCTGCAGGACGACCCCAATATTCAAATCCTGAATGTGCGGGGATATGGGTTTAAGTTGGTGTGTTGAGGATGTACTCGGATTACAGATATCGAATAGCGGAAAAGCATTTCTTTCTACCCAGAATCCTGCCCTTAGGATATCCATCCTCTCACTTTCATTGAAAAAAGCCCCTTTAGAATCCAACGAAACAATAAATCAGGCATCAAAACTACCTCTCCGGATTTTTTAGTCAGATATTTCCGAGTGAGTCTGGCGCGAATCTTCTCAGCTGGATATTTGACCAAAAAGCCTAATTCTTCGTCAAATTCCCCTTCCGCCCATCGTGTAGGTGTAGTCTCCTCCCTTACCGAATACATCATGTAGGGAAGAAATCTGATCTTCTTTTCCAAGCCCTGACTCCTAAGTCGAAACAGAATGTACTGTTCATGATTCCAATTGGGCTTGGGATTATAAGTTTGCATCTGCCGAATCAGTTGATCCGGTTCACTAAGAACCGGGCCAATCAAATCCAGATAAGGCCGAAGATAATTGGAGGTCAAAACCACATGCCGATCGGTAACTCCCCAATAAAATTCCCCATAAGGAATCCAAATTTTGTCTGGATCCAATCGATCCAACTTGGGATGTGACACCTCCCAGATGAAATCAGAGCGGGTGATTACGTATCGATCGTATTTCTTTCTGATTTCCTCCTTTTCAAGAAATTCCAAAAGTTTGGCCTTCAGATACACCAATATCCCGGCACTTCCTGGTTGTTCATTTCCCCCCTTTATCCCCCCGAGCCATTGGTCAGGCACAGTTAATACCTGCCTCCATTCGGTATTTTTCCCATACCTATCCAGCTGAATCTGATCAAATCCATCGCCGAAATCCTCATACTCAGGTACTACCCAACGGTAGATAGCATGCGCCCAATACTGATTGGAAGGGGTATTTTCAGGAGATTCTCCAATGCAAAGCGCCAAGTCTGCCTCAAGGGCCTTCAACACGTTTTTTTTGAAGGAATCCCAAGTAAGCCTGTCAGCTCTCGCCTGTCCCAAAATGATGACCAATGTTTTGGATTTCATTTGATCAGACTGCTTTCAATCACCACTTGTTTCTCGATCCAATGGAAAGTCTCAGTCAGACCCTTAATCAAGGGTGAAAAATTGGTCTTTCCTATCTTTTGCTCAAAGAGTCTGTTGTCGGAATTTCGCCCCATCACCCCCAAAGGACAAGGAAATCCATATTTTTTGAAAAAAGCTTCGCCTTGAAGATTCCGGATTCGGAGATTTTTGCCTGAAAGTCCGATGGCCATTGCTGCAAGTTGATTGATGGAGAGCATCTCCTCCGAACCGATATTCACCGGTCCGGTAAACTCACTCGCCATAAGCTCCAAAACCGCATCTACACAATCCCCTACATAAAGAAAGGAACGCGTCTGAGTTCCGTCTCCCCAAACCTCGATTTCACCTCCATCGGGAGCCTCGATGACTTTGCGAAGCATTGCAGCCGGCACTTTTTCTTTGCCTCCTTTCCAGGTACCGAAAGGTCCAAAAATGTTGTGGAAGCGGGCAATTCGCACATTTAGCCCGTAGTTCCGGTGAAAAGAAAGGTAAAGCCTTTCACTGAAGAGCTTTTCCCAACCATATTCCGAATCCGGAAAGGCGGGATAAACCGTAGACTCCTCACAATTGGGATGGGTTGGGTCTTCTTGGTTGAAAAGGGGATAAACACAGGCAGAAGACGAAAAAAACACCTTTTTCACACCTTTTCTCACACACTCTCGCACCACATGGAGATTGATCAAAGCGGAGGAACTCATCACATTCGCATCATTCAAGCCCGAAAAAAGGTACTCGGCTCCTCCCATATCGGCTGCCAGTTGGTACACCTCATCGCAACCTTGAGGAATGGCTTTTTCTACCTGAAGAGGATCCGTAAGGTCTAGGATTTGATATTCATCAGCGATTTGGTTGGGATCTAAATATTCGTGGAACTTGAGGTCACAGACTAAGACATGATTGCCTTGTTCCTTTAATCGTTTGGCAAGATGTCCTCCGATAAAACCTCCACCGCCTAAAACGGCAACTTTCTTTTTCATTTTTCTTCCTGCTGGGGAGCTATAAGATTAAGAAATTTACACGAATGCAGGAAGCCTCTCTTTGCAATCCACAACCACCGATTTTCCCCAAACGAAAAGCCATCTAGGCAACTCGATTCTAAGAAAAAGTGATTATTGCTGTTTTCAACCCGGGTAGTTAGGAGATTTTCAGATTTATTCTTCTCCTTTTGCTGCTGCGAGGTTTTTCTTGAATAGCCCCAAATCCCGATGTTTACTTTGCTCTCCAAGCTTGACTGCCTTTTCAAAATAGGGAATAGCTTCTTTGGTTTTACCCATAGCGACCAATCCGTCCCCCATACTGTCATAGACATTGGCTGACTGTGGATTTTGCTCCAGATTATAGGAAAACAGAACCAAAGCATGAGCAGGCTGATCTTTGCGAAGCTGATCATAGCCAAGCATGTTGATGATGGCTTCGGTAATCTCGCCATTCAAAGTATGCGTCTCCAATCCCTCCAGGTATTTCTTGAATTGCTCTAAATCATATTTTTGGGCTGCTTTGACCAGCTTTTTGGCAGGATCTCCATGATACTTCGAGAGAATCGAAGCGGAAATTTTCTCAGGTTCCTGAAGGTGGAAATAATGCATGTAGTTGGATAGCAATATCATTTCAGAATCTTGCCTGTTTAGGATCAAATCCGTGAAATTTGAAATTCGGTCTCGCTGAAGCAAATTGACCACCTGCTGATAATCAACAGTGAGCGTTGGCTCAAAAGGATTTTCCATATAGCCTACATGCTTGCCTCCCAGCAGAATTGCCGAAGGAATTTCAGGGAAATCGTAAAGCTTAGGATTGCTTTTTTCTCCCAATGCAAACTCATACATCACTTGAGCCTCTGCTTTTATTCCTGCCGGCGCTTGCTGGAATCTCTCTTTCCTAACTTCAAAAAACTCTTTTGCGATTTTCTCTCCATCCCATCCTGCTTGGTTGAAAATGGTGATCATTTTCTCAAAACTGGAAGACTCGTCCACCGGGTCAAGATAAATCATCCCCTCCACCGACTCGGGATATGTCATTGCAAAATCCTTGATCAGCATACTTCCCCAGCCATGACCCACCAAAATATAGGGAGGTTCCAAGTTTAATTTTTCCAGCAAATTTCTAAGCTGCCGGGTTCGATTTTCAGGGGTGGGTGATTCATCAAATGGATCAGATTGCCCAATCCCCGCTCGATCATAGGCCAAAATAGGGACGTTTTCAAGGTTATCAATCACTTTATACCAAGTATCGAAACTTGATGCATGGTTACTTTCAAGGATTACCAAAGGTTGGCCAAACTTTCTATTTTCAATTCCAGCCAAATGATAAAAGATGTCTTTTCCATCAATTGCCACCTTTTTGCCTGGGTTTTGGCCAAAGCAAGTCACAAAAGAGACCAAAACCAATACTAACCAAACTGAGATTGACTTTGCCATAATGATTTGATTTTAAAAGCTATATCTAGTTAAAGTACGTACAAAATCCTACTAATTGCAATCTCAAGCAATTATTTTTTAGTAAATCTTTTAAATTACATACACAACTTTTCCAAAGTTTTGAACTTTGGAAAAGCAGTTTCCCCACTAAAAGACCATGAACAACTTACCGGACTAATTGGTAGACTTCATTATTGTAATAATTAGTACAGTAATTATTCCTGCAAAAACTACATAGCCCTTGGCAGCCTCGCTCCAGTCTCCCTCCACCAGTTCTCCAGTTTGGCTTTGAGTTCGGCTACCACAAAGGGCAACTGTTTGGCTAAGTTGGTTTCCTCCTTGGGGTCATTGGCGAGGTCAAACAGCTCCACTCCTTCCCCGTCAAAATAATAAATCAACTTGTAGTCCCCCGATCGAATGATAGAATAGGGCAAAACATCCGGCGTCCGGTAGTGGGGAAAATGCCAAAATAAATCCCGGTTGCCAAGTGCTCCTTGTTCCAATAGCAAAGGCTTCAAACTCACCCCATCTCCGACTGCCGAATCCTCTCCCATTAAGTCCAAAACGGTCGGAATCCAATCCATGGTGATGATTGGTGTGTCCGAAATCGTCCCTGCAGGAATCTTATTCAGCCAAGACACGATTGTAGGCACCCGAATGCCTCCTTCGTAGGGATAGCCCTTGAAGGATCGAAGTCCCAGATTTACGGTAACCGGGTTTTGGGGATTTCCGATGAGCCCGCCATTGTCAGAGGTGAAAATAATCAGAGTCTTTTCCCGAAGCCCCAACTGCTCCAACTCCGCGATTACTCTTCCTACATTTTGATCCAGATTCTCAACCAGAGCTGCATAGGTGGGATTTCTCTGTTTTCCCGGAGGTTTATTTTTATATTTTTCCACCAAATCCTCAGGACCCATGATCGGGGTATGTACTGCATAGGGTGCCCAATGTATGAAAAAGGGCTCCTTGGACTTTTGCTGAAGAAACTTCACGATCTCATCCCCTTCCCGATCGGTCAGAAATTCCCCCTCTTTTCTGGGAGGGACGTTTTTTAGCACATAATCTGGGTTGCCGTTGGGTGATAGATAAGGGTCAAAATAGCTTGGTGGCTGACCGAGATCATTTCCGCCGATATTAATCTGGAATCCCTGATCTTCGGGGTGGTGTCCTTCCTCACCCAAATGCCATTTCCCCACATGCATGGTGGCATATCCCAACCGAAGCAATCGCTCCGGCAAAGTCAACTCTTCCAAAGGCAAGAAGCCCTGAATTTTTGGAGTCTTCAAGGGCTTATCTTCAAAGATCACATATTCCCCCGGGTCACCGGAAGTAGAATATCCCTGAAACTTGGCCCGAATCCAATCGGTGATGCATATGCGTGCAGGATATTTCCCAGTCAAAAGTGCCGCTCTCGTCGGGGAGCAGATCGCCGCCGCAGCGTAGGATTGGGTAAATCTCATCCCTTCTGCAGCCAATCCATCCAAGTTGGGAGTCTCGTAGAAATCACTTCCAAATACCCCAAGATCAGTCGCTCCCAAATCATCCACATGGATAAGCAGGATATTTATTTTCTCCTTTTTCTGAGCTAAAGCTTGAGAGGAAAATACAATTAAAACACTTATTATCAATAATTTATGCATTCGTATTCGGATTTGTGTTGGGGATTTATATGTAAGATAAAATCATTTAATTAAAAAATTCAGCCACAGGCAAAGAAGTGTCCGTTGATAGCAGTAGTTGTTTTCAAAGTAAGGTTTATTCAGTTTAGTCCCAAAAGTCAGGGGAATTCGGGAAGGCAGCCCAAGGTCTTCCCGAGCCTCTGCACAAATTCGAACTCGATCAAAATCTCATAAAAAAGCCCGGAAAATTTTCCGGGCTTTCATTTTTTAGAAACTATGATGCAGACTCAGCTGCAACTGACCTTTGCTGACTTGGCTAGTGGTCTGATTCATCCAGCCGCCTTGCATGCGCAGGTTGTTTCTCAGTCCATAACCGAGCCCCAAATAGGTACGGTTTCGGTCAAATCGCTCGACCACTCTCCCGTCTCCGATATCTGTCTGCCCGTTGATGAAAATCTCATTGTATAAAGCCAGATAGACTACATTCTTCTTCAGCTCGGTTCCATTGAGAGGAAGGTTGAGGAAAAGATTGTACCGATAGCGGGTACGAAAATCCTGATTTTCCACCCAGCGTTGTTCATAGCGAAAGCGATGGGTGAGGAAAACTCTACCCCCGACCTTTTGAGGTAGGAGAGCCTCTTGGTAAATCCGGTTTTCGGGAACTGAGTTTCTGCTTTCTCCAAACTCCCCCGAGGAAATAAAGGCATAGCCCAAGGTAAACATCACGTCGGCCTTTTTGGGTCGATAGGTGAACCCCGTCCTGAGCAGCAGCTGCTCCCGATCACTCCCCAAATCCCAATACCGGAACTGATAATCCCCCTGAATCCCAAAGCCTTTGTCCCCCAACTTTTTGGTAAAGAAATACATGTACCAAGCCCCCAACTGATCTTCATCTACCTGAGCCCGCACCCATGAGGGGGAGGCCAGGAAGAGCATGAAAAAAAGGATTAGGATTCTTTTCATTTCTTTTACTTTCAAATTTTGAGACTATTTGGAAGCCAGTTTTTGCGAAAAGGCAGGCAATGAAGTGATGGTCTCCTCGATAAAATTAACGTAGCCTGTCTGCAAATCATAAACCGCTCCCACGATGAGAATATCCTCTCCGTCAAACTTCCTGCTGAGTACCGGTTCCAATCCGCGGAGCATTTTTACCTGCTCAATTACATTCTCTCTGATAGCCACATCCAAAGCCTCCTTGGCCGGAAGATTTTGCGCTTTTGCCCGGAGAGAGGCAGGCTTGATTGAATTAATCAGCGTAACCACATGGCCCGGAGGGTTGGCAGGCAGCTTCATTGCCGCATCTACAGCGCCGCAAGATTGATGACCCAAGACCACGATGAGACGGGTTTTCAACACTTCCACAGCATATTCGATTGTACCATAGGAAGCTTCAGCCATCACCTGACCGGCTGTTCGAGTGATAAAAAGATCGCCCACTCCCTGATCGAAGATGATTTCGTTGGGCACCCGGCTATCCGCACATCCGATGATAATGGCAAAAGGAGCCTGACCTGCCTCGGTGTTTTTTAGGTCCTGATCGGTTTGTCTTGGATTGATACTTTTATCCTCAGCAAATCGACGGTTACCATAAATAAGCTTCTTCAGTCCATAAACAGGGTCAGCATAGGCACTGTCACGATTTGCGAAATATTGGTTTTGCTCCAACTTTAGAAACTCTGAAACTTCAGGGGAAATTACCTGCCCAAATAAGTTGCCCGGACTTACAAACAGGGCAACCAGAATGATATAAATTAATTTAATTTTCATTTTTGAAATTTTAGGAATTGAAATAGGCTTCAGGCCCTCTTTTGATTTAGAAAAGACCGGAGGTTTCCCACCTTGCCCGTACCCCATCAACCGATGGACAAAGCAAGAATTGGAAGTATCACGATTTACTTTCCAATAAGAAAGGATCTGAAAACAAAGAATACTGGGATTTAGAGTGAAGAAATTGATTCACTCAACTAGAAAAATCACTGGGATTCGGGAGGGAAATCAACCCTAAATAAAAAGCCTGCGGGAAATTGATTGACACTTAACTCGGCCACTTCTGAAACGAAAATTCCGGAAAATCCGAGAAGTACAGGTTCTGTTTCCAGCACAAACTTGGTTTTGTCCTTGCTCTCTTTTCTTTCCTCTTCTATTTCCAAAATCTCAACCAGATTAAATCCATAATAATCATCCACCCAGTCTATTGCATTCAGAGAATTCACAATTGGACCAAGCAAAATGATAAAAATAAATAAAGAGGATAATAAGCGCATTTTAGACACGATATGCCTAAAAACAGGTTCATTGGCCTTTAGTTTGAAAAATCATAAAAAAAATTTGTAATCAAGAAAAAATTAATAAATCAAACCCCTTGCAATCAAAGGCTTACATCCAGGAATCCAGCCTGATTCAATATTTCAAGCTTTTTAAATATGCGATACTTTTTGGCAAAGCTTCCAACTCATGATCGCTTTCATCTTCAATAAACATGTGCTTGATTCCGATCTTATTAGCCTCCCTGAGAATGGCCGGAAAATCCAATTCACCCTCGCCCAGTGGGACATCATTCTCCGGTCCGGTGAGTCCAGTCATATCCTTTGGAGCTCCTTTTTTGAAATCCTTCAGATGAAGTGACACCCATCGCTTACCATATTTTTTCAAAAGTGCAGCAGGATCCCCTCCACCAAAATGGGTCCACATCACGTCCATTTGCAGAGAGACGTACTTAGGATCGGTATTTTCTACCAAGTAATCAAAAAGGGTTTCCTTGCCATAAGGCTGAAACTCGTATCCGTGCACATGATATTTGAACGTGATTCCATTTTCTTTGAGGACTTTGCCCCCTTCATTGAAAGCCTTGATCGCACGATCGGCATCGGCCTTGGAGAATTGACCTGTCTTATGCGGAATCCAAGCGCACATGACATACTTGGCTCCCAGCGCTTTGGCCCGATCTGCCACTGCCTGCGGGTCTGACTCCAATTGCTCGAAACCCGTGCCTGTTGAGGGTAAAGAAATGCCCCGATCAGCCAGCATCTGCTTAAAATCCTCCACACTCACCCCTTGTGGTGCACCTCCTTCAAACTCGGTAAAGCCCATTTGCTGGATGATATCCAGTGCTTCAGGAACTCCATTTTTCCATTGATTTCGGAAAGTATAGGAGGCAAAGCCAAGAGGAACCTGAAGCATAGGGTCGCCTTTTTTCTGGGCATGGGTTTGGGGAGGGATGATGATCCACACCAAGGTGAGAGCGATGAAGAGCAAGGCCTTTTTCATAGGTTTTTGGGAAGTTATTTCTCACAGATGACTCAGATGAACACAGATAAAAAATCATCCGTGAACATCTGTGAAATCTGTGAGAGCATTTTACAAATTCATTTTTTTCAACTCCTCCACTGCGTGATTGGCAGCTCGGGCAGTCAGGGTCATAAATGTCAAAGTGGGGTTCTGTGTACTCGCACTGGTCATACAGGCTCCATCTGTCACAAAGACATTCTTGCAGGCATGCAGTTGATTGTATTTGTTTAGCAAAGAAGTCTTGGGATCATTACCCATTCTTACTCCACCCATCTCATGAATATCCGACCCAGGAGGAGATCCCCGATCTACCACATTGATATTTTTGAAGCCCATCCGCTCAAACATCTCACTCTGCTGCTCCACAAAATCGCGTGTCATTTTATCATCATTTTCTTTCCACTCCACAGACATAATGATTTTTGGAATTCCGTACTTGTCTTTCTCGGTTTCACTCAATCGCATATGGTTGGATTCCTCTGGGACCATTTCTCCCTGCATCCAAGCTGCCATGCTCCAAACTCCATATTTCGGATTGAGCAGACTGTCTCGCAAAGCATCTCCGATCAGTTCTCCGTTTCCATCCAATTGCCTGCTGGCTGACATCCCGATCGCATAGCCTCTCAGAAAGTCGGTCTCCTGCCGATAGACATTCCGGAAGCGGGGCACATAGGCGTGTCCGGGATTCTTGCCGTCATTGAATTTATCCTGAAATCCCTCAAAAATGGCATTTCCACTACCTCGGTAATTGTGGCATGTGATGAATTTCCCCATCAAACCATTGTCATTCCCTAGTCCGTTAGGGAAGCGGGAAGACTTGGAATTGAGCAAAATCGAATTGGAATTGATCGTGGAAGCATTGACAAAGATGATTTTGGCATAAAACTCGATCGCTTCCTTGGTATGTCGGTCAATCACCCGAACCCCGATGGCTTTTCCCTTTTGCTCATCGTATAAAATCGATTCTACTACAGAATCCGGGCGGATTGTCAAATTCCCGGTTTTCTCTGCCCAAGGCAAAGTGGATGCATTGGCGGAGAAATACCCTCCATAGACACATCCCCGATTGCACATGTTTTGATTTTGGCACTTATTCCGGCCTTGATCTTTGTGAATCTGCTGTGGATCGGTCAAATGAGCACAACGTCCCTGGATCAAATGTCGCTCATTCCCATACAGCTCCTTCAGCTTTTCCTTGTAGTACTGCTCCACACAGCTCAACTCGAATCCCGGCTGCACCACCTGATTTGGGAGTACATCCAGACCATCCCGACTTCCCGCAAAGCCAACAAAAGTCTCGACATAGGTGTACCAAGGCTCCATGTCCTTGTATCGGATCGGCCAGTCTACTGCATAGCCATCACGCGCAGGGCCCTCCCAGTCAAAATCCGACCAGCGCTGAGTGCCCCGAGCCCAAAGCAGGGACTTACCTCCTACATGATAGCCCCGAAACCAACGGAATGGCTTCTCTTCGATGTAAGGCTGTTCGTCTTCAGCCAAAGCCCAGTGCATCGTTTCCTCGCGTCTCCAATTGGCAGCACCCACACCGGATCTTTTTTCGATCGGAACTACGCCTCGGAACTCAAATTCCCAAGGGGCTTTGGAAGCGGTGGGATAATCTTCGATATGCCGGACCATCCTTCCACGCTCTAGCACGAGTGTTTTTAGGCCTTTTTCGCAAAGTTCTTTGGCAGCCCAGCCGCCCGAAGCCCCAGAACCGATCACAATGGCGTCGTAGGTGTTGTTTTGTTTAACTTTCAAATTAAGGTTGGACATGGGCTTATTATTTTTTGCTTACTTAAATTTTTCAAGGAATTCTCGTGGAGAGATAATTTCAGTATTGTGGAATCTTTTTAAAGTGAGCAGGTCATTATCTCCCGTGATTAGGAAATCAGCCTGACTTTCAAGGGCTAGATTAAGAAACTTATCGTCCTTTGGATCTCTACAGATTGAAACATTACTTTTCACAAGTTGAAACTGAAGCTCCTTCACCAGAATACTTTGGAAAAACAACAATTCATCATTACTGTAATACTTTCTGAATTTGGGCCTTTGAAGAACCCCAACTACTTCCTTGAAACATTCGTCAGAAGTCAGCAAAACTCCAATTTCAAGCCCCCTCCTGAACGAATCTGCAACCCTTGAATCGGGAGAAAGGAGGGTGCTGACAAGACAGTTGGTATCAAATATTATCTTAATCCTCATTCAGTATCTGATTGAGAATATCCTCCGTCAATCCTTTCTCAGATGCATTTTTGCGAATTTCTCTCAGTCTCTCCCAGTAATCTATGTTTTTAGATTTTTCGCTCTGGGAAATGATTTTAGAAACCAATTCATTGATTTCTTTTTTCTTTTTATCCTCCAATGCATTCCAAGCATTAGCTACACTTTTGGAAACTTCTATGGTTATCTTTTCCATGATCCTTCTTTAAGAAATAGGCACATCCACACATCCATGATAGTAGCCGGGAGCTACTTTATAATCCCGGTAATTGACCATGACTTCCTTAACTGTGGTAAAGCCCATGATCGTATTGGATCGCATTAAACTGTAGAACTTTTCTTCCTCCTCTACCCCGGAGTCTTTGAGTGCGAGCAAGCTTTTCTCTTTTTCCTCTTGGGAAAGGTCCAAAAAACCAGCTTTTCCCAAGGATTTCAACTGGGTCTTGATCAAATCCTGATCTTCTTTTTCGTAGCATTTTTCGAAGAGCTTGATCAAAAACTGGTCTGTCCCGGTACTGATTGCACCTATGGGCTGGGCATCAGGAATAGGCAAGATGGGAGGCAAGCCCTCGGGAATAAAGGTTTCAGCGATTGCCGAAATCAATTGCTCCTCCTCGAAAGAGAAAAAGCCCGCGTGGGTCAGGCGATCTACGATTTGCCATTTCCAGTCTGCGAAGACCAATCCTGCAATTCCAGCCACCGAACCTCCGATGATTTTCAATGATTTGCGTCTATCCATGATTTCGAATTAGGGAAAAGAAATATTCTTTACAAGTTAGATTATTTTAAAAAAGAGTTGGAAAATGAAGGATGTAATTCCACCAGCGGAAAAAAATTTGAAGCCTAATCTATCGATCAGTTTGGTTCAAAGAAAACCCTAAGGAAAAGTAAGATCTAAACCTCTTATCCGTGGTATTGGAGCTGATTCCAAAGGAGATCGGACCCAGTATGGATTGGTAAGAGATATCTGCCCCATACCCGAAATAAACCTCATCTTGGAATATTTCATCGGCCCATTTGCCATCGGAAATTGGATCTGCATCGCTGAATCCCACACTGTTGATTCCAGCTCTTACAAAGATCTTGTTTAAGGGGATGAATTGGACATCCAAGCCCAATTTCAGAAAATTGGAAGTGGTGACTTCTGCATAATTGAGCCCCCAAAACCGGGTATCATTGAATCGGATATTCTGATAGCCTCCCAGATAAAATTCCTGAAACGATTTTACGCCCTCATTATTTGATAGCGTAATAGATCCAGCGACGATCGGCTGGACCTGAAATCGGCGGCTAAGCGGAAGCAGTTTGGAATATCTTCCATACATACTCAGGTAAGGGTCCGGAGTAAGGGACTCGGCCAACAGGTCCACAAAACTTTCAGGAAAACCCACCTGAACTCCGTCAAAATTGAAAAACACCGAATCTACTCCCGCTCTAAGATTGATGCCTACCCAGTTTTTGAAATTAAAAGTCCCTTCGATCAATCCTTCTGCACCACGGGTCGGAAAATTCCTGTCATTCTGGGAGTTGCGATAGTACCTCACCCTAAACCCCAAATGGGACTGGAACGCATTTTTGATATCCTCTGGGACTGTCGGATTGAGCCTTACTTTTGAGCTGGATGTCTCAAAAACACCCCCCACATACCAAGCCTCTTTCAGAGAGGAAGTAGAGATTAATTGAAGCTCTGCCCTCTGGTTTCTTTCAACATTTATATTGACTTCTCTACCTCCTTCGTACTCTGGAAGTTCCTGATTGAGGAAGTTGTAGCGGGCATTTAGTGCAAATTTCTTTTCTCTTCCAATGTATTTGTAATGATCCACCCTAAACTTAGGATTGGCTGACACATCACCCACAAATACTGTCCTGGAGGATTTCCCAATGAAATCTCGAGCTGTGAAATTGAGCAGGATTCCCGCCGAAAACTGATTATCGTAATGAAAAGCAAAGCTGAAAAGCTTAGAGGATTTCTCTTTTACCCGGATGATAAGGTCATAGGTATTTTCTCCCAGCCATCTCATGGAATAATCCACTTTATAAAATCCATTGATCCCAAAGACCCGCTGAATCCCTTCCTCGACCATGTCGCGGGTAACGGATTCTCCGGATTTTATTCCCAGTTTCGAAAGAATCAAAGAGGAAGGGAAAATAGAATTTCCTTGAACCTCTATCCTCCTTATTTTGGAGGACATTGCCTCCATTCCAATACCCGGAGAGGGAGAATCAAGCTGTAAGCTGTCAGCTAGTCGCTGAAATAAAGGCAGAAACTTTTCCCCAGTCTCATCTCCTAGACGAAGGATTTTATCAAAACTACCAAAACTACCGGTAGAATAAGGTCCCAAATCCGGCTTGATGTAGATGTCAGTTTGTTCGATATTCTCTCTTGTCTTTGCCAAGGACTTGGCCATAGAAAGCTGCATGAGAATGGCTCCAAAACCTTCGAGTTTCTTGGAATCAATGAAGTCTTCGTCACTCACGTTGACTCCGATGATAAATTCAGCCCCCATTTCTTTGGCGACATCTACCGGGAAGTTGTTCACCACTCCCCCGTCCACTACAATGGTAGAATCCAGCTGAAAAGCCGTGAATGCTGTGGGTATTGCAATACTTGATCTCAGTGCATCATGAAGATATCCTTTGGAAAAAACCACTGGCTCTCCGGTACTGACATCTGTGGCAATGCACCGAAAAGGAATCGGCAAGTCGTCAAAATCCGAAAACTGATTTGCCGGCCAGGTGAAATAGTGCAGTACCTCTGAGAGCATCTGACCTTCGATCAATCCTGAGGGTAGAGACACTTTACCATTGACCAAAGGAAGCTCAATGAGATATCGGTTGTAGTATTCTTTCTCTTCGAAGGCAATGGTTTCAAAGCCCACCCGATTGGAAATAATCAAGTCCCAATCTATAGATCTGATGATTTGCTCCAGCTCGTCGGCATTGTAGCCCATCGCATACAATCCCCCTACAACCGACCCCATGCTAGTTCCCACAATGTAATCCGGACGGATACCCGCTTTCTCCATGGCTCGCAGGACTCCTATGTGAGCCATTCCTTTTGCCCCGCCTCCACTCAGCACAAGTCCAATTTTTGGTTTTTCCGAAGGCTTTCCTGGGGTCTGAATAGCAGATGCTGCTTCAGGAAAACCTGAAAAACCAAAATGAAAAACAATAAGAAGGAATAAAGCGCGAGCCAAGGAAGTTTTCAAGGGAAAATTATTTTCTGTAATCCAAAGGTGCGCTTCTGTCACCTACCAAGGCCTCGTAAGTAAAGTCAGCCCCTCTTCTTCGATTCAGCTCATCCAAAGCAGTCTGAGTTACGGAAGGGTTTTGGAAAATATCCATAGCCGTGAGAGTGAGAGTTTTTGCAGCCACGAGCATTCCTTTTTGTCCAATGCTCATCCCTCCGGCAGCCACTGCTTGCCAAGTGTGAGCTGAAGTGCCCGGAACCCAAGTCGCTGCTCCAAGTCCCACAGTAGGAACCAACCAGCTGATATCACCCACGTCTGTAGAACCTCCGCCGCCTTTCTCTTCCACCAGAAACGGCGCTATTTTGGTAGCATCCTCAGGAGAAGCTTTTACTCCAGAGGGAAAAGTCTTGATGATATCCTCTGCAAATTTTCTCTCCTCAGGAGTATAATTCACTCCACCCACCAACTCTAGATTTTTATGCATGATTCGTGCAAGGGTTTCATTGGGAAGAAGGTTATATACGCCATTAATGATCTCGTATTCCATTCGCGTTTGAGTGCCCAAAGCTGCCCCTTCGGCTGCCTTGACCATTCGGTCAAAAATCTCCTTGACCACCTGGGCATCCGGGTGCCTCACGTAATGATAAGACTCTGCAAAAGCAGGAACGACATTGGGAGCCTCACCGCCCCGGGTGATGACGTAGTGCATTCGAGTCTCCATCGGCACGTGCTCCCGCATCAGATTGACCATGAAGTTCATGGACTCGACTGCATCCAAGGCAGATTTACCTCTCTCCGGCGCTGCAGCGGCATGAGAGGCCTCCCCGTAAAATCTAAACTTGGTTGAAATATTGGCTAAGGATGAAGTCGCGCCGGCTGCATTTTGAGAGCTTGGGTGCCAGTGTAGCATGGCATCTACATCGGAAATAAGACCTGCTCTTGCCATATAGACTTTGCCTCCACCACCTTCTTCTGCCGGGGTTCCATACACGCGGATGGTACCGGAGATTTGATTAGCCTTCATCCACTCCATCACGGTAATACCAGCTGCCACTGAAGCAGCCCCGAAAAGGTGATGCCCGCAAGCGTGACCTGCTCCACCTTCCACTACCGGTTCACGGAAAGGAACCGCTTTTTGAGACACTCCCGGTAAGGCATCGAATTCAGCCATAATGCCGATAACCGGTTTACCTGAGCCATATTCTGCCACAAATGCAGTAGGAATATCAGCTACCCCTGAAGTCACTTTAAACCCTGCATCACTTAGCGTTTTTTGAAGCAAAGCGGAGCTATTGGTCTCTAGGTAGCCCAATTCTGGATTTGCCCAGATCTGTCGGGCGATATCTCCATAAAAGTCAGCTTTGGAGTCCAACTTACTCAAAACTTCACTTTGTTGGCTAAACGCAGGCGAGACCAAGATCAGAAATACAACTAGAAAGAGCTTGTTCATGGGATTGATGGTTTGTTGGCTGTGAAAATAGAAAGTCTTTTTTCCTTGAAGAAGAAAATTCAAAATCTGTTTCACAAGAACCTTTAAATATTTCTTCAAATTGAAACTATCCAAGAAAAAAGATAACAATTACGGATTTTTACAAAACTTTTTATGGACAGAGGTTCCGAATCAAAATCCTAAAAATTAACTTTCTGATAACCAAGCCAAAAGCACTATGAATAAAATATTTAAAATCGCAGCCTACCTCCTAGGGGCTATTGTTTTGCTCTGGATCTGTGGGGTAGCCTTTCTCCAATTTGCCTTTCCCAAGGTAGACCCGGCACCTGAACTCACCATCGAATACACTCCTGACAGGATAGAAAATGGCGCTTACCTAGCAAACCACGTGGCTGTCTGTATGGATTGTCATTCCAAGCGCGACTTTTCTCTTTTCTCCGGACCTCCAACTCCCGGAACCTTGGGTGCAGGGGGAGATCGATTTGACCACAGCATAGGCTTGCCGGGTGTTTTTTATGCAAAAAACATTACCCCATTCGGGATTTCAAACTACACCGACGGTGAACTATTCCGGCTGATCACTACAGGAGTGACCAACGATGGCCGGGCCATGTTTCCGCTGATGCCTTATATGTATTATGGAAAAATGGATCCAGAAGACATCTACGACATCATTGCCTATATCCGATCTATTCCTTCTGTAGAAACTGATATTCCTGATTCTAAGGCAGATTTCCCTGTAAACCTGATTCTGAGAACCATGCCCCAAAATGCAGAGATGGTGACCAAACCCGATCCTTCAGATCAGATTGCCTACGGAGGCTATTTGGTGAATGCTTCCGGGTGCATTGAATGCCATACCCGAATGACTCCTCAAGGGGTAATAAATCATGAATTTGCATTTTCAGGGGGCAGAGACTTTCCTTTCCCTGATGGCTCGTTGGTAACCAGTTCCAATATTACTCCTGACGCGGAAACCGGCATTGGAAACTGGACAGAAGAGATATTCATTCAGCGGTTTAAACAATATGCAGATTCCGGCTATGTCATTCCAAAAGTCAATCTAGGAGAATTCAATTCCATTATGCCATGGACCATGTATGCCGGAATGAAAGAAGAAGACCTGAAAGCAATCTATGCATACCTACAAACTATCCCGGCCATGAAAAATGAGGTAGTCAGATTTACCGCAGCCAATTGATAGTTGATCTTTTGATTTGACCTTTAATAGAGGACCTCAGTTGTCTGAGGTCCTTTTTTTTTGGCTTTGTGACACCTGTCACCGAATTTTTGAAGGCTTAAATTCTATTTTTCGAAAGATTTTGGGGAGGTATTCCCTTACCCGAAAAATTTTAGATCCCTTTACATAAGCCCAGAAATACCTTACTAAATGAAATCCTCAAGAAGAAAATTCATAGCTCAGTTGAGTGCTTTGGGAGCCACTACCGGACTTACCGGAATCGCCTCTGCATCAACCCAGCCAGAAAAATCTCCCAAAGAAATCCCTACCTCCTTTACCGTTTCCATCTTACAAACCACTGACGTCCACTGCCAGATCCATCCTCATGATGAGTTATTTTGGGAAAATGGACAATCGGTATTTCGCAAGACAGGCGGTTATGCGCATCTCAAAACATTCGTAGAGAAACTCCGAAAGAAAAGCGAACATAGTTTCTTGATAGACACCGGAGATATGTTTCAGGGCTCGGAACTATCCGTGAAAACTACCGGTGAGGCCATGGTACCCCTACTAAATGAGATGGGCTACGACCTTTATCTTCCTGGCAACTGGGAGGTGATCTATTACAAAAAAGCCATGCAGCATCTCCTAGGGTCTCTGTATGCACCAAAAGTATGCGCCAATATGTACCATGACTTGGGTGAGGGAAAAAAGGGTGAACTCATCTTCCCGCCTTACCATATCTGGACTGTTAATGGGGTGAAAATAGGTTTCTTGGGCTATACCGATCACCTTGTCCCCATCCGACAATCCCCTAACTACAGCAAGGGAATCATCTACACCAAGCCGGAAGAGAATCTGGCTCACTACGTGGATGTGCTGAGAAATCAGGAAAAATGTGCCTTTGTGGCCATTATTGCCCATCTGGGTTTATCTCAGCAGCTGCATTTGGCCAACCTGCCCGCCTGTGAAGGAGTGGATTATATTCTGGGAGGAGATACCCACGAGCGGGTCAGAAAACCCATCCAATCCAAGTATGCCAAAGTCGTGGAACCCGGAGCTTTTGGTTCTTTTGTAGGAAAACTGGAATTAAAAATCGAAAACGGAAAAGTGGTCAGTGACCGCTATGACCTTTTGGAAGTGGATGCTGTAAAAAATGCTCCGGACAAAAAAATGACCCAATTGATTGCTCAAAATGAGCAACCTTTCCAAGAGGATATTTACCAGATTGCAGGCTATAGTACCGTGCCCCTTTATCGGTACTTTGTGATCGAAAACCCCATTGACACCATGATTCTTGATGCCATCAATTGGCAAGTACCTGAGGTGGACATAGTTCTTTCCAACGGATTCCGCTTTTGTCCCCCCAGAACCACCCCGGACAAGACCGGAAATATCCCGATTACCCATGGCTTCATCTACGACATGCTTCCTGTAGACAGCACGATCCGTACCGGAAAAGTGACTGGAACCCAAATCAAAAACTGGCTGGAAAAAGAACTGAACAATGTCTTTGCAGAAGATGCCTCCAAGCGTTTTGGTGGATGGGTGATCAAATTCAAAGGAATGGAAGTCGAATTCAATGCCTTTGGTGAAGAAGGTCATCGGGTTCAAAAAGCTTTGGTTCATGGAAAGCCTCTGGAGATGGAAAGAGTCTACACGATCTGTGCCTGTGAGCGGGACGGAGATCCGGATGATATGCTTTGCCGATTCAAAGGAGTAATGGATACAGAAAATACAGCCTATACACTTCATGAGGCTATGAAAAACTATTTGGCGAAAAATTCACCTGTAACTCCAATCCCACCAAAATCTGCCGTGGCGTTGGATGCTCCCGCCACTTTACTTACCCAGGTCCATGGCGTGGATTACGAATTCAGATAAAATCAACCAAGAGAAAGTTGCTTCAACCCCGAAAGCCGGCACTTTGATGCCGGCTTTATTATTTTTTGGCAGCATAAATCACATAAGACAGGCTTCCTGCTGCCATTCCAAAACCCACTCCCACAGACAGCCAAAGACCAAAATCGTCCTTAATTATACTCAGGGTAATTCCTAAAAAAACCCCAAGCAATAATCCACCCGAAATAAACATAGGGAGGTACTTTTCTTTTTCATTCTTCATCTTCAAAACTGAATAAATCCTCAATTCTTACTTCAAATACCTGCGCCAAATCATAGGCCAGTCTCAAGGAGGGGTTGTACTTGTTTTTCTCCAAAAACACGATCGTCTCCCTTCTCACCTTTACTCTTTTTGCCAAGTCTTCCTGCGTCATTTCTTTTTGCAATCTGAATTCCCGGATTCGGTTAGTCATTGGGCACACCTCTAAAATGAAAAAACAACCAGCTCAAAGCAAAAATGACAGCCATACCCAAAATCCCGGTCCCGATCAGCTCCTCCTGATCAAATGCTACCTGGTCTTTTAGCCAAAGCAGAAAAACCCAGAAATAAAGGGAAATGTAGTAAGAAAGCGAGGAGGTACGCAGCATGACCATTTTACTCAGTTCATCCTCCTGAGGCTCGCCTGATTTCCAGCTTTTTATCCTTCGCCCTAGAATAAAAACAGCAAATGCTACAATGACCAAGATGATTCCTAAGCTCCCCAAGTCAAACCCTGTCATGGAATCCTTGCTAAACCAAAGTACCAAGGTGATCGCCAGAAGGGCGAGTAGGACGAATAAGGCGATTACATTTTTCATGTCGATATGTGATATATTTCTAACACAATGTTAGAATTATTTAACATCTCATCCAAGAATAAAATCACGTTTTTTTAAACTTAAAGACCGAATCTTTACTTTTCAGAAAAAAACCATCTCTTCATGTCCAGAATTACCCTGCTGCTTCTGACCCTCTCCTTTTTCACTTTCTCATGCCAGCGAGTTTTAAAACCCTCCGGCTGGGATACTACTCAGGTTGAGATAGTACGAGACGAGTTTGGAGTACCTCATATTTTTGGAAAGAAAGATGCTGACGTAGCCTACGGGCTGGCTTGGGCACACGCAGAAGATGATTTTGAGACCATTCAGAAAACCATTTTGGCAGGAAAAGCCTTGGCAGGCCGGGTTTTCGGTGAGCAAGGGGCAGGAGTGGATTTCTTCGTCCATTTACTGGAAACCAAAAAAATAGCAAAGGAAAGATACGATGAGGCCTTCTCCCCTGATTTTAAAAAGGTCTTGGAGGGCTACGCTGTTGGCATGAATGATTATGCCCTGGCTCATCCGGAAGAAGTACTCTACCAGCCTGCATTCCCCATTACCCCAAAAGAAATAGTCTCGGCTTATATCCTTTCTCTTGCACAGATGTCCGGTGCCGACCGAGCCGTGCAAGCAATCGTGGGCGGAAATGTGGAAATGATTCCTGAAGACCCGATGCCCAAGGGGTCCAATGCCATCGCGGTTCATTCCAGCAGGACAGATTCCGGTGAAACCTTCCTGGCTATCAATTCCCACCAGCCTCTGGAAGGTCCGGTGGCCTGGTATGAGGCCCATCTTCAATCGGAAGAAGGCTGGAACATTCTGGGCGGGCTTTTCCCCGGCGGAGCCATGATTTTTCATGGAGCCAATGAACATTTGGGGTGGGCTCATACGGTAAATACTCCAGATTTTCTGGACCTCTATCAGCTAGAACTCAATCCCGATGACCAAAATGAATACCTCGTCGATGGAGAATGGCTGGAATTGGAATCACACTATGCCTGGCTGAAGGTTCGACTTTGGGATTGGATTACAATTCCTGTTCCGAAGAAAGTTTGGAAAAGCATCCATGGCCCGACTTTAATCACAGAACAGGGAGCATTTGCCATCCGATTGGGTGCGTTGGAGAGAATAGGAGCACCGGAACAATGGTGGAGAATGAACAAAGCCAAAAACTTTTCCGAATGGAAAGCTGCCATGAACTCCATGCAGTTAACCAATTTCAACACGGTCTATGCAGACAAATACGACACGATTTTTTACGTCAGCAATGGGCTCTTACCAAAAAGAACTCCCGGCTTTGACTACTCAGGTACCGTCCCGGGCAACACCAAAAATACCCTTTGGACAGAATTTCACGCATTCCAAGACCTTCCACAGCAGGTAAATCCAAGTTCTGGATACCTGTTCAACACCAACCATTCTCCATTTAAAGCCAGTGGATTGGAAGACAACCTGTTTTATGAGGATTATCCTGTTGAAATGGGTTTTGACTTGAGAGACAACAATCGCTCCGTCAGATTCAGAGAACTGATGCCCGATACAGGCAGGATCTCTTGGGAGGATTTTGAGCGGATCAAATTTGACCAGACCCTACCTCGGAACCTGGCTTTTCGCACTGACATGACTTCCCTTTTCTCCTTGGATTCCCTAGCGAATGAGGACATCAAATCGCAGATTCACAGGCTTCAAAATTGGGATCGGGAAGCTGCAATAGATAGTGAAGGCGCGGCGATCTTTGGTTTTATTTATTACTATTGGTGGGACCAGTTTGCCAAGGCAGGCAGAAGTTTTGACACAAAGCTGACCGAAGAAGAGGCCCTGATAGGCATCCGTGAGGCAAAAAAGCATTTTGAAACTCATTTCGGTAAGCCGATCGTGACCCTGGGAGAATACCAAAAGCTAATCCGTGGAGAGAAGATCTTGCCCCTTTGGGGCTTGGACGATGTGCTGGCTGCCATTCGGAGCAGCCCACAGGAAAATGGAACCCGAAAGGCCGTGCAGGGAGAATCCTACATTTTGATGGTCCGGTTTGGAGATGGACTTCCCGTATTGGAAAGCATCAATGTCTATGGGACAAGCAACCGACCCGAAAGTCCACACTTTTCAGACCAGATGGAGCGCTTTATAAATCGAGACCTCAAGCCGATGACTTTGGACAAGGAAGAGGTCATGAAAAAAGCCAAGCGGGTTTATCATCCGGGAGATTGATTTCTCCATATTTCTGAGGAAAAATGGCATTGAGAAGGTTTCAATCCGACAAAAACATGAACATGATGAGGGACGCCGTTAACGATAATTGACTTCTGACCTTTGTTGGTAATTATTCCAGCCATGTATTTGAAAACCTCCTCTCTACCAAGGCTTTTGAAGCAGGTTTTGTCTTCCTTTGACAGCGAAGATAAATCTGATGAAAAGTGTCAGCTATGATTAAAAAGGTTAAATATTGAATCAAAATTAGTTTTTCATAAAAAACCTAAGCTTAAGATCTTTATTCAAATTACCCTATCCTATTTTTTGCATTTCACCCCTTCGGGGTTTGTAACAAGAATCCCTCGCTTGTTATCAAAAACATTTCATCCCTTCGATTCTAAAATCTTTTCATCCCTTTGGGGTTTGGGAGTTTGGGAATAAAATTTATTGACAGTTCAACCAAAAAAGAGACGAGAATTAATTCACTTTTAGAATGCCATCTTCAACAAACCAAAAACCATCCCATTCCCAATCCCAAGTGGATAAGTCTAAAATGAGGGCCTCAGATTGATTTGTAGATATATATTTCAGCGCTTGTTGGCCTAAATTCCAATTTAGAGGAAAAGTACTTTGAAGCTTTTCTGGCTGCTCATCGGGGCGATTATCTTCCAGGAAGTATGCATAGGATTGACCCAATATACGGGCGAAACCATTTTTATCAATTACAACTGCAGTTCGTTCATCGACACCGATTGCTTTTAACGGTTTATTTGCTGAAACCTGTTTTAACCGGGCTAAAAAACTAACCAATCTTCCTTCCCGGTTTCTTTGATAGAAGTGCTGATCGGTGATGGTGTTTTTCAGAAAGGGATGATTAATTAGACTGGATTTCCGGACAGTCAATCGTCGATCAAATGGATTTTGCAATGCTTCCTGGCTAACAATTGAACCATTTTCGCCAGTGTAAACAAACTCACCCATTATCGCACAGCCAGCACTAGTTCCTCCAATAGGCACTTTTTTTTCATGAATAAGGTATTGAATGGCTTCTTCGACCAAGGTCCCCTCCCACATTTCCAAGTAAACTGACTGATCTCCTCCCGCAATGAACAATGCTTCGGCATTTTTAAGGGTCTGATACACCTGTTCGTTGTTAGCTGATTCTCTGGAATTCAACAGAAGCGTTTCGACGGAGTTTAGCCCGCCCATTTCAAATAGATAATCATTGTATCCATCTCCTCCGCTCGCACGGATTATGACCATATCTCCTCCTCCAGATCGCTCAATCATCCACTTCATAGCCGCATCTACATCAGTACTTCCTCCCATGAGCACCAAGCCTGATTCAGTTACTGCCTCCACATTTTCGGGATTTCCCACTTTTCCCTTGGAATAGGGATTCAAGGCTTGGGCAGGGTCAGAAGGTGTAGGTTGGCCTTGCCCATCACAAGAAAAAGAAATCACGAGGATTAATAAAAGAAATGGATTTGTTGATACTCTAGTCATAAATCAACTATTGGATTGTAATTCAAAAATAAAAGGGCTAGAATTATTACCTATCTTTTTCAGAATAAATTTTCAATTTGGGCACTTCATTTTTGGCAAAAAAGGGAATAGGACAAGATTGAATCAATAGTTAAAACCCAAACTGAAAAGAATTTTACTAGGATACTTGCCCAAATATAGGCTGAAGTTATAAGAATTCTGGCTAGTTTAGCTTTCAGGACCTAAACCGCAAACCCGAAAGATATGTCGAGAATTCATCAACATACAGCAATTTTTCTGATAGGTATGCTTACTTTATCCTGCAGCCCAAAAGCAAGCTTCCGAATCCTAGACAAACCCATTACCTGGAATTCAGAACGGGAACAGCTGTCTCTTCAATACCTGAAAGACCGTCATGGATTGGAAAAAAGCCAAGCTAGCATTGACCCTCAAATGGTCGTGGTGCATTGGACGGCCATTGACAATATTGAGGTGACTTTCGATGTCTTTGATCCACCTACGCTTGGAGGTCGGGCGGATTTGACCGGGGCAAGCAATCTGAATGTTTCCAGCCAATTTTTGATTGATCGGGATGGGACAATTTTTCGGCTTTTGCCGGATACCACTTTCGCTCGGCACACAATTGGCTTGAACTATTTGGCCATAGGAATTGAAAATATCGGAAGTGACGATATGCCTCTGACCAAAAAACAGCTGAAAGCGAATGAGGCTTTGATCCGCTATTTGAAAAGAAAATATCCTATCGACTATGTAATCGGGCATCATGAATACCAGAACTTTCAGGATACGGAACTTTGGAAAGAAGCCGATCCCAACTATCGGACTGTAAAAACTGACCCCGGAGACAAATTCATGAATCAACTGAGAAAAAACCTTTCTGACCTCAACCTCAAACCAGTACCCAAGCTTTAATCCCCTCCATGAATTCCACTTCAAAATGGGTCCTTTGGACCTTCGCTTGCCTATTTTTTCTCTCGGCATGTAAATCGCAAAAACCATCCGCCTCCGCTCCTCCCACCAATAAATCAACCGGACCCATATCTGGCACCCCAAAAACCACAGAAACCCTTCCTACCAAAACCCCGGTTAGGCCTCCCGTGGCACTTCAGCCCCTTGCTTACCGACTGCCCGATATACCCAGAGAATTTCGTGGGGTGTGGATTGCTACGGTGGCCAATATCGACTGGCCAATCTCAGGAACCGATCCCTGGGAAAAACAGAAAAGAGACTATTTGGCCCTTTTGGATTACTACAAGGACCTGAACTTCAATGCCGTCATCGTCCAAATCCGAACCGCGGGAGATGCATTCTACCCCAGCAACTATGCCCCGTGGTCAAAATACCTGACAGGAACCCAAGGCGTGGCACCCCAAACTCAGGAAAACCCACTCACCTGGATGATCAAAGAAGCCCATGACCGCGGGTTGGAATTCCATGCCTGGCTCAATCCCTACCGGGCGACCATGGATCTGAAAACAGAGGAGCTTAGTAAGTCTCACGATTTTTACCGGCATCGGGACTGGATGCTGAAATATGGCACCAAATGGTACTACGACCCGGGATTGCCTGAGGTCAAAAACCACCTTTTGGCCATCATTAAGGAAGTGGTGAGCAACTACGACATTGATGCCATCCATTTTGATGATTATTTCTATCCCTATCGGGAACCCAAACAGGAATTTCCCGACAAGGCTTCCTACAATAAGTACAAAAAACCCGGACAATCTTTGGAGGATTGGAGAAGGCAAAATGTGAATGAATTGATTTTTGCCCTGAATCAAACCATCAAATCCACCAAACCTTGGGTTCAATTTGGCATTTCTCCCTTCGGAGTATGGCGTAATCAGGACAAAGACCCCAAAGGCTCTCCCACCCGCGCAGGTCAGACCAATTACGATGATCTGTTTGCCGATGTCTTGCTCTGGATGAAAAATCAGTGGATCGATTACCTTATTCCCCAGCTCTATTGGAGCATGGAGCATCCTTTGGCTTCCCACCGCAAACTGGCCGATTGGTGGGCAAACAACAGCTACGGAATCCCCATTTACCTAGGAAATGGTCCTTACAAAGTCAGGGAAGACTCCGATGAAGCCTGGAAAAATCCTGGGGAAATCAACACCCAAGTAAACTACGGACGAACCCTGACCCAAATCCATGGCAACTCCTTTTTCTCTGCCAAATCCATATATTCCAAAAACAGGGATGTAGCTCAGCTACTCAAAAATGAGGTGTACGACCGACCTACCCTCCCGCCTTCTTTTGCTCCAAAAGCTCCTGCTGTGATCGAAATCCCGGTAGTTTTTGATGTGAAAAGCAACTCGGAAAAAACCCAAATCCAATTGGAAAAACCCTTGGATCCCGCCATCCGCTATGCTATGGTGCAGGGAGGAAATGAACTCGACACACTTCATGAAGCAATTATTCATACGGCTTGGGTAGGTGGATCGAGAGTCCGATATTTAGAAGTTCCGAGTCTGAATACCGACTATTTGGCCATCCGATGGATTGACCACTACGGAAGGATCGTTCAGACTCAGGTCTTCCAAACCCCAAAAAACACCCGCCCATGAAAGACATGCTTGTCCGCCTGATTGAACTCCCGGAGTCTTGGGCCTTGGAAGCCAAGTTGCAGGAAAAAGAGAACATCCATATCCGAAAAGCCATCGCCCCGGAAAAGCATCTAGTCTGCGATTGGGTTTTTGAGCATTTCGGTGCCTATTGGAAATCAGAGGTGGAGGTAGCTTTTTCCCGACAGCCGGTTTCCTGCTGGATTGCTCAGCGGGGAAATGAGATTTTGGGTTTTGCCTGCTACGAGTGCACGGCAAGGAATTTCTTTGGACCCACAGGTACCTTGGAATCCGAAAGGGGAAAAGGAATAGGAAAGCTGCTTTTACTTAAATCTCTGGAATCGCTGCGTGAAATGGGCTACGCCTATGCCATCATCGGGGGAGTCGGTCCGGCTGAGTTTTACGAGAAGGCTGTCGGAGCAAAAATCATCGAAGGCTCAGAAATCAGCATTTACCAGCATTTATTGAGAAAATCATGACCCAAAATCCCTCGAAAAACCCATGGATTTGGGTGCCCTCACTTTACCTGACCGAATCAGTTCCCTATGTCATCATCATCACTGTCTCAGTGATCATGTACAAGAGCCTGGGAATCTCCAACGCAGATATCGGCCTTTACACCTCCTTCCTTTATTTGCCTTGGGTGATCAAACCCATCTGGAGTCCGATTTTGGAGCTCTTTGGGAATAAAAAGAAATGGTTCCTGTCGATGCAGCTAATTCTTTCGCTGGTGTTTTTGGGAGTGGGATTGACCACAGGCTTGAATCAGTTTTTCACGATCACCTTAGCCTTCTTTTGGATGGGGGCCTTTGCCTCCGCCACCAATGACATCGCCTCGGACGGATTGTATTTAATTGCCTTGAAGCCCGATCAGCAAAGCTTTTTTGTGGGAATGCGAAGCACCTTTTACCGAGTGGGAATGATCACCGGACAAGGTTTGATCGTAGTGATCGCTGGTAACCTGGAAGAAAGCCTGGGAGATCCGACCAAAGCTTGGTCCTGGACCATGATCATTGTGGCGGGATTGATGCTTCTTCTGACTCTGGTCAACTTTTTCTCCACTCCCAACGTGCAGGAGATCCGGGTAAAAAAGGAAGATCAGCCCAGTTTTGGAAAGGTTTTTTCTACCTTTTTCACCAAGAAAAATATCGGGCTATCCCTGGGTTTTGTCCTGCTTTACCGCTTGGGTGAATCCCAATTGGTCAAGATGGCCTCTCCTTTCTTTTTGGATGAAAGAACGGCGGGAGGCTTGGGACTGAGCGTCACAGATGTGGGTTATTTGTACGGTACTTTAGGAGTGATTTCCCTTTTGGCAGGGGGAATCATCGGCGGAATTGTGATTTCCCGAGATGGCTTGGGCAAGTGGATGATGCCCATGGCTTTCGCTATCAATGCCCCAAATCTCGGTTATGTCTTGCTGGCTTGGCAACAACCCGAAGGCTTTGTTTTTCCTGCTTTTGTTGTCGTGATTGAGCAGTTGGGTTATGGATTTGGCTTTGCAGCTTACATGGTGTTTCTGATCTATCTGGCGGAAGGACTTTTCAAAACTGCCCATTATGCCTTGGCCACGGGTTTTATGGCCTTGGGCATGATGATTCCGGGGATGATTTCGGGCTATATGCAGGAGTGGCTGGACTATCCCGGGTTCTTTGTTTGGGTGGTGCTAGCCACGATTCCCAGTTTTGTCATGGCGTATGCGGTGAAGTATCCGAGGGAGTTTGGGAAGAAAGTAGAAAGCTAAATTCAGAATTCTGAAACTTAAGTGAATTAATAAATGCTTAAGTGATCAAAAAACAAATTTATACTTTGACGACACCTCGACAAGCTCGGTGTCCGGGAACTCAAAGTGTTTTGGGGTTGGAGAGAAAAGGAGGCTTTGCCTCCTTTTCTCTCCAACCCCACAGTTAAAATAAAACTACGGTGGTCGAGCTTGTCGAGACCAACCACCTAATTTTCAAATCTTTGAATTTTGCAATCTTCCAATCAGCAAATGAACAAATCCCAAAAAATAGCCCAATGCTTCTCACCGGCAGCATTTATTCACGATACGGAAGAAAACTACCAAGCCAACGAGCGTCTGATCGTGGAGCAGGAAATCGGCGGGTTGACTTTTTTTCATAGCCGGCATTCTGCAGCGGCCAATTTTGAAAAGCGGGCAGAGACCTTGGACGTTTCAGGCACTTTTGAAAAATTGATCCAACTGATCAATAGATACCAAAGACTTTCCAAAATTCCGCTTTTGATCAGCATTGATGGGGAATATGGATTGGCTATGCGAGTCGAAAAAACCCCACAATACCCCTTTGCCATCACCTTGGGAGCATTGAAAAAAGATGCAGAAAAGTGGGTGGAAGAAGTCGGCTATCGCATGGGCTTGGACATGAGGAGATCCGGAATTCACTTGAATCTTGCTCCCTGTGCCGATGTCAATACCAATCCTAATAACCCGGTCATCGGCTATCGCTCTTTTGGCGATCAGGCAGAAAAAGTGGCCAAACTCGCTTTTGCTGCCTATTCAGGAATGAAAAAAGCAGGAATCGAGGCTTGCCTGAAGCATTTTCCCGGTCACGGAGATACTGCGGTGGATTCCCATTTGGGTTTACCGATTTTGCACAAGACCAAAGCAGAACTTGAAGCCGAGGAATTGCTCCCCTTCCAATATGGAATCGATCGAGGAGTAGAAATGATCATGGTGGGGCACCTGGCTGTACCTGCCCTGACAGGAGGAAAGGATATTCCTGCAAGTATCAGCCGGGAATTGATCAATGATTTACTCAAGGGCGAGATGGGTTTCAAAGGGCTGGTAATTTCCGATGCGCTGAATATGAAAGCCGTTGCTAACCTTTATCCAGAACCTGGCGAACTCGAATGGCAGGCGTTCCATGCGGGAAATGACATTTTGTGCTTTTCAGATCATGTGAAAGAAGGAATTGAAAAAATTGCCCAAAATGCCTCAGAGGAAGAAGTGGATTCGGTTTTTGAAAAAGTCATGGACTTGAAAAAGCGATTGGGAGTAATGGAAAGTAAACAAATTGAGGTTCCAAGTTTCGATTGGGAAATCCATTCCCAACTCCAAAAAGACCTGGCGGAAAACTATGTTTCGGTGATTTCGGGGGAAATTAATCCTTCCGAACTTCAAGCCTTGGCCGAAGCTGGAAAGCTAGGGTATCGGGAGTTTTTCACCCAAAATCAAAGCATCTTTTCCAAGCAACTCAAGTTGAATTTTGTCCCGGTGGAACAAGCCGAAAAATTTATTTTAGCTGTCTTTGTCCCCAGTCACAAACCTTTGAATCAGTTTGGGATGAATCAAGCTGAACTCGATGAAATCAAAGAATTAGCAGATAGCAAACCTTGTATTCTGGTTCATTTCGGAAATCCTTTGGCCTTAAAGCACTTTGGGAAAATGGAAGGTTTCGAAGCAGTGATGTGTGGTTATCAGGGATTTGAGGAGGTGCAGGGGGTGGTCACCAAACTTTTTTCGTAGGCTAATCTATTGTAAATCCTTTTTACATTAAGATCCATAGAAATCAACCTTATGAATAGCACTCCAAAATACCGATCACCTGATGGTAAACATAAACTGAGTTTTATTTTAGAGGGGGAAATAAGATATGGGCCTTCATACTATAAACTTGAATTAAACGGAAAACCCATTAAAAATCGAATTTTTGGATTTGTTAACCTTTGGCATCCAGAGTCAAGGTTTTTGGCATTACAGGAATGGCTTACAACTGATTATCAAGAAGGGCCAATTACCTCTCTAACTATTATTGATTTAAAAGAAATGCTAATTGCGAATATTTCTACATTACAAAAAGGTTTTATATCTCCAATAAAATTTGAAGAAGATGTAATTCTCTACCAAAAAGATTATTCTTTTGGTCAAAAAAGAGAGTTTGAGATGGATTTAAGAACTGTTAAGAATTGGCAAAAAATGATCTTATAGAATTGAAAAAATAACAAAACCCTTCGATGGCTTTAAATTCCTTGGAGGGTTTCTTTTTTTACTTCTCTACCGAAAAACGATACTCGATGTTTTGGGTGTACTTCTCCCCTGGATTCAAGATTGGACTTGGGAAGTTGTCGTGATAGATGGCATCCGGCTAGTTTGAGGTAAAAAACCTCAAACAGAAAAAATCTTAAGTATTTTAATCTTGTATCCAAGTGATTACATTTACGTATGTTTCTTCTGGAGAAAACCTCAGAATTCGACAAGTGGCTTAAAAAATTGAATGACAGAAAAGCCAAAGCTAAAATCCTCTTGAGGTTACAACGAGTAGAAGCAGGGAACTTAGGAGATGTCTCTTCTGTCGGCGAAGGAATCGAAGAATTTCGGATCCATTATGGTCCGGGTTACAGAATTTACTTTCGGAGACAGGGAGAAAAAATTATACTCTTACTTGTGGGTGGGGATAAGAGTTCCCAGGAATCCGATATCAAAAAAGCAAAGGCTCTCTGGAATCAATACAAAGAAAACTAATATGGATACCTCAAAATTTGACATTGCCGAGTACCTCGATGATGAGGAGATGGTTCAGGAATACCTGAATACCGTACTCGAAGAAGGAAATGCTCAAGAAATCATTGTTGCGCTTGGCCATGTGGCAAAAGCGATAGGAATGTCACGGATTGCTGAACAAACCGGACTCAGCCGTCCAAGCCTTTACAAAGCCCTTTCCTCGGATTCAAAACCGCAATTTGAAACCATTCTAAAAGTAATCCGAGCGATCGGGGAAAACTTTCAATTGAAGGCAAGCCTGTAATTTTTTCAGACCTAATTCGGAATTTTTCCGAATTGACTCTCAAAAAATAACAAAACCCTCCAAAAGCTTTAGACTCTTGGAGGGTTCTTTTTTTACTTCTCCACCGAAAATCGATACTCGATGGTATGCTCATACTTCTCTCCAGGATTCAAGACCGGACTTGGGAAATTATCATGATTGATAGCATCCGGCCAGTTTTGAGATTCGAGGCAGAAGCCCCAATGAATATCATACGTTTTGCCATCTGCACCTGAGAAGTTGGAAAGGAAATTAGCGGTGTAAAATTGGACGCCTGCATTGTCAGAGTACATATCCATCACCCGCCCACTTTCCGGATGCTTGATTCGGACGAAGTGTTTCATTTCAGGGGTTCTTTCCATTTTCATGATCATATTGTGATCAAATCCCCCACCATTGGCAGCAATTTGATCTCCCAAGATTTTTGGAGTTCTGAAATCAAAGGGAGTTCCGGTCACGTCTTTTACCTCACCTGTTGGGATCAATTCCTCATCCACCGGTGTGTACGCATCCGCCCAAAACTGAAATTCATGATCCGTCACGTCCCGCTTCATTCCTCCCAGATTGAAATAGGTATGATTGGTCAGATTGAGAATGGTCTTTTTGTCGGTTGTTGACTCAAAGCGAATTCTAAGGGAATTATCCGTCGTCAACTCCATCCAAAGGGTGGTTTCCAAATTTCCTGGATAGCCTTCTTCCCCATCCACGCTGAGGTAGGTCATCTTTACACCCACTGTAGAGTCATTGGAGTAGGTTTCCGGAGTCCAGACTTTTTTATTGAAACCTTCCACTCCACCATGCAGGTGGTTATCTCCATTGGTTTTGGCCAGCGTGTACTTGGTTCCGTCCAAGGTAAATTCTGCATCGGCGATTCGATTGGCAACCCGACCTGCAGTGGCTCCAAAAAATGGATTGGGCTTGCTGAGGTATTCTTCCACAGTGTCGAAAGTGAGCGTGATGTTTTCCTTGTTTCCATTTTTATCGGGAGCGATGATTTTATGCACCAAACCTCCATAATTGGATAATTCCACTTGCATGGTGCCATTGTCAAGGACATAATGGAAAACCGGCTGGCCCTTGTGTTCGGCCACTTGTTGTGCTTTGATCATAAGATTGATTTCTTCTTTTATAGGTTCTTGGGTGGGTTTTTGGGAGCAGGAAAAAGCCATTGAAAGGATGGCTGTAATGCCTAGGATTGAGGTGTATTTCATGGGGTGGTTTATTGCAAAATTGAAAGATTTGAAAATTGGAAAATTAAGTGAAAAGGTGGCAAGGTTGTAAAGTTGTAAGGTTGCAAAAAGGCCTTAACTTCACCCAGCCCCTCGTAAATCGTAAATCCAAAACCGTAAATCTACTGCCTTAAATACTTCTGCCGAATCAGATTCAACTGAAGCTGGAGCTCATCCCGTTGGATAAATTTCCCCTGAATCATGATGGCCTGAGGTTTTTGCATGGTAGTCAGGTCTTCCAATGGATTCTTTTGAACTAATACAAACTCCGCAGCGGCACCGGGTTTCAATACTCCCCATTCCCCGCTTTCTTCAAAGTAGTCAGCACAATTGACTGAGCCGGTTTTCAGAATTTCATAATTGGACATGCCTGCTTTGGACATGGACTCGATCTCCCGATGAATGGAAAAACCAGGGACATTGAAGACCTGAGGGGAATCCGAACTCATGATCATCGGTACCCCTGCTTTGTGCAAATCCAAAAAGAGCTTTTGTCTAAACTCCAGAAAGGGTTTGACTTTGGCTTCAGCAAGTAACCCATCCGCTTCCAGCTTAGATTTGGTATTATACCATTGGGTGGTCAGCTGACCCGGAAGATAAAACATCTCAGGTTGCTGCCTTAATTCATAAGCAGGCTGATAGCCGAAATAGCGCTCGAAAAGTGTCAGAGTCGGGGCGATCCAAGTTTTATTTTCGAGACAAAGCTGAATCAATTCCTGCAGTTTGCTTTGATCTACCTGTCCCACCAAATTCAGGTTGAAAGGACCGGAAACCGCTGGGTCAATTACCGTCCCATCAGGAAGCATGGCTTCCAAAAACCCATCGATATGCTCCACGGAGCGATAGCCATTTTTCACCGAAGTGACCAATCCCACATCCAAAGAAACATGACCTCCATAATAGATCCCGACTTTTTTGGCTTCATCAGCAATGGCCAAAAACTTTGGATCGTCCAGTCCCGGGTGTAATTTCAGATGATCATATCCGGCAGACTTTTGGTCTCTGACCATCTGCCGGCCTGAATCGGGATTTTCTACTGAACTTCCATTTAGGGAAGGTCCTGAAATAAACATCCGAGGCCCGGCAATTTCTCCTGATTCTACTCGCTTTTTCAAGTCCAAATGAGATTCATGCCCCAGCATACTTCGGATTCTTAGCACCCCATTCGCCAAATACATCCACAAGACTTCCTCCTGGAAAACTGCCCCAAACTGATCAGGATTGGGCAGGTGCGCATGAAATTCCGCCAAACCGGGGAAGACATACATCCCACGTCCATCCAAGGTTCGGATACCCGCAACCGTGATTTCCTCCTCAGGAGCAATTTCCATAATCACCCCGTCTTTAACATAGATGGAATGATCTTCCAAAACCTGATCATTTTCCATGGTGATGATATTCACATGGTTGATCAACAATTCTTGGGAAAAAGAGGGATTCAAAATAAGACATCCCAAAAAGAGGACAAGGAGATATTTAAAAGCTTTCATAGGGCGGTGGGTTTTATACGAAACATAATTTCGCCTATTCCCCTATGGAAACCAATCCGATGGTGGATTTTTTGTATTTACCACCTAGATGTAAGGGAAAAATGCTCACAGATGACACAGATGCTCACAGATTTATTCATCTGTGATGATCTGTGTCATCTGTGAGAAATAAAAAAGGGCTGAATCTCTCCAGCCCCTCCTTTTTCAGATTTCAAATTTCTGAATTATGAATTCCATTGGGTATGGTAAAACTTTCCGCTTGGGTCATCTTTGCGCTGATAGGTATGCGCACCAAAGTAATCCCGCTGCGCCTGAATGACCGAAGCAGAAGATTCCGCCGTAATTCTTCCCAACAAATAATTGATCCCTGCGCTCATGACCGGCAAAGCAAAGCCATGAGTCAAGCCCAAGCCAACCAATTCTGCCAAAGCCTTCCTTCCGGAAATCACCTGCTCTTTTACTCCTGACATTTCAAAGAAAGAAACCGGATCAGAGTAATTCGCTGAAATATTCTCCATCAAGCCAGATCTGATAATGCAGCCATTGGTCCAGATTCGGGAGATTTCATTGAAGTTCAAGTTCCAGCCTTTGGTATCGGAGACGGTTTTCATCAATCGGAAACCAACCTCGTGGTTAATGATTCTAGCCAAGGAATAGGCTGCTTTGATTTTTGGGAGCCAGGATTCCAAAGAACCTTCGACTTTTTGGAATTCGTGTTGGAAAGTTTTGGAAAAAGCTACCCGCATGGCCTTTTCGCCTGAAACTCCGCGGGCATTGACCGCCTCAGCCAAGGGACTGTAGGGAATTCCATATTCCAAGGCCGTAGTCAAAGACCAGGCGCCGGTACCTTTTTGACCTGCCTGATCGAGGATTTTGTCCAATAGCAATTCCCCGTTTTCTTTGAACAGGAGCAAATCAGCTGTGATTTCAAGCAAGAAAGACTTCAGTTCGCCTTGGCCCCATTCCGTAAAAATCTCGGAAACCTGTTCAGGGCTACAGCCGAAACCAAATCTGAGCAAGTGCACCAATTCTGCCAAAACCTGCATCTCTCCATACTCGATGGAGTTGTGGACCATTTTGATGAAGTGACCGGAACCTCCCGGACCCACGTAAGTCACGCAGGGCTTTCCGTCTTTGTCTTTGGCAGAAATTCTCCCCAAGAAATCCTCCACCATGGCATACCCTTCAGCATTTCCACCGGGCATAATGGATGGACCTTTTCTCGCTCCTTCTTCTCCTCCGGAAACCCCCATGGGCAAAAAGTGCATGCCTACTTCCTTCATTCGATCCACTCTTCTTTCAGAATCTTTGTAGAAGGAGTTCCCTCCGTCGATGACCAGATCGTCATTTTCCAAAATCGGAATCAGCGTATCCAACTGGGCATCAATCGCAGCACCTGCAGGAATCATCATCAGAATTCGGCGCGGTTTTTCGAGCGAATCCACAAACTGCTGCAAGTCCTCAAAGGCTAGCATATTGGAAAATTCAGGGTTTTCATCAACCACCTTTTGGGCGATTCCTTCCTCTTTTCCAGCGACAAATCGGTTATAAAGTGAGACCGGAACTCCTTTTTCGGCGAGGTTTAGCGCAAGGCTTTTGCCCATTACGCCCATTCCGATCACTCCCATTTTCATTTTCATCGATTGAGATTTTAAATAGTGAAGGGAAGCTTCCAGCAATTGCTCGGGAGTCCCCGTGATATCCAATAAATACCCGGCTTGCGGCTTTTCCCAAACAGCAATCTGAGAATCCAGCATTCCGGCTTTCATGTAATGATTTTTTCTGGCCAGCATTCGCTCCCAAATCAAATCCCTATCCCCTGTCAGATGAATCCAGCGAAGATTTTCTGATATGGAGAGTTTGTCCCGATAGGAATTTTTCAAGGCCGAACAAGCCAATACCGCTCCACCTTTTTGCTCCGAAGCCAGAAGCTGATCTGCCAAAGCCTGTAACCAGGGCTGCCGGTCCTCGTCATTCAGGGGATGCCCGGCGCTCATTTTGGCGATATTTTCGGCAGGATGAAAATGATCCGCATCGAAAAATGGAAGTCGAAGCCTCTCGGCCAAAAGCGTTCCCAGGGTAGTTTTCCCCGTTCCCGATACACCGGTGACGATTACAAGCATGGGGCGAAGTTAAGTTTTTATGGCCTATCCGCTAATTTTCCAATCTTCAAATTTTTCAATATTCAATTTCCTACCTTTGCCCCTTCAATTTCAAGATTCATGATTTCAGTAGATAACGTGACCGTCATGCACGGCGGCACTCCGCTTTTCAGCAACATCACCTTCAATATCAATGAGAACGACAAGATCGCGCTCATGGGGAAAAACGGGGCCGGAAAATCCACCCTCCTCAAGATCATCGCAGGGGTAAATAAGCCCACCACCGGGGCTGTCTCTGCACCGAAGGGGTATGTGGTAGCCTATCTTCCCCAACACTTGTTGACAGCAGATGACTGTACCGTGATGGAAGAAACTTCCAAGGCCTTTGCCGAATACTTGGGGATGAAGGAGGAAATCGACCGAATCAACGAGGAGCTAACCGTCCGAACGGATTATGAATCGGAGGACTATTTCAAACTGATCGAAAAGGTATCCGAACTCAGCGAGAAGTTTTATGCCATCGAAGAAATCAACTACGAAGCTGAGGTAGAAAAAGTACTATTAGGCTTAGGATTCGTTCGCGAGGACTTCCAAAGATCCACTTCTGAGTTTTCCGGAGGATGGAGAATGCGGATTGAGTTGGCCAAAATCCTTTTGAAAAAGCCTGACCTGATTCTATTGGACGAACCGACCAACCACTTGGACATTGAATCCATTCAGTGGTTAGAAGAGTTTTTGATCAATAAAGCTAAAGCGGTGGTGGTCATCTCCCACGACCGGGCTTTTGTGGACAACATCACCACCCGCACCATCGAGGTGACTATGGGCCGAATCTACGACTACAAGGCCAAATACAGCCATTACCTTGAGCTTCGCAAAGAGCGTCGCGAGCAGCAGCAAAAGCATTACGAGGAGCAGCAGAAGTTTATCGCAGAGACGACTCAATTCATCGAGCGATTCAAAGGGACATACTCCAAGACCCTTCAGGTTCAGTCCCGGGTGAAAATGCTCGAAAAACTGGAAATCGTGGAAGTGGACGAGGTAGATACTTCTGCTTTGAAACTTCGGTTCCCTCCTTCTCCACGTTCCGGAAAATATCCGGTAATCGTCGAGGAGATGATCAAAAGCTACGGAGACCATGTGGTCTTTAAGGATGCTTCCATGACCATCGAGCAGGGACAAAAAGTGGCTTTCGTCGGGAAAAACGGTGAAGGTAAATCCACGATGATCAAAGCCATCATGGGTGAAATCGACTTTCAGGGGAAATGCGAACTTGGGCATAATGCCATGGTGGGCTATTTTGCCCAAAATCAAGCTTCCCTTTTGGATGAAACCCTTTCCATTTTTGAAACCATCGACAACATCGCTGTGGGTGAAATCCGAACCAAAATCAAGGATATTTTGGGAGCTTTCATGTTCAAAGGCGATGATATCAACAAGAAAGTGAAAGTCCTTTCCGGAGGGGAGAAAACCCGTTTGGCCATGATTAAGCTTCTTCTCGAGCCGGTGAACTTGCTGATTCTTGACGAACCAACCAACCACTTGGACATGAAAACCAAGGATATCATCAAGGATGCGTTGAAAGCATTTGACGGCACCTTAATCGTCGTCTCTCACGACCGGGATTTCTTGGATGGATTGGTGACCAAGGTATTTGAGTTTGGCAATAAGCGCGTGAAAGAGCACTTCGAGGATATCAATGGATTCCTGAGAAACAAAAAGCTGGAGAACTTGAGGGAAGTTGAGAGAAAGTAGGCAGTTCCCAGTCGGCAGTAAGCAGTCGTCAGGTTGAAAGTCTGAAGAAAGAAGTCAGAAAGCTGAAAATCCGGAGTGAAAGCTTCGGGTTTTTAGTTTGCTTTTACCCCGAAATCTGTGTTCATCTGTACCATCTGTGAGAAATAGTTTATCCCATAAAAGGAAAAAGAATCAACTTCTCTTCCTTGCTGGACTGATAAATCGCCCGAATCAATTCAAGGGATTTTCGGGATTTCGGCCCATTTACTTCAGGCTGGTTTCCGGTTTCGATTGAATCCAAAAAATCTTTCCATTGGGAAGCATGCAGTTCAAAGCCAATCGCATTCGGATCAGAGGAGCCGGAAGCCGCGATTATCTCTGAGTTGGCAATAGGACTTGCTTTTCCTCTCACATTCCAAGCCACCAATTTCCCCGCTTCCAATATGGCACTTCCTTCGGTACCATAGACTTCCAGTCGCTCAGGATAGCCGGGAAAAAGCGAGGTTCCGGCGGTGATCGTCCCCATTGCTCCCAATTTAAAGTTGACCAAAGCAGCACCCAAATCCTCTCCTTCAATTGGATAGAGAGCCGTTTTGATTTTCCCAAAAACCGAATCCACCTCACCCATCACTTCCAGAAGCAAATCCAGGGTATGAATGGCCTGATTGATTAGTGCTCCTCCCCCGTCATAGGTTAAAGTCCCTTTCCATTGACTGGATGAATAATATTCAGCTGAACGGAACCAATTAACCGCCGCATTCCCCATCAAAAGTTTGCCAAATTCCCCTGCTTTGACCGCTTTATAGAGTTTTTGAAAATCGGGAGAAAATCTGTTTTGGAATACGACTCCCAACTTTACTCTCTTTTCATCGGCGGCTTTGATCAATCGGTCTGCTCGTTCCAAAGTGACTTCGATGGGCTTTTCTATAAACACGTGCTTTCCTGCCTCGATGGCTTTCAGAGCAGGCTCTAAATGCAAACCACTTGGAGTACAGATGCAGACGATTGAAAGACCCGGTATTCCAATAAATTCATCCCAATCGCTAAAGACTGGAACAGCAAATTGGGCTTTGGCTTTTTTTGCACTTTCTGGATTGGGGTTGAAAAGTCCGACCAATTCCGCATTCGCCAAGCTTTCTATAGCCTGTGCATGTTTGACGGCGATGGCACCTGTCCCGATGATTCCTATTTTTTTTTGCTGCACTTTTAAGGGAAAATTGAATAAATGTCTTTTCGATGGGCGATTCGGGTGAAAGTAACTGTTTCACCATCTAGGAATATCCCAACTCGAAAATTACCAAGCCGAACCCGAAAGGCATCTTTAAAACCTACCAACTTTTTCAAACCAGAAAGCTCTTTAATCGAACCCACTTGCTCTGTTTTTTGAATTAGGTCTTTGATGCTGCGGAGGACCTTTTTATCATGAATTTTTCGGAGATCCTTTTCAAAAGCTTCTAAAAATAAAACTTTCAAAGCCCTTCAAATATCTTATCAATATTGTCTTTAGAAACATGCTTTATTTTATCAACTTCTTTCATCATTTCTGAAAGACCTAAATCAAGTTTTTCCTCCACGCTCAACTTTTTGGAGGAAATACCTTCCTTCTTAAGATACCTTTGGATTTTCTCCAATTCTTCCTTTGATTTTGGAGTGATTACAATTGATTCCATTTTTTATGCTTTTTAGGCAGCTAACCACATCACTTATTTGCAATTATTCAATATACTTTAAACCAAATTTACTAAAAACCCAATTAATTATTAACCCATCAAAACCAAAGGATCCTGTCTAAGCAGCTGCACGAGAGACTGATAGAGCTGAGCATGGTACTCTTTGAATTCCCGGCTTCTCTCGAAGAAGTTCTCTAGGGCTACTGCAAAAAACTCATGCTCGTTTAAGCCAGCACTTTCTCTGAAAAAAGTACCTTGGCCACTTTTCACTTTTGCGAGTTCCCCAGGAACCCATTTAGAGTACTCTTTCCAAGCTTGGGGGCTGAATTCCCTTTCCCCGTCATTTTGAATCCAATTGGCTAATTTCAAGGCATGGGCTACTTCATGGATTCCAAGGTTGATCCCATCCGATTTGTCTGCCAAACCTTCTACAAAGCACCGCCAGGAAATGACAATCAAGCCATGCTTGGGATTAACCTCTCCCCGATGATAA
Source organism: Algoriphagus taiwanensis (assembly GCF_036245645.1). Lineage (NCBI taxonomy): Bacteria > Pseudomonadati > Bacteroidota > Cytophagia > Cytophagales > Cyclobacteriaceae > Algoriphagus > Algoriphagus taiwanensis. The sequence goes on along the minus strand of NZ_BTPE01000004.1, from coordinate 121,479 downwards.
ATCTTGTTGATCGTACTGTAATAGGTATTGGGATAAACCAAAATGGTATGGAAATGAGCCAATCTGAGACTTTTCCACCCAAAAACAACCATGGTGATCGTCGCTCCGATCAATAGCTCCATTTCTGTCGTCACCTCCTCCAATCCTCCTCTTCCCAGAAATCGCTTGCTGGATAAAATCGTCTCCAGCCTATGAATAAATTCCCTTTTGTGGGGATTTCTCAGCTGAGCGAAATAATAGAAGTGTTGCTCCAAAAATCGTACTTCTTCAAAAGAAACTTTCCTGGGGAAAAGCCTCCATCTGGCCTGATTGATCAGGTCAATGAAAAGGTGGGATCCAAACATGTGCAAATAAAAATGGCAATCACCTAAGGTAATTGCCATTTTCGGGATATGCAATGGTAAGATTATCGGGCGTAATTGACCGCTCTCATTTCACGGATAACCGTGATTTTAATCTGTCCAGGGTATTGCATTTCCTTTTCTATTTTCTGTGAAATATCGAAGGAAAGCTTACTAGCAGTCTGATCGTCCACGTGGTCTGCATCGACCAAAATTCTGAGCTCACGTCCAGCCTGCATTGCAAAGCACTTGTTGACACCGTCAAAGCCGAGAGCCAAATCTTCCAATTCCTTCAATCGCTTGATGTAGCTATCCATGATCTCGCGACGGGCGCCCGGTCTGGAACCTGAGATCGCGTCCGAAGCCTGAACAATCGGAGAAATCATAGAGGTCATCTCAATCTCATCGTGGTGAGCACCGATAGCATTGCAGATTTCCGGATGCTCTTTGTAGCGCTTGGCCAATTCCATTCCAAGGATTGCATGAGGCAATTCCTGCTCTTCCGGCCATACTTTTCCGATGTCATGTAGCAATCCAGCTCGCTTGGCAAGCTTGGCATTGAGGCCCATTTCGGCTGCCATGGTAGCGGCAAGTTTGGCAACTTCTCTAGAGTGCTGAAGAAGGTTTTGTCCGTAGGAAGAGCGGAATCTCATCCTTCCAACCATTTTGATCAGCTCTGGATGCAATCCGTGAATTCCCAGATCAATACAAGTTCGCTCTCCGATTTCAACGATTTCCTCTTCGATATTTTTCTCAGTCTTGGCTACCACTTCCTCGATTCGGGCAGGGTGAATTCTTCCGTCCTGAACCAAACGGTGCAGGGAAAGCCGGGCAATTTCTCTTCTCACGGGATCAAAGCCAGAAATAATAATCGCTTCAGGCGTATCATCCACTACAATTTCGACACCTGTAGCAGCCTCGAGAGTCCGGATATTTCTTCCCTCACGACCGATGATTTTTCCTTTGATGTCGTCACTTTCGATGTTGAATACGGACACGCAGTTTTCTACGGCGTGCTCGGTAGCGGTCCTTTGGATGGTATCCAAAACAATCTTCTTCGCCTGTTTTGTGGCGGTCAGTTTGGCTTCATCCAAAATGTCCTTCATCTGGGAAGAAGCTTTGGTTCTCGCCTCCTCGGTCAGCATTTGAACCAACTGCTCTTTGGCTTCCTCTCGGGTCAATCCGGCGATTTTCTCCAAGTCCGCGATTCGCTGATTAGTCACCCGATCCAGTTCCTCTTTTTTCACCTGAACGGCGTGAAGCTGGGCATTGAGATTTTCTTTCTTGCTGTCCAGTTCTGCTTCTTTCCTCTTGACTTGCTCTTGTTCTTTAGCTACCTGCTGCTGCAGCTGCTTGACCTTGTTTTCGTTGGTGATGATGATGTTTTTCTTGTTGCTCATCTCCTCATCAAACTCAGCCTTCATTTTCAGGAACTTCTCTTTTGCTTCGAGTATCCTGTCCTTTTTGATCGACTCGGCATTCAATTCTGCCTCACGAATCATGGATTTGACTCTTTCTTTAGTCTCCTCTTCCAGTTTTGCGTGTTTATTCTTAATGAAAAATCCCGCCAAAGCGGCACCCCCACCAAGCCCCGCCAGGGCTGCAAGGATGATAAATAGTACGTCTGCCATAGGGTTATTTATATATTGGATCCCTACCGGCCCAAAGAATTGCTAGAAAAGAGTGGGTGTCAATAATTAGACTGCTTTGCTCAGCAAAGCTGAAATATGGGATAGACTCCGCTGAATATGCTCAGAGTCTTCTGCATTGACTTCGTTGGTTTCCAGAGATTCAACCATACAATCAAAGGCCACCATAGCCAAAAGGTCAGTCGCATCATCCAGGCCAAACTCCGCCTTATATTTCCTCAATTTTTCATTAATCAGTTTTCCAGCATGCCGAATTTTCGCCTCGTCTTCCGGCTTGACTCGCATGGGATATTCCCTGTCCCCAATTTTCACTCTGATTGCCAGCGTCTCCATTTCATTCGGACAGATAAGTGATCAAATGATCTATTTCTTGTATATAATTATTGATTAAGTCACTCATTTCGGTGGCATCCTCTGGACTCACCGGTCGGTTATCCACAATGTTACTAATTTTAATCTTATTTTTAAAATGATGGATTTCCTGCTCTTTTTCCTGAATTTCTCCCTCCAGAAGAGAAAGACGGGCTTTTAGCTCCTGATTTTCAGCAGACAAAGCCTCGATTTTTTTTCCAGCCTGCACGGCCAGTTTCTCCAGTTTTTGCAGTTCCTCGTGTATCATTTTCAACTTCTGATGACAGCCCCCACTTGTTCCTGAAAGGCTTGGATCAATTTACTCATTGTTTTGTCAATTACCTTGTCGGTCAGGGTATTTTCCTGATCCTGCAAGATAAAGCTCAGGGCATAGGCTTTCTTACCTGAATCAATCTTATCTCCCTGATAGACATCAAACACTCCGATTCTTCTCAAGAGCTTACCTCCGGCTTTTTCTGCCACTGCCTTGACCTGATCGTAGGTGATTCCCTTATCAATGACTAGAGAAAGATCTCTCCTTACCTCAGGGAATTTGGAGATTTCCTGATAGCGCTTGAGTCCGGATGCTTTTTTGCATAGCAAATCCCAGTTCAAATCAGCATACCACACCTCCTGCCTCACTTCTGCCAGCTTGAGGATTTTATCATCCACCAAGCCCAAAGTAGCCACTACTTTTTCTCCCAACTTCAATTCCAATCCATAGGCAAAAGGCAAAGCTTCTACCGGAGTCACCTGAGTCACCTGCACATTGAGTTTTTCAAGAATCCGCTCTACGGTAGCATAGAGATCCGCAAAGCCAAATGGTTTTGCAGATTCGATCCAGCTTTCAGCAGAACGATTTCCTGAATGGAAAATTGCCAATCTCCTGCCTTCCTGATAGCCTTCGGAGGTTTTTTGATAGACTGTCCCAAACTCAAATCCTTTCACATCTGTCTGTCGCCGGTTGATATTGTGTGCCATCACCTCAAGTCCTGAAAAGAGCAGGGTCTGACGCATGACACCCAAGTCTTCACTCAGCTTATTGTAGATCTCCACATTGAGCGCTGGATCCAAAAAGCCGGATTTCTCGGCATATTGAGGCTTAGTCAGGGAATTGGTAATCAGCTCGAAGTAGCCATTTCCAGCCAGCATTTCAGTAAGACGATACTGGAGTTTGTTCAAGTCTTTAACCGGATGCTCGGCCAGGTAGTCTGTGCTGAGATTTTCAGCCAAAGCAACTTGCTGAAAGCCGTGAATCCTTAGGATCTCTTCAATGATATCTGCCTCCCGTGTCACATCCACCCGATAAGGCTTCACCATGGCCGTAAACCCTTCCTCAGTCTCATTTACTACCCGAATATCCAAGCTTTCCAGGATGGTTTTCACCTCCTTGGGTTCGATTGCTTTTCCGATCAGCCTATTGATTCGAGCAAAGGCTACCTCTACCTCGAAGTCCTGAACTGGATTGGGGTACAAGTCGATGATTTCAGAAACGACTTTCCCTCCGGCAATTTCCTGAAGTAAGGAGACTGCCTTTTTGATCGCATAGACAGGAATATTCGGATCTGTTCCTCTTTCGAAACGGAAAGAAGCGTCAGTTTTCAAACCGTGATATTGAGAACCTTTTCGGATCACATCCGGTGAGAAATAGGCGGATTCAAGGAAAATGGTGGTAGTCTGATCGCTAACCCCAGACCCTTTTCCGCCGAAAATCCCTGCAATACACATCCCACCTTCCGAATCACAAATCATCAATTCCTCTCCGGAAAGCTTTCGCTCTTTTTCATCCAATGTGACAAACGAAGTCCCTTTAGCGAGTTTTTTCACTATGATTTTTCTTCCTGAAATCTTATCCGCATCAAATGCATGCAGCGGCTGACCCAAATCGTGGAGAATGAAATTGGTAATGTCCACCACGTTATTGATCGGCTCCAAGTCCAAGGCGCGTAGGAAATTTTGCAACCACTGAGGAGATGGTCCTACTTTCAAATCAGAAATAACCACCCCTGCATATCTCGGACAGTCATTGGCATCTTCCACCTCCACAGAGATGGATGGTCCAGCAGACTCGATGTTCAGTTCCTTTTCGGCAGGGAGGCAAATAGGGCGTTGGAGAAGGGCTTTCAAATCACGGGCTACGCCTAAGTGAGATGCAGCGTCCGCACGATTCGGCGTCAATCCGATCTCCAGCACGGAATCATTTTCCACCTCAAAGTAGGCCGAAGCGGGGATCCCATTGGGCAAATCGGTATCCAAAACCATAATCCCTGCATGGGAAGTCCCAATGCCGATTTCGTCCTCTGCGCAGATCATCCCTTCGGAAACTTGACCCCGGATTTTTGCTTTTTTGATTTCAAAAGGTTCTCCTTGTGTCGGATACAGCATAGCCCCGACTGTAGCCACAACTACTTTCTGTCCAGCAGCGACATTGGAAGCTCCGCAGACAATGTGCGATGGTGTACCTGTTCCGATATCCACCGTGGTAATGCTTAGCTTATCCGCATCAGGATGCTTTTCGCAAGTCAGCACCTCGCCGATTACGATGCCCTCCAAGCCTCCTGGAAGGGATTGAAATTCCTCCACAGCTTCCACCTCAAGACCTGATTGAGTCAAAAGTGCAGCGATTTCTTCTGGGCTTTCAGTTAGAGAAATGTATTCTTTAAGTCGATTAATCGAGATTTTCATAAGTTTTCATTCTCGGAGATGCTCCGATGGTTAAGAAAAAAGGTGCAAAAGCACCTTAGAAAGCAATGAGCAAATTTAAAAGAATTGCAGGAGGGCAGGATTATTTATCATAATTTTTCTCTCCTGCCTCGATAGATATGGTCAGCAGATTCTCTTTTGGAGGCAAAGGACAGGCATAGTCGGGGTTGTAGGCGCAGTAGGGATTGTAGGCTAGATTGAAATCAATGGTGATGCTGTTTTTCCCATCCTGACGGACATTGAGATAGCGCCCTCCTCCATAGGTCTCTCTCCCACTTGTCTCGTCTGCAAAGGCCAAAAAGAAATTTCGCATGTCACTCTCGCTGACGGACTGTAAAAGAAGCAGCTTATTGGTCTTTCCTCCCAATTCAAATTCAGCATAGGAATGCTCGATATACCGCTCTGTGGAGCCGTCAGTCATGGGTACTTGGCGGACTTTTTTACTCTCTATAGGCGTAAGTCTAGCCTTCACCTTGTATTCTGGATTGATCTCGTAAAAGGTTAAGGTTTGGAGGTTCCGCTTTTGATCTTCGGTAAGCGGAGATTCCACATTGAAGCGAAGATATTTAAACTGCCTCTCCCGCTCTTTTTCAATTTTTTCAATGTAGGCTTCGGGGCTTTCAGCAGCTGTAAACATGTATGCTACTGCCGAAATCACTACTATTCCTACTACAAGAAGAATAATCTGGTTAGTTTTCATAAATCAAAGGATGCCTTCATCGGCGAAGCTAAAATAGCCATGATCGGAGTAAATCACATGGTCTACCACTGCCAAATCCAAATCTCTTCCGATTCTGACAAGCCGTTCGGTAAGCCTCTTATCCTGCTCGGAAGGACTAGTGGACCCACTTGGATGATTATGAACAAGGATAATGGACTGGGCCATATGCTCCATAGCTATCTTAAAGACCATTTTGGGATCGACTACAGTCCCTGCTGTGCCTCCCTGACTGATCAACTGCTTTTTGATCACATGGTTGGATCGGGTCAATAAAATCAGGTAAAAATATTCCACCACTTCATCATACAGCTCTGGCCTCATCAGGTCATAGGCATCCTTTGAAGAGGAGATTTTGTACTTGACAGGAGGCTCCTGATCTTTTCTCCTACGACCTAGCTCCATCGCACTGACTATGGAAATGGCTTTGGCCTCTCCAATGCCTTTGAATTTCATCAAGTCCTTGACCGATAGCCTTGCCAAAGCAGATAAGTCATGATTGACATTGCGGAGGATCATCCGGGAGAGATCGACGGCACTCATGGTCCGGGTACCCGAACCAATCAAAATGGCAATCAACTCAGCATCTGTCAAAGCGGATTTCCCCTTTAAAAGGAGTTTTTCTCTTGGCCGGTCCTCTTCAGCCAACTCTGAGATTTTGGTGGATAAGTATTGATCCATAGGCATTTATTAAAAAGTGAAATGAAATTTAGTTAGAAAAAGGCATAAAAAAAACCCCGGGGAAATCCCGAGGTTTTGCATGCAAAATGGTACCAAAGATTAAGCTATCGCGTTAACGAATTTAGCCAATTTAGATTTCTTGTTGCTGGCGTTGTTCTTGTGAATCACGTTCTTCTTGGCCAGTTTATCCAGCATAGAAGACACCTTCTTGTAAAGCTCCATCGCTTCTACTTTGTCGGTAGCAGCCTTAAGCCTTTTGATGAAAGTTCTGGTGGTCTTAGCCTGATATCTGTTTCTCAAACGCTTAGCTTCGTTGGCACGAATTCTTTTCAGAGCTGATTTGTGATTTGCCATATCTCGTTTTTAAATAAATTCTTTACGATCCCCTATTCCGAATTGGAGTGCAAAGTTATTGTAAATTATTAATTCTGCCAAAGGAATTTGAAACATTCATTCCGTACTGGGTTTCTTTTTCTGAAGATGCTTCGGAAAAACATGGGGTTCAGAAGCGCAAAGATACATTTTTTCGAAACCACCAAACGAAATGTTTTGCCTAAATTCAGGAATGAAAATTTTTATTCTTTATAGTTTTCTTTATACCTCATACTTTTTTGTGCCGCCTTTTTGGGGATTTTATGCTCATTCTCTGATCAATAGACAAGCCGTATTTTCCCTCCCGCCTGAAATGTTGGTCCTTTATAAAGCCGAAGTGGAATTCATTACCGAAAAGGCAGTCAACCCTGACCGCAGAAGATATGCCGTAGAGGGGGAGGCTGAAAAACACTACATCGATCTGGATCATTATGGAGACAGCGCGCTGTTTATCCTCCCAATTTATTGGCAGGAAGCCATTCAAAAGTTTCCCGAGGATACCCTCCGTGCTCACGGCATCGGTCCCTGGTCGGCTTATTTGACATTTATCAGCTTGACCAAGGCCATGGAGCAAAAGAACAAAGCGGCAATCCTTAGACTTTCCGCTGATTTGGGTCATTACTTAGGAGATTTGAATGTGCCGCTTCATACCACCAAAAACTACAATGGTCAGCTTACCGGACAGGAAGGAATTCATGGGTTTTGGGAAAGTCGGGTTCCGGAATTATTGGCAAAAGATTATTCATTTTGGGTGGGGAAGGCAGAATATGTGGAAAAGCCTCAGCTGGCCATCTGGGAAGCAGTTGCAAATGCCCATGCCCAGGTAGACAGTGTACTAAGAATAGAAAGAGAGCTCACGGCTCAATTTCCGGAAGATCAAAAATTCAGCTACGAGGAACGAAATGGCCTTACGGTTCGAGTTTATTCCAGAGAATTCACCGAGGCTTATGCCACGGCTTTAGATGGGATGGTGGAAAGACAGATGCGCAAATCCATTAAAATGATTGCTGATTTTTGGTACACAGCATGGATTAATGCGGGACAACCGGATTTGAGCACGTTGGGACAGTCAGTTTTGGAAGAGGAAAAATTTGACAAAGACCCGAAGCTGAAGGTTAGGGATCATTAAAATAAGTAGGCAGTCACAGTTAACAGTAGGAAGTTTAGCCCAAGAACTTAATTTGGAGAAACATGGATTATCGAGACTTAATTGTTTACCAGAAAGCATTCAAACTGGCAATGAGGATTTTTGAAATCAGTAGAACATTTCCAAAAGAGGAAACTTATTCCCTTACTGATCAGATTCGTAGAAGTAGTCGCTCGGTTTGTACAAACATTGGAGAGGGTTATCGCAAAAGAAGATATCCAGCACATTTTATTTCCAAGCTAAGTGATGCAGACATGGAAAATACCGAAACTCAGGTTTGGTTAAATTTTTCATTAGCCTGCAAATACATTCCTGACTCCATTTTTCAAGAGCTGGACAAGGAAGCTACTGAAATAGGCAGACTGCTTAACTATATGATGGAAAATCCAGAGAAATTTGGTTCCAAAAAGCTCTGAAATTCAATTATTCTCAAGTGAGAAATACCGTGACAGTCTGCTTACTGAGACTGCCTATTGAAAACTTCTTACTTAAGAATTCAAATACCTACGAATAGCCCCTCCCAATCTTTCAAATGTATCCTTGAACACCTCCTCCTTTTCCTCAAGCAGAGTCACACGAAAACCTCTGAGGTCCGAACAAAACGATGAAATTGGAACTACGCAAATTCGCTCTGAGGCAAGTAAATAATATACAAATCGTTTATCCAGAGGCATTTCCTGATCTTCGAGCCATGAATCCAATAACTTTTGCAATCGCTCATCCTCCACCGGAAGAGATTGGTTTGGTGACAGCAGTCTCTCATCAAATACGATGGTGTTGTAAAATGCCCCTTGAGTTGGATTAAACTTGATGCCATTGATATCACCCAAAATTTCCCGCATCCAGTCACTCCGTTTTCCAATTTGCGCATTAGCATGCTCCCTATACGAATGATACTCCGGATGGCTCATGATTCGTGGAATTGCCAATTGGGGTAAAATAGTCGAGCAAACCTCTATCATTTTGGCATTTTCCAAGGTCTGGCAAAGTTTCGAGAACTCTTTCGAAGCCTCACGATTGTAAAATTCCATCCAACCGCAACGAGCCCCGGGCCAAGGGAATTCTTTAGAAATACCCTTTAAAGAAATTGCAGGACGGTTACCAATAACTTCTGCCAAAGCCACCGCTTCAATCCCGTTGTAGGTGATGTTTTGATAGATCTCATCCGCTATCAAGAGAAGATTAAATTCATCTGCGATTTTCACAAAACCTTCCAAGACTTCCTTGGGATACACCATCCCAGTGGGATTGTCAGGATTGATGATCAAGATGCCGACAATCGAAGGATTGTATTTGACCTTGAGATACAGGTCTTCCATATCCGGTAGCCACTGATTATCCGGATCGAGTCTGTAGGTAATCGGGGCCGTATTGGCATGGGCAGCCTCAGCCGAGCTATGGGTAGAGTAAGCCGGGGAAGGACCTATGATTCGGGCCGTTGGAACCAAGAATTGATATAATTTGGCAATCGCATCTCCCAAACCATTGAAAAACAAAATGTCCTCAGCGGTAATCTGAGTTCCTCCTTTTTCATTGTTGAGTGTAGCCAAAAACTTCCGGGTTTCCAACACTCCCTTGGAATCGGCATAGCCATAGGTTTTATCTTCCTTCAGAAGGTCTGCTATGATCGCCTTCATCCAATCTGGCACATGATTGCTTTTTTGGATAGGGTCTCCGATGTTTTCCCAAGTGATAGGAAAACCCAAAGCCTCAATTTGTCGGGCTTTTTTGACGATTCCTCGGATTTCGTAAGAAAGTTCTTCTGCTCCGGGTCTAAGGAGTAGCTGTCTCATGATTCAATAGGCTGGTTTGGACAAAAATTCCGGCACAAAGAAAGGGAAAAGCCGATGGAAATCTCAGAAAACCTCCAAAAAGCAAAATGAAGAAATAGGAAAGGCCCGATTAATAATCTAGAGTTTTCTCACTTGAGCTCTTCGCAGAACATTTAACGTAAGAATCCCAACCTGATGACTTTTGACTCGTTGAGGTATTTCGTTACTCAAAAATCACAGAACCAACTCAGTTCAGCTTGAGTTACTATAATCTAAAAAAACTAAACCCAGTGCTTGCCATTATCCTTCGAATCCTCCTCTTCATCTTATTTATCGGCCTGATTGATTGGTATGCTTATCAGGCTTTCAAAACCCTCTTTCCCACGCAGTTTTGGGTGAAAATCGGCTATTGGGTCTTTTCCCTTTTTGTTTACCTATTCATTGCCTATGGCTTTTTGACATTCAATAGGGAAGCGATGAATCCCAATTTTGGAAGGATGGTTTCTTTGCTGATTCTATCTCTAATTCCGAAACTGATCATTTTGACCTTCCTTTTTGGAGAAGACATAACCCGTTTTTTTACAGGAACTTACCAGTCTCTGACAGGAAATAAAGAGGGTGATTTTCTGCCTGACCGCAGAAAATTCGTCAGTCAGGCAGCTTTGGCCCTTGCAGCTATTCCTTTTGTGGGAATTCTGCATGGAGTTTTGATCGGAAAATATCGATATCGGGTGATGAAGCATACCTTGGAATTCGACGATCTGCCTGAGGAATTTGATGGCTTTACCATCACCCAGATTTCGGATATTCACTCCGGAAGCTTTGACAACAAGAAAAAGTTGGAGTATGGGGTAGACTTGATCAATCAGCAAGAGTCTGATATTATCCTTTTCACCGGTGATTTGGTCAATAACCACTCGGGAGAAATGGAACCATGGATCGAGACTTTTCAAAAACTCAAGGCTCCCATGGGTAAGTATTCTATCTTGGGAAATCATGATTATGGAGATTACATGGCATGGCCGAGCAGAGAAGCCAAGGTCCAAAATCTTCAGCGACTCTTTCAGATTCACGAAGAACTCGGCTTCAAACTGCTTCGCAATGAAAACCTTCAACTCCAAAGAGGAAATGGGAGCATCGATTTGATCGGGGTGGAAAACTGGGGGAAAGGCTTTGCTCAATATGGGGACCTAAACAAAGCAACCGCCAATCTGAAAGAGAAAAGCTTCAAAATCCTGATGAGTCACGATCCCTCCCACTTTGACGAGGTGGTCAAAAACTTCAGCCAATTCATCCACCTCACGCTGAGTGGACATACCCACGGGATGCAATTTGGAATCGAGATTCCGGGTTGGATCAAATGGAGTCCCGCTTCCCTTCGCTATTCAAAATGGGCCGGCCTTTACGAAGAATTGGGTCGCTACCTCCATGTCAACCGAGGTTTTGGGTTTTTAGCCTTTCCCGGAAGAGTGGGGATTTGGCCGGAGATTACCGTGCTGGAATTGAGGAGGAAATAGTTATAATCATCTTCCACTGAGGGAAAATCTTTTTAAATAGCCTTAAAATCAATATTTAGCAATGCTATGAAGAGACTTCCAGAAATTTTCCAAGGAAATGAACAGCGAAAATTAAACCGAGTGACGAGTGTACTTGAGGTAACTGGAACGATAATCTTCGGCTCACTTTTAGGATTATTTATCTTTGGTAAAAGCTTCAACTATTGTGAACATGTTTTGGAAATCCAATCAATTCAATTAAATGGTGTGGTAACTGAAAAATTTCTCAGAAGTTGGGACCGGAATTATCACGGGTTAAAAATTATGGATGATAATGGGGAAACCATCTCCTTGAATCTTACACTTGATCTCAACATTGGGAAAAATGGTCGAAGCATACTTTGGGAAAATATAAGTCAGGGAGACTCCATTATTAAGAAATCTGGTGATTTAGATGTAAGATTTAAGAATGATGATCAAAGTTGGAAAATGCAGAAATTAAAATATGATTTAACTCAATGTAAGGATTGATCAGCACCCAGATCTCAGTTTGAACCATCTAAAATAGAATACCCATTTAACTGATTATATTTTTCCATTCCTTTCCCATTTGGTCAAAAAATAGGCTGATCTTATAAAAGCTTGTATTACAAATACAAGATATCTTGTATTTGTAATACAAGCTTTTATATTTGTATTGATTTACAGTAACTTAAATGATACAAATAGAGCTATTAGCCCAAGTGATCGAGGAGCAAAACCAGAATTTTCTCCAAAAACAGCTCATCTCAAGGGAGGAGTCTATCCCTTTGGAAAGCAATCAAATACTTGTAGTCAGCGGAGTACGACGCTGCGGAAAAAGTATTCTGATCCGTAAAAGTCTTCCCTCGGATGCACCGGGACTTTATCTAAACTTTGAAGACCCCCGATTGGTGGATTTTGAGGCCGCTGATTTCCCCAAATTGGAACAACTAAGAGATCAACTGGGCAAAAGCTCCATCCTTCTAGATGAAGTCCAAAGTGTGGCTGGATGGGAGATCTTTGCCAGATCACTTCACGAAAAAGGCCAAAAGCTCTACATCACCGGTTCCAATGCCAGCATGCTAAGCCGAGAACTAGGTACTCGCCTGACGGGACGATACAAGCAGATCGAACTATTCCCTTTCAGCTATGCTGAGTTTTTGCTTTTCAAAAAGCTCTCTCCTGGAGAAGAGAGCTTCGAAAGCTATTTTCTTGCCGGAGGCTTTCCGGAGTATTTGCAAAATCAGGATCAAGATTACTTGAGGACCTTGTTTCGTGACATCCTTACCCGTGATGTGGCTGTCCGAAGAAACATCAGCAACGAGACAGCCCTTATTCGCTTGGGTGTATTCCTATGCTCTAATGTAGGTAAGCCGTTCAGCTATTCCCGAATGGGTAGTTTGTTGGAAATCAAATCCGTTCGTACTGTGATCGACTATTGTGATTATCTCGAGGAAAGCTACCTGTTTGATCTCATCCCCATGTATTCTCCCTCGATACGCAAACAGCTGGCCAACCCCAAAAAAGCCTTCTGCGTGGACCCGGCTTTGGCCTCAGCCAATTCCCTCTCGTTCAGCAAGGATTTGGGAAGAAAGCTGGAAAATTATGTTTACCTGCATCTCCGCAGATCCTTCAAAGAAATCCAGTATTTCCAAAACAAAGATTCGGAGTGCGATTTTGTAGTAAAATGGAATGAGGAAATCATCGGGGCAATACAGGTGTGCTGGAGCTTGAACTCGGACAATCTCCAACGAGAATTGAAAGGCTTGAAAGCAGCCTTAGAAGAGACTCAGGCTCACAAAGGTATTTTGCTAACTTGGAATCAGGAGGATCTATTGGATGGGATAATGGTGATGCCTGTGTGGAAATGGATGATGCAGCCGTCGAAAGATTTCTTTGGCGTAGATTAAGACTTCTTTTTCCGCTGCCTCATCCCCTCAACAAAAAAAGCAATTGCTCCCCAGGCTATCACAAGACCTAAGACCCAATTGGGAATTGGGAAAATGTCCAAATACTTAATTAGCAATATCAGAATGATCAGGACAAAAGGAAGGCCGTAGAGCCGATCGATGATTTTCTTACTCATTTTCGCTTTAGCAAATATCTCGTTTGACCATTAGAATAGCCGAAAATAAGGGTATCCCCTAAGAATCCATATCGGTTTTGGCGACTTCCTTCACTGGTATTCATTTCCAGGATTTGATTGTCGATAGTTTTCCATTGGAACGTAGGAATCGCAGAATAATCAATAGGAGCATTTACCCCGAGTCTTTTGGCATCATCTCTCAAGAACTGGGGATCAATGATCCATTTTCCATCCTTGGTGAAGGTTTCGACATAGTTCTTTCCATAAAACTCATCTTTGACTATTTCTCCATTTGCATCTTTTGAGAAAAGCATCGTCCATTTCCCAATCAATCGCGGGTCTCGTTCGGCTTTTTGAAGAAATAAAAGAGAAAATAAAATCAGGAGAAGTAGCGTTTTCATGGCTTAATTTTTTCTAATACTGGTATCCCGAAGCTTTTTACCTTGAATAATTATACCTGCTCCAAGCCATACCGATTGTAAAAACATAGAAATAACCACGGGATTCGGATAATTTTTTCCCTCAGGCACAAGTCCCTTGTACCACCATGAAAATCCCCCAATTAATAGCGAAGTTGTGAAAAGAACAGTGTATGCGATTAAAAGACTTTTATCCTTCCTTTCCATGCTATTAACCTAGCTCCTATTTTTTTTAAGTCCAGTCAAAAGCATACCTCCCTGCCCAATTATCAATAGGACCATAGCTATTGCTGTGAAATTGGGCACTTTACTTTCTCCATTCGACCAAATCCCACTATGCCATAAAGAAAGGCTTCCAATCAAAAAGGCGACAAAAATGATTCCCAAATGAAAATAAAACCTCCTGCTACTCATTGGTCAAAAATGGTTTAAGACCTAAAAAAATAAAATTTAATCCAAAAAACAACCCCTCGAGAATTTCTTCTCCAGGGGGCTATTTTCAGACTTCTTATTATAAACTTCTGCAATAAAGCCTTCGACTCCGTCAGGCTGACCATCTGCCTACTGAGACTGCCTACTTTATTGGCACAAACCTTCGAGATCTGAGAGACCTCAAAGGTTACTTCAGATTTTTATACCGAATTCGCTTCGGCGTCACATCACCCATTCGCTTCTTCTTGTTTTCCTCGTAATCGGAGAAGTTGCCTTCAAACCAATACACCTGAGAATCTCCTTCGAAAGCCAGAATATGCGTACAAATTCGATCGAGGAACCAACGGTCGTGGGAAATGATCACCGCACAGCCACCGAAGTTTTCCAAAGCTTCTTCCAAAGCTCGTAGCGTGTTTACATCCAAGTCGTTGGTCGGTTCGTCCAAAAGCAGCAAGTTGCCGCCCTCTTTCAGCATCATGGCCAAGTGAACCCGGTTCCGCTCCCCTCCGGAAAGTACCCCAACTTTCTTTTCCTGATCCGCTCCGGCAAAGTTGAACTTAGAAACATAAGCTCGGGAGTTCACTTCCTTGTTACCCAGCTTCATCAGTTCGTTCCCGTCGGAAATAATCTGGTATACCGATTTATTTGGATCCAAGGAGTCATGCTCTTGATCCACATAAGCCAGTTTCACAGTCTCTCCTACCTCAAAATTGCCTGAATCCGGTTTTTCCTGCCCGGTAATCAGTTTGAATAAGGTAGTTTTACCTGCACCATTCGGCCCGATGATTCCTACGATCCCGCCCTGTGGCAAAGCAAAACTTAAGTTTTCAAACAATAACTTATCCCCATAAGCCTTGGAAACATTATTTGCCTCAATGACTTTGGCACCCAATCTTGGTCCCGGGGGAATGAAGAGTTCCAACTTCGCTTCTTTCTCTTTTGCTTCTTCTCCGACCAACTTATCATAAGCATTTAGACGGGCCTTGCCTTTGGACTGTCGTGCTTTGGGCGACATTCGAATCCATTCCAATTCCCGCTCCAAGGTCTTCTGACGCTTGGATTCGATTTTTTCTTCCTGCTTTAGTCGATTTTGCTTTTGCTCCAGCCAAGAAGAATAATTTCCTTTCCAAGGAATTCCTTCTCCCCGATCCAGCTCCAAAATCCAACCGGCTACATTATCCAAAAAGTATCGGTCGTGAGTCACGGCAATGACCGTACCCTTATAATTCTGCAAGTGCTGCTCAAGCCAGTGGACGGATTCCGCATCCAAGTGGTTGGTAGGTTCGTCAAGAAGAAGCACATCCGGCTCCATAAGCAGAAGACGGCAAAGGGCTACCCTACGCTTTTCCCCTCCGGAAAGATTAGCCACATTGGCATCAGATGGGGGAAGTCTCAAAGCATCCATCGCTTTGTCCAGCATCACGTCCAGTTCCCAAGCATTGGCTGCGTCCAGTTTTTCCTGGACTTCACCCTGACGCTCGATCAGCTTGTTCATCGCATCCGGATCGTCCATCAGTGCCGGATCCATGAATTTTTCGTTGATTTCTTCAAATTCCTTCAGCAGGTTGACCGTGTCAGCCACAGCTTCTTCCACTACTTCTTTGACGGTTTTGGTTGGGTCAAGCTTAGGTTCCTGCTCCAGCATTCCGACGGTATAGCCGGGAGACCAAACTACCTCGCCGAGGAAATCTTTGTCGATTCCGGCTATGATTCGTAGAAGGGAGGATTTACCCGAACCGTTGAGTCCGAGCACTCCGATTTTGGCTCCATAGAAAAATGAGAGGTAAATATCTTTGAGAACTTTCTTCTGAGGCGGGTACACTTTGGATACCCCTGCCATGGAAAAGATGATTTTTTCTGCGCTCATAGGTGTCTTTTCAGCTTTTTGGATCTAAGTGGGCAAAGATGGCAAAAATATCCCTCTTTTAGGATTAATGAGGGGTAATTGGTTATTTTGCAAAAAATTGAAAACGACCACCTATAACCTATTGAATTGAGATGGATCATCCGTACGGGTATATCAAAGACGGAAAAGTCTTTTTGAAGGGATTTTTGGGAAAGCCAGACCGTGAAATCGGCGAAGTGAAAGAAGACGAGGCATCCACTATCAGTTATTTTGAGGCAAGATTTGAGCAGGTCAAAGAAAAAGTCGAGAAGCTCAAAGCTGACATTCAGGAAAATCAAAACAAAGGTTCCTTCCTGATGAAGTTGATTCATCTCAGAGATTCCTTGTATGCCACAGACGCATTAGGAGATTTTATCCCCTTAATCGAAGAGCTCAATCAGCAGGAAACCTACCTGAATGAGATCATTCAAGCCAACAGAACCAAAAACCTGGAAGTGAAGAAGGGCTTGATTTTGGAAGCTGAGGCGATGAAGAATGATACCGACTGGAAGGAAACTGCAGAGAAATTCAAAGACTTGAAGCTCCGCTGGATCAAAACCGGGCCGGTGGACAAAGAAATCCACGAAGAAATTGAGACGCAGTTCAATGAGGCCGTTCAGACTTTCTTTGAAAACAGAAGACATTTCTTTGAGGGCTTGGCCCTTCAGGCTGAGGAAAACATCAAAGTCTACGAGGCACTTGTAGTCCAAGCTAGAGAAGCGCACGACTTACCGGATGCCAAAATGGCTTTTGAAATCTCCAAGCGAATCCAAAAAGAATGGAAAGAAGCCGGTAAAGTCCCTGCTGAAAGACGACAACCCCTATGGGATGAATTTTCCAAGCTGAACAATCGGATTTTCTCCAGATTCAAGCGTACGATGAACCCAGGACCACAAATGCATCCAAGGGAGGTGGTTCGGAAAATCGAACAAATGGTAGAAGAATTGAAAAAAATGGCTCATCAGCCCAGCAGCCGAGCGATCACTGAGCGCGCCAAAGCCATTCAGGAAGATTGGAAAAAACTTCCCCCAAGAAAACCAAAAGAGGCAAATCTCCCTGCACGTTCCTACCAGTTTTTCATGGATATCGTTTTCGAAAAAGCCTTCCTCGAAAGACTCGCCCATGGAAAATACCCGGACTTCGACGACAAGCCTCTAAACGAGCAAATTCAGATCAAAACAGCCATTTTGAAGGATTTGATGCACAGAGATCAAGGAGAATTGCAGACCATGCAAGAAAACTCCGAAAACTTCCGTGTACAGACTCCAGACTTCGAAATGATGATGAGAAAAAAGCTTTCTGGACTGAAAAGAAAAGTGGATGTAAAAAATTATATCCTAAAGCAACTTTCTCCCAGATAATGAGTAGAACCTACATAATCAAAAATTTACTATTCTTGCATTCTTAAAATCCGGAACACCTTAAAATAAATCCTATGTACTGGACACTTGAACTTGCTTCCTACCTTGAGGACGCTCCCTGGCCAGCCACCAAAGATGAGCTGATTGACTACGCCATCCGATCCGGCGCTCCACTTGAAGTAGTGGAAAATCTCCAAGAACTTGAAGACGATGGAGAACCTTACGAAACCATCGAGGAGATTTGGCCTGACTATCCTACCAAGGACGACTTCTTCTTCAACGAAGACGAATACTAAAAAAAACCCTGCGATTGCAGGGTTTTTCGTTTTCTGAATTAGTGGTAAAGGCATTAAAGAATCAAAGTCCCAAAACCTGCCTCAGCCTAGCATAGCCTGATTTACTTACTGGAATCTTCTCCCCGGATCTCAGCTTTGCCAAGTAGCTCTCCCGCTCATAGGGCTCTATTCCTGTGATTTCGTTCAAATTAATCAGGAATGATCGATGGACCCGAGCAAACTTTCCAGCATCCAGGCTATCTTCCAGCTGCTTCATCGTCATTTTTTTCAGATACTTCCCCTCTTCGGTATGGATACCTACATAATCGTCCTCAGCTTCGAAATAGCGTACAGATTGGACAGGGATAATTTTGATGTCATTTTTGACCCGAACCACTAATCGGTCACTTTTCTCAGCAAGAGACTGTAGTCCAGACTCCTCCTCGGACTCCACTTTCCCCAGCTGATTCATTGCCCTTTCCATAGCTTGTCTGAATCGCTCTTTGGAAAAAGGCTTGAGCAGATAGTCCAAGGCTTGGGCATCAAAGGCCTTCAGGGCATATTGGTCAAATGCCGTAGTAAAGATCACTGCCGGAGCTTCATCCAGCAGTTCCAGCATTTCAAATCCGGTGATTTTGGGCATCTGCACATCCAGAAAAATCAGCTCAGGATTATGCTCTTGGATAGCTTTGAATCCGGAAAACCCATCCTGACAAACCGAAATCACTTCAATCTGCGGATAATCCATCAGATATTCCTTGACCAGCTCTGCTGCTAGTGGTTCGTCGTCGATGATGATGGTTTTGATCATTGAAAAGGGGGGATAGAGTTTAAAATATGGGAATTTTTAATTTGACTTGGAAGACCTCTTCCAGAGCTGACTTTTGGAGCAGATCCTTTCGTCCAAAGATCAAAAATAGCCTGCGCTCTACCGAACTTAGCCCAAATCCAGTGCCTTTTTGGGTAGAGGCTGTCGGGTCAAAGGGATTTTTTACTTCCAAAATCAGGTAATTCCCATCCTGTTGGGCACTGATTTCGATTTTCACTTCCCCTGCTACTCCATATAAGCCATGCTTGATGGCATTCTCTACCAAAGGCTGGATCAAAAGCTGGGGGACACGGATTTCGGCTGTACCCTCACCGATCTGAAAATCCACGGATAATCTATGTCCAAACCGGATGCGCTCGATTTCTAAATACATCTTTAGCGTCTGCAGCTCCTCTTTGAGTTCTATTCTGGCCTGCAAGTCCTTCCGGATGGTCCCTCTCAGAAAATCAGAGAGTAAAAGAACCATTTCTCTTGCCCGCTGAGGCTGAGACACGACCAGAGAATTGATGGAATTGAGACTGTTGAATAAAAAATGGGGCTGAAGCTGCTGCCTGAGCTGAGTGAGTTCTGCCTCTTTGGCCAGTTCCAGCATCTGAGATTCCCGACGATTGATTTCCTCTTGTCTTTCCAGCTGAGAAACTGCCAAAGCCAACAAGGCAACCATCTGCTCAGCCAAACCCAATACGGCCCAGCGAAGGTAAAGCTGGGCATCCAGCATCTCACGGTATCCCGGCTCATTCGCATACCAATCCATCACCCAGCGGTGAATCCAAACTGAAATGAAACTCAGACTGATAGGCAGAAAAAAAATGAGCCAAATATTCTTGCCTTTGGGAGAAATCAAGCTGAAAACCTGATCCAAAATCATCACTCCGCCTACAAAAAGCAATGCATAAATCAGGGCATCTGCCCCGGCTAGAAATGAATCCAATCCCCAATCAATCAACAAAAAACAGCATCCCAGAAACCAGATGAATCCGGCTCCCGGGATGACCCATTTTCCCAAATTGGGATTGGAAAAAGCGTGTAGTAGCAAGTGAAAGAGGTTTAAAAGAGACTTTTAAGGTCGTTAAAAGGATTTGATTTCCAAACCTCCAAACAAGATCGTTCCTTTCAGGACCACGACTTTGGATGTATCCACTCCGCCTTCTCTGAAAAACCGCTTGTCTTCCAGTCCTGCGGCAATGTTGGTCACCTCAGTTCGGATATCCCAATGAGGAGGCACGAACAATTTGACCCCACCAAAGATGATGTCGACCTGAATGGTGATCACCCCATTGAAATCCACTTGGGTCAAGTCCAAGTCCGCCCCACCAAAAGCTGCGGTGATTTTTCCACCCTGAAAGTTTTTGGACATAAACTTCCGATTGACTCCGCTAAAGATCGCGTCGATATTTAATCGGTCATGGAAGGAAGTGCCCGTAGTTCGAGTAAATCCGGAGTCAGAATAAGTGCTATCTTCTGAAGAAAAGGCAGAGCTGCCGGTCTCATCGACCACTTTGGCATCCTCTACTGTGGAGCTCCCAAAGGAAGATTTTGAGTTTTTATTCTGCCAGTTTTGCCGAATATCCTCAAGCACCTGCTTTTCCCTTCTTTTTTGGGTAATCAGATAAATCCCCAAAACAATCAGTCCCAACGGCCAGATGTATTGACCTAGTCCAAAGTCAAATCCAAATTCATTTCGGAGGAGAAAATAACTACCCAAGAAGAGCATCACTGCTCCAAAAAAGCTTCTGAATTCATGCTTAATCAGGGTAAAAACCCCTATTGCAATCAAAATCATCGGCCAGGAAAGCACCCATCCTGGGATAAAAAAGCCGAGTTTTCTGAGAAGGAGGATGACCCCGATACCTAGGATGATAAATCCTATCGCAATGCTGCCGTCATTGTTTTTTTTGCTGAGTTGGTTCATGGTTTGTTTCGGTTTTATATGATGGGACCAAAACTAGCCAACCCATTCCTTGCTCTAAATAGGCAATAGGCAGACTTGGGGATAAAGTCGGTAAAGCCCACCAAAAAGTCGGTGAATCTGCAGGGCTCAGTCTTTTTTCTTTGAAATCAAAAACTCAGCAAACTCCATGTCCTCAGGAGTGGTGATTTTGATATTTTCCGGATTCCCTGCTATCAGGCTGACTTGCCATCCCTGATGCTCATAGACAGTAGCATCGTCGGTGAATTCAGGGATTTCGGTGACTTGAAAGGCCTTGAGAATCTTTTCTACCTGAAAAGTCTGAGGAGTCTGCACCAATCGGTAGCGCTGTCTTTCCCGGAATGAGCTTTTTCCATCATCAGAAAGCTTCCGGATAGAGTCCTTCAAGGCTACTACAGCCACCGCACTCCCCGATTGCTGAGCCACTTCAAAGCTTTGCTTGATGACTTCCTCCTTGACAAAAGGACGTACCCCGTCATGAATAGCCACTAATTGAGTATCCGGAGCCAAAGCATGAAGACCGTTTCTAACAGATTGAAATCGTGAATTCCCACCTGCTACGACTTGATGAGGGATATCGAATGCGAATGCTTGACAAAGAGAATTCCAATAATCAAAATCATCTGCCGGTAGCACCAAAATCAATTCAGCTTCCGGGACGGAGCTATTAAAAATCCGAAGCGTATGCATCAAAACCGGCAATCCACCCACTGGGAGATACTGCTTGGAAACCGGCCCTCCCATTCGGGTACCTCTTCCTCCTGCTACCAAAATCGCCGCTTTTTTCATGGCAAATTATTTTCTATTCGGGTGATCAAAAAACCAAAACATAAGGGCTAAAAAAAAGCCCCTTTCGGAGCTTTTTAGTTTATAGAATCAACATGGCGTCACCATAAGAGAAGAATCTGTACTTCTCTTTGATGGCTTCTTTGTATGCTTTCATGATCAAATCATACCCTCCAAAGGCCGCTGCAGTCATCAAAAGAGTGGACTCCGGCAAGTGGAAGTTGGTGATCAGGGAATTGGCAATTTTGAAATCATAAGGAGGGATTATGAATTTGTCAGTCCATCCGGTAGATGCTTTAAGCCTTCCTCCTGCAGTCACAGAAGATTCGATGGTCTTAAGAGATGTGGTACCTACAGCTACAACCCGCTTTTTGGCATCCAATGCCTCATTGACCAATTCCACGGTCTTTTCAGGAATATTGTAGTTTTCTGAATCCATTTTATGCTTGGTCAGATCTTCTACATCTACCTGTCGGAAAGTACCCAAACCCACATGCAAGGTAATCGGAGTGACTTCCACCCCTTTCAATTCCAATCTTTTCAGCAATTGTGGAGTAAAGTGAAGTCCAGCAGTAGGGGCTGCCACTGCGCCGACATTTTTGGCAAATACAGTCTGATAGCGATCTCTGTCCTCAGGCTCTACCTTTCGGTCAATGATTTCCTTCAAAAGCGGGGTTTCACCCAAGGAATCGATGGTCTTTTCAAACTCTTCCGGAGTTCCGTCAAAAAGAAACCGGATCGTCCTGCCTCTTGAGGTAGTATTGTCGATGACCTCAGCTACCAAGTCGCTGTCTCCAAAATACAATTTGTTACCAACTCTGATTTTTCTTGCAGGATCTACCAAAACGTCCCAAAGCTTCAAATCAGGATTCAGTTCTCTTAAGAGAAACACCTCAATTTGAGCCCCGGTTTTCTCCTTATTTCCATACAATCTGGCAGGAAAAACCTTGGTGTCGTTGGTAACGAAAACATCACCATCGCCAAAGTACTCAAGGATATCCTTGAAGTTTTTATGCTCGATCTGTCCGGTTTTTCTGTGGACGACCATCAATCGGGATTCATCCCGGTTGTCGGTTGGATATAGAGCAATTAGTTTTTTAGGGACGTCAAATTTGAAATCTGATAATTTCATCTGTAGTTATTTGATTTTTATGGTCAGACCTGCTTTTGCAAACAGGAGGATAGAATTTCGAGCAGCTTTCCAAGAAGGCGGGGCAATCCCAATGTGCAAGGAACAAGTCATACTCGATTTTCTAGGGTGCTTTTGATTGGATTCTCTTTAAATTCGCTTGGTTTTTGCTTTAAAAAGTGCAAAGTTAACAACAATAATGTCCAAATTCGCCTAACTTACCAAATTGTTTTAAACCAACTATTCATCGCATGCTGTTTTTCCGCCTCACCTGGGAAAGTTTCCGTTTTGCCATCAATGCACTCCGCACCAATCTCACCCGGACTATCCTTTCCCTTTTGGGAGTAACGGTCGGGATTTTCGCCATTATCACCGTATTCACCCTAGTAGATTCATTAGAGACCAAAATCCGTTCCTCTTTTGCATTCCTTGGTACAAATGTAATGCGGGTGGACCGTTTTCCATTTGAAGGAGGAGGCCCTGATTTTCCTTGGTGGAAGTATTTCAGACGACCCACAGCCACACTCTCCGAATACCGGTTTCTGTCAGATCGCATCAAAAATGCGCAAGGGGTGACCATCTCTGCTTCATCAAACACCACCATCCAAGCCGGAAGCAATGCCTTCGAGGGCATGGCCTTGACAGGAGTCGTACATTCTTACCAAGAAGTATATGAAATTGTCCTAGAAGAAGGACGGTATTTTTCAGAAGCAGAAATCGAAGCCTCCAGAAATTTGGCCATCATTGGTAAAAAGATAGCCAACACCCTTTTTCCCAATCAGCCGGCCATCGGAAAAGAAGTAAAGATAAAAGGGATGAAATTTGTGGTGATCGGGATTTTTGAGGAGGAAGGTGAGGGATTTCTAGAACTGCCATCAAAAGATGAAGCCTGCTTGATTCCTTACGGGGCCTTCACAAAAATGTACTATACGGGCAGAAATGGCTTGGAGCCTACGATCGCAGCAAAAGGGCTGGCAGAAGATGTCGGTTTGGTCGCTCTGGAAAATGAAATGACCGGGCTCCTTAGAGCAAAAAGAGGACTTAAACCCACTCAGGAGAATAATTTTGCCTTGAACAAAACAGAATTTATTCAAAATGCTATCGGGTCAATTTTCGATGTGATTTCTGTAGCCGGTTGGGTAATTGGCGGGTTTTCCATTTTGGTCGGTGGATTTGGCATTGCCAATATCATGTTTGTCTCTGTACGGGAAAGAACCAATATCATCGGCATTCAGAAATCGCTGGGTGCAAGAAATTACTTTATTCTCTTCCAGTTCTTATTTGAGGCGATTTTCTTGAGTCTAATCGGCGGAGGCACAGGAATCATTCTCGTTTTTCTATTGAGTTTCGTACCACTCGGTAGCTTGGACCTGATTCTATCCTTCAAAAATATCATCTTGGGACTTGGTGTATCGTCTGCCATAGGGGTAGTCGCGGGTATTGTTCCGGCCACTTTAGCTGCGAGGCTAGACCCGGTAGAAGCCATTCGAACTACCTAAAACGAAAAAGGAGGCCTTTGAGCCTCCTTTTTTTTATTGATTCAATTGATTGTCAATCTTCCAAGTCCACCGTTGGCTCGGTAGGCAGAAGCCCTGAAGCAGCTTTGATTTTCCCTTCCAGTTCTTCCATCAGTTCAGGATTATCCAAAAGCAGGTTTTTCACAGAATCTCTTCCCTGTCCTAGCTTTTCACCGTTGTAGCTAAACCAGGAACCGGCCTTTTTGATGATGTCCAGCTCCACGCCCAAGTCAATGATTTCTCCTACTTTGGAAATCCCCTGACCATACATGATATCAAATTCCACCACTTTGAAAGGAGGAGCCACTTTGTTTTTCACCACTTTTACCCGGGTTCGGTTGCCAAGGACATTGTCTGCACTTTCTTTGATTTGGCCTACGCGTCGGATATCCAATCGGACTGAAGCATAAAACTTCAAGGCATTACCCCCTGTAGTCGTCTCCGGGTTGCCAAACATCACTCCGATTTTCTCACGAAGCTGATTGATGAAAATACAAGCGCAACCGGTCTTATTGATCGCACCTGTCAGTTTTCTTAAGGCTTGGGACATCAATCGGGCCTGTAAGCCCATTTTGCTATCTCCCATTTCTCCTTCGAGTTCACCTTTAGGAACCAATGCAGCTACCGAGTCAATCACAATAATATCAATCGCTCCCGAGCGGATGAGGTGTTCTGCAATTTCAAGCGCCTGTTCTCCATTATCCGGCTGAGAGATGAGAAGATTTTCAGTATCGATCCCCAATTTTTCTGCATAGCTCTTATCAAAAGCATGTTCTGCATCGATGAAAGCAGCCAATCCTCCGGCTTTTTGTGCCTCAGCGATACAATGCATCGTCAGAGTAGTTTTCCCTGAGGATTCAGGACCATAGATTTCGATGACTCTTCCCCGAGGAATGCCTCCTACACCCAAAGCCATGTCAAGCCCCAAAGAACCGGTAGAGATCGCGGGGACTTCCAGGACTTTATTGTCACTCAGCTTCATTACGGTGCCTTTGCCGTAAGCCTTTTCGAGTTTATCGATGGTCAGCTGTAGTGCTTTTAGTTTTTCTGCGTTATTACTCATGAGTTAGAAAAGATGAAAATTGAAGATTGGAAATTTACCAAATACCCAAGCATTAGCAATGAAAAGCCCGGATTGTTTTCGATTGCCAAATTTGTACATTTAATTTATCCGAAAAGCTCTATTTTTCGTTTAGAAAAACAAAACCTGAAAATTTTGTCAGTTATTGTCAGAAAATCCATGATTCGCTCAAGTCTCTTCCTTGCGGGAATCCTCCTTCTTCTCCATTTCCCGGCTCCTGCCCAATCCAATAAGGCCTTTACCTTTGGGGAAGAGCTGACTTTTGAGGTGAGTTATGGTTGGCTGGAACTGGCCGAAGCCAAACTTCAGGTGGCCAAGCGGGCTGTGCAGGAAGGGACCAAAGCTCATTATAAAATAGATGCCTACGGCAAAACCAAAGGAGCTGCCACCATTTTCGGAAAAGTAAATGACAACTGGGGCACCCACCTAGATACAGGAAGTTTGCTCCCCTCCCTTTCCTATAGGCATATTGAGGAAGGAAAATACCGAAAGCACGAAAAGGTCTATTTCGATCAGGAGAAAAAGCTGGCCAAAATGGAACTCTATGACCGTGAAAACAAAAACTTAAAAGAGGTCAAAGAATTTAACCTGCCTGGAAAAGTCCAGGATTTGGTCAGTGGCTTTTATTATTTGAGAACACTTGACCTTTCCAAACTAAAGAAAGGAGAGACCATCACGATTACTGGATTTTTTGATAAAGAAATATATAACCTAAAATTAATATACGAAGGCAAGGAAGAGATCGATACCAATCTCGGCAAGCAGGAAACCTTCGTTTTTTCTCCTCAAATACCCAAAAACAAACTCTTTCGCGGAGAATATCCGGTCAAAGTGTGGGTTACTACGGATCAGAATAAAATTCCGGTAAAGATCAAAGCCAATCTTTTCATTGGTTCGCTGAATATCGACATCGCAGAGGCGAAAGGACTCCGGTCAATGTAATATTTTCTTAATTTTTGAATAACGTCCGCTTAACTTTTAGGAAACCTCAAGCCCAAAAACCCATTCAAAAAGCTGGTCAGCCAATGATTGTTTGGTTTAAATGAGGGATTATTGATTAATTTTAACCGAACCTTAAAATCATCTCCATGAGCGAGAAGCAGAAGATCAAAGTTTTGGTCGTCGATGATGAACCAGATATCGTTGAAATTCTAAAATATAATCTCCAAAAAGAGGGGTATGAAGTAGCCACCGCAGAGGACGGAATCAAAGCTGTGAAGACAGCCGTCAAATTCCAACCCGATGTCATCTTGCTTGATATCATGATGCCCGGACAGGACGGCGTGGAAACGTGCCTTCAAATCCGTCAGATTCCCGAACTCAAAAATGCTTTTGTCATCTTCCTCACAGCCCGGATGGAAGAATACTCCGAGGTAGCGGCCTTTGATGTAGGGGCAGATGATTACATCACCAAGCCCATTAAGCCCAGAGCCTTGATGAGTCGAATTGCGGCCCTTTTCCGCAGGGAATCCAAAAAAGAGCAGGAAGTATCCCAAATCAAAATCAGGGACCTTGTCATCGACAGAGGTAGCTACACCATCAATAAGTCTGGCAAAACCATCACCCTGCCCAAGAAAGAATTTGAATTGTTGTATTTCCTCGCCAAAAACCCTAATATGGTCTTCAGCCGGGATGAGCTTCTCCAAAACATCTGGGGTTCGGATGTTTTTGTATTAGCCAGGACAGTGGATGTGCATATCCGTAAAGTCCGGGAAAAAATCGGAGAAGACTACATCACCACGGTAAAAGGCGTAGGATACAAATTCGACTTGGGATAACACATGCTTACCAACTCCAGGGGGATAGCACTTATTTTGGCTATTGCCATTGCTGCTTTGGCGACTGCTTTCCTTTCCCTGATGGGCGAGAGCTCCATCACTTATATGCTGGTGGCGGGAGCTTTGATTTTTTCCATTTCCTACTTGCTGATCAATATCACTTTGGAGTTTCTCATTTTTAGAGAAATAGGGAATATTTATACCCTTTTGGAAAAAATCCAGAAAAAGGATCTTTCCGATATTCAGGACAAATCCTTTCGCTCCTCCCTCTCTCCGCTTCGCAAAATCAACTCGGTGATCAACTCCTACGCGATCGCCCGTCAGAAAGAAATAGAAACTCTGACCAAAAACGCGGAATTCAGAAGGGAATTTATCGCTGATATTTCCCATGAACTCAAGACTCCCATTTTTGCTACGCAGGGATATATTCATACCCTTTTGGATGGAGCCATAGAAGACAAGCATGTTCGGATGAAATTCCTGAAGCGTGCTGCCAAAAGCTTGGATTCACTTGATGTACTGGTTCAGGACTTGCTTACACTGAATCAAATGGAGAGTGGAGTTATCAAGTTTTCCTTTTCCGATTTCGACCTTCGAGAACTCATCGATGAAGTCATCGAAGAATTAGAGCACAAAGCTTCCAAGCGGGAAGTGAAAATCAAATGGGAGTATGACTCCGAAAGGAAATATATCACCCACGCCGACCGACCCAAAATCTACCGCGTGTGCCAAAATCTGATTTTCAACGCCATCAAATACAACCACCATGGAGGGGAAGTGCAGATTTCACTTAAACCCGGGAAAAACACCCTCCAAGTAGAAATCAAAGATGATGGACAAGGCATTCCCCCTGAAGATCTCAAGCGGATATTTGAGCGCTTCTATAGAGTGGAGAAAAGCCGAAACAAGAAAGAAGGCGGTACCGGGCTGGGATTGGCCATCGTCAAACACATTCTGGAGGGCCACAAAAGCAAGATTTCTGTCAGCTCTACCGTGGGTAAAGGGTCCCTATTTAGCTTTTCACTTCCCATGATCAAGCATCAGGAACAGGAAGACTCAGCCAAAGCAAGTCCACAGAAACAGTAAATTAAACGACAGGTATTTTTTATTCCTCTATCCTTTTGGCTTACCTTTGCCCCCTCTTTAAAGAGGCGCGGGAAAATCCATGAAGAAAGTAGACTTTCAAAACCTTATTCTGTTCGAAAACGAGGATTACCTGGTGATCAACAAGCCGCCTTACCTGTCGAGCTTAGACGACAGGCACGAGGCGCAGAACATTCTGGACCTTGCCAAGATGCACACAGCAGATGCCCAGCTGTGCCATCGATTGGACAAGGAGACCTCCGGATGTCTGGTGATTGCCAAAAATCCAGAGGCCTACAGGCACTTGGCCATCCAGTTTGAAAACAGGGAAGTCGAAAAAGTCTATCATGCCGTCATCGAAGGAATCAAGGACTTCCGGCAGGAGCTGGTAGACCGAAACCTCGTGGCGACAAACAAAGGAATTGCCAAAGTCAGTAAAGAAGGAAAGCCTGCGCAGACCGTCTTCAACACCTTGAAGACCTACTATGCGCATACGCTCGTAGAATGCAAGCCTATCACCGGTCGTCTGCATCAGATTCGAGTACATTTGGCTTATCTCAAGTCTCCGATTTGCGGAGACACTTTATATGGTGGCAATCCCTTATACCTTTCTTCGCTCAAGCGCCGCTTCAATCTCAAAAAAGACACAGAAGAATTACCCATCATGCAGCGGGTTTCCCTTCATGCTTATTCTATAGCCTTTGAGGGTCTGGATGGAAAATCCATTCAAGTCGTTGCGCCTTATCCAAAGGACTTTCAGGTACTGGTCCATCAGCTGGAAAAAAATACCTGATCGAAAGCAGGGCCAAGGAAGCTAAAAAACCGAGGAAAATTCGGGATTTTGGACCTAAACCCATGAAAATTAGGAATAAGGATTGGAAATAGTTTGCATAAAAAACAAAATGCATCTATCTTTGTGTCCCTTTTTGGGGTCGATAATTAAATAACAAGCTAAAAATTAAACAGTTACACAGTGGATACTCTGAGCTATAAAACCATCTCAGCCAACAATTCCACCGTAGAAAAGCAGTGGGTCGTCGTAGACGCGCAAGCTGCGATTCTGGGAAGATTGGCGAGTGAGGTTGCGAAAATCTTGAGAGGAAAGACGAAGCCTAGCTTCACTCCTAACGTGGATTGCGGTGACAATGTCATTGTAATCAACGCAGACAAGGTACGATTGACGGGTGACAAGTGGGATGCCAAAGTATATGTGCGTCACACCGGATACCCAGGTGGACAGCGAATTTCCACCCCAAGAATCCTGAAGCAGAAGTCTTCAGCGATTTTGGTGGAGAAAGCCGTTCGAGGCATGCTGCCTAAGAACAGATTGGGAAGAAAAATGTACGGTAACCTGTACGTGTATGAAGGTGCTGAGCATCCTCATGCCGCACAGCAGCCAAAAGCCATCACCCTTTAATCGCTAAATCATGGAAATGATCAACACAATCGGTAGAAGAAAAACATCCGTAGCCCGAATCTACATGACTCCAGGCAACGGAACCATCACCGTAAACAACAAGGCAATTGAAGTGTACTTCCCGTTTGATTTGCACCAGATTGTAGTTAAGCAGCCTTTGGCACTAGTAGGTGTAGAAGGTAACTACGACGTGAAAATCAATGTAGACGGCGGTGGAATCAAAGGACAGGCTGAAGCAGCTCGTATGGCAATCTCCAGAGCGCTATGCGAATTTGATGCTGAGCACAGAGGACCTTTGAAAAAAGAAGGTTTCCTTACTCGTGACCCTAGAATGGTCGAGCGTAAGAAGCCAGGACGTAGAAAAGCAAGAAGAAGATTCCAGTTCTCCAAGCGTTAATCGGAACGATCTTCATTCCATAGAAAACAATTTTATTCATGTCAAAAATCGAATACAAAGACTTACTGGATGCTGGTGTTCACTTCGGACACTTGACGAGAAAGTGGGATCCAAGAATGGCTCCATATATCTTCATGGAGAAAAACGGTATCCACATTATCGACCTCAACAAAACGCTTGCTTGCCTCGAAGAAGCATCCAACGCAATCAAGCAAATTGTACGTTCCGGCAAAAAAGTGATGTTTGTCGCTACGAAAAAACAAGCCAAAGACCTAGTAGCTGCAGAAGCTCAGCGTCTCAATATGCCTTACGTGACCGAAAGATGGTTGGGTGGTATGTTGACCAACTTCGCTACCATCAGAAAATCTCTTAAGAAGATGTCTTCTTTGGAGAAAATGATGAAGGAAGATTCTTACAAAAACCTGGCTAAGAAAGAGCGTCTGATGGTAAGCCGTCAGAAAGACAAAATGGAAAGTGTACTCGGCGGTATCGCTGACCTGAGCAGACTTCCTGCAGCTCTTTTCGTAGTAGATATCAAAAGAGAACACATCGCAATCGCAGAAGCGCAAAAATTGGGTATCCCGGTTTTCGCATTGGTAGATACCAACTCAAATCCTAACGAGGTGGACTTCCCAATCCCTGCAAATGATGATGCATTTAAGTCTGTTTCTTTGTTGGTAAAAGCTTTCGGAGCAGCCATCGAAGAAGGTCTTTCCGAAAGAAAGAAAGACAAGGACGAAGCCAAACTTTCTGAAGAGGAAGAGGCAAAAAAAGCCGTGGACGCCGAAACTCAAGAGTAATCCACACCAAATTTGAAATAAATAAAATTGAACATCCGGCCCAGGCCGATGTTCAATTTTTTTGTTTTTACTCTTTCCCCTGGTGAGAAGCTTAACCCAGAGGAAATATTCCCCGGTCCTCTGTTTTGAAACATGGACCGTCAATCACAGAAAATAATTAATCGCTAGATAAACTGATCACAACATGGCAATTACTGCACAAGACGTAAACAAACTGAGACAAATGACCGGTGCCGGTATGATGGACTGCAAAAAAGCTTTGACTGAAGCGGAAGGTGACTTCGAAAAAGCAGTAGACATCCTCAGAAAGAAAGGTCAAAAAGTATCTGCTTCCAGAGCAGACCGCGAGACCAAAGAAGGCGTAGTAGTAACCCGAGTAGCCGAAAACGGCGCAAAAGGAATCCTTCTTTCCCTGACTTGCGAGACTGACTTTGTGGCTAAAAACGAAGAATTCGGTGCTTTCGCAAATACCTTGATCGATATGGCTGTGGCTAACAATGCTTCTTCCAAAGAAGATATCCTTGCCCTTCCTTTCGAAAACATCACCGTAGCTGAGAAAATCGTAGAAATGACCGGTAAAATCGGTGAGAAAATCGAAATCTCTCACTACGAAGTCATCTCTGCTGAGAAAGTCGTTCCTTATATCCACTCCAATGGCAAATTAGGTGTATTGGTAGGATTGGTGAATACTTCAGGTGCTGACGTAGAAGATGCCGGAAAAGACGTAGCCATGCAGATCGCAGCTATGAATCCGGTAGCGGTAGATAAGGACGGAGTGGATGCTTCCATGATCGAAAGAGAAATCGAAATCGGTAAGGAGCAAGCCAGAGCAGAAGGCAAGCCAGAAGAAATGTTGGAAAAAATCGCTATGGGTAAATTGCAGAAGTTCTACAAGGAAAATACTTTGTTGAGCCAGCAGTTCGTAAAGGACAACTCCAAGTCAATCGCTCAATACCTTGACGGTGTTACCAAAGGCTTGACTGTTAATACTTTCAAGAGAATCTCCATCGGATAATTTCTCCGAATTTCTACTATCAAAAAACCCTCTCAGTTAATTCTGAGAGGGTTTTTAGTTTTTTAGAAAAATTCAAGGTGAATAACTTTCCCAATTTGGGAAAAATCCCGATCGTCGTGAAGTAGCGGAATTCCTTCCAAATTGGCGAAAAAAGCAATCTGACAGTCCGGACTTTTTCGGATGGTAATTCCCTCTTTCCGACATCTCCTAAAAATTTCAGCTGATCCAATAGCAACCAAATAGGGATCTACTTTCAGTTTTGGAATAAAATTGAGAAAATGGGAAATTCTTTCTGCCTCCTTCTCAGTTTTGATTCCTTGTAAGATTTCTTG
This sequence comes from Algoriphagus taiwanensis, assembly GCF_036245645.1. Taxonomy (NCBI): domain Bacteria; kingdom Pseudomonadati; phylum Bacteroidota; class Cytophagia; order Cytophagales; family Cyclobacteriaceae; genus Algoriphagus; species Algoriphagus taiwanensis. The sequence goes on along the minus strand of NZ_BTPE01000004.1, from coordinate 89,676 downwards.
CAAAATTATGGGGCAAATCACGGCTTTGTCCTCAAAAAGCAAGACTTTAACCTTTTCTCGGATCACGGGGTCAGAATCCCTAAAAAAATGTATCCAAGCACTTGTATCAACCAAAACCTGCATCCCAGCTATTTTTCAATACGCATTTCCTCCAAATCCCCTTCCCATTGAACTTTGCCCGCTAGCCCTGCCAATTCTTTTAATTTGAGCTTTCTTAAATACTCTTCAAGGGCAAGGTGTACAGCCTCTTTTTTTGTCTTTATTGAAGCTAGCTTCATAATCTCTTCGATCAGCTCTTGATTGATTTCAATATTCGTTCTCATCTCACTACAGTCTATACACCAATTTACTTTTTTATTTACACCAAAAATAAAAAACTCCCCAAAATAGTTCTGGAGAGTTTAAAAAGGAGTCAACAAACTTTTCCAAAGTTTCGAACTTTGGAAAAGTTACCCCATCTGAATCTGCTTAAGAATTCATCAACTCTTCAATCTCCTCCGCCTCAACAGGAATATTCCGCATCAGGTCAAAATATCCCTCTTCCTGAACCACTACATTATTTTCCAAGCGAATCCCAAACCCTTCCTCCGGAATATAGATTCCTGGTTCCACCGTGAATACCATTCCGGCTTTGATCGGGAAATGCATCGTGCCCACATCATGCACATCCAATCCCAAATGATGGGAAGTCCCGTGCATAAAGTACTTTTTATAGGCTGGCCAGTTGGGATCCTGATTTTTGATATCGGTCTGATCTATGAGTTTCAAACCAACCAACTCGGATTGCATAATCAGACCCACTTCCTTGTGATAGTCCTGAATTGTCACTCCAGGGCGCAACATTGATGCCGCCTGTCGCTTGACTCTCAGGACTGCATCATACACTTCTCGTTGCCTTTTGGTAAATCTTCCACTCACAGGAATAGTCCGCGTCATATCCGCATTGTAATTCCCATATTCTGCCCCTACATCGAGCAACAACAATTCACCGGCATTGCAGGCTTTATTGTTTTCGATATAGTGCAAGACACAGGCGGATGGACCGGAAGCGATGATCGGCTCGTAAGCAAAACCCCGACTTCGGTTTCGGACAAATTCATGGATAAACTCAGCCTCGATTTCGTACTCCGTCACTCCCGGTTTGACGAAAGAGAGGATTCGTCGAAATCCTTTCTCAGTAATATCACAGGCGATCTGCATCTGATTGATTTCTTCCTGCTCCTTCACTTCTCTCAGTTCATGTAGGATCGGAGCCGCTCGCTCATATTCATGCAAAGGGAATTTCTCCTTGCAGCTTTTGATAAATCTTGCATCCCTAGTCTCCACCACTACTCCGGCACGGAGGTGTTCATTGGTATTCAGGTAAACCCGCTCCGAAAGAGCCATGACCGAGTTGAAAATCTGATCAAAAGCCGATAGCCATTGGATATTTTTTATTCCTGAGGCAGTTTCGGCTTCTTCCTTGGTGTATTTATGCCCTTCCCATACGGCGATATGCTCATTCGTTTCTCTCAGGAACAAAACTTCTCTCCAGGCAGGATTGGGGCAATCGGGAGCGATAAGCAGGATAGTTTCCTCCTGATCGATTCCAGAGAGATAAAAGAGGTCATTATTTTGTCTGAATTTCATCGTGCCATCCGCATTGGTGGGCAGGATATCGTTGGAATTGAAGATGGCCACTGAATTTTTCGCCAGTTTGGCAGCGAGCTTAGCCCGGTTGCGGATATAAAGTTCTTTGGGAAGAGGTTGATATTTCATAAGTTGAAAATTAAGCGGGCAAGTTAATAAAATCTCATTATCGGCTTCTTTGACAATAGTTCGTAATGGCCTCGACTTCGCTCGGCCACCTAGATTGACATTTGTAAAGGGAGGGGGAGGAATGCGGCTGAGCCGCATTCCTCCCCCTCCCTCAGTAACAGATCAGACGGACACCGAGCGAAGTCGAGGTGTGCATTAATAATTCCAAACACTGGAAAGAAAGCGGATATGCACGTATAAAACCTGTCTATCCTCGGAATCAAATTCAGAGATAGCCCGTTTCAAGTTAAATTTGTACTTTCCAAAAAGGATTAGCGCAGCATGCAATTGAATATAAAAGAGCTACCCAACGGGATTCGGATAGTTCACCAAGAAGTCACCCACACCCGTTTGGTTCATTGCGGATTCATTCTCAACATAGGCAGCCGAGATGAAGATAAAGAGCAGGAAGGACTTGCCCATTTTTGGGAACACATGGCTTTCAAGGGCACTCATAAAAGGAAGACCTTTCATATCATCAACCGACTGGAATCTCTCGGGGGAGAACTTAATGCCTATACTACCAAGGAAAAGGTTTGCTTTTATGCCTCGGTATTAAAAGACCACTATCCCAAAGCAGCCGAATTGCTGTTTGACATTACCTTCAATTCTACTTTCCCAGAAAAGCAGATCGAAAAAGAACGGCAGGTGATCCTCGAAGAAATGGCCATGTACCGGGACTCCCCGGATGATTCCATTCAGGATGACTTGGATGCTTTGGTCTTTGCCAATCATGCCTTGGGAAGAAATATCCTGGGCACCGAAGAGACCGTGGGGCGATTTTCCCAACAGGATTTCTTTGACTTCATTTCCACCCATTTGGACACCTCGCAGCTGGTTTTCTCTGTGGTGGGAAATATACCTTTTGAAAAAGCCCTGAAGGCAATCGAAGGCCCACTGAAGGAAATCCAAACCAGACGGACACTTTATGTCAGAAATGGATTTCACACCTACAAACCTCAGGTAAAAACAGTCAACAGGGAGGTTTCCCAATCTCTCTGTGCCATCGGCCGACCTGCCTATTCCCAGCATGACCCCAATCGATACAAGCTATTTCTGCTCAATAACATTCTCGGAGGCCCTAGTATGAACAGTCGCCTGAATCTTTCCCTCAGGGAAAATTACGGCTACGTGTACAGCATCGAGTCCAGCTATCAGCCCTTTTCAGACACAGGATTCTTTGGGATTTATTTTGGGACAGAGGAAAAAACCCTAAAAAAATCACAGACCATCGTCTACCGGGAAATGCAGAAGCTCCGAACCAAAAAGTTGGGAACTTTGCAACTCCATATGGCAAAAGAACAGGCTATCGGACAGATGGCCATGGCTGAAGAAAACTACGCTGCCCTGATGCTGGTCTATGGAAAAAGCCTAATTGATCACGACAAAATCGATCCTTTGGATCGGATATTTGATCAGATTCGATCCACTTCGGCCGAGGATATTCAAGAAATCGCAAAGGACATCTTCGACCCTGAACAACTTAGCGTCCTTACTTATATCCCCTCTTGATCCATGGAATTCATCGACCCTGCATTGCTCGCCTATTGCGAAGCACATACCAGTCCTGAGGATTCACTTCTCCAGAAAATCACCCGGGAAACCCAAGCCAAAGTCCTGATGCCGAGAATGCTATCCGGCCATCTTCAGGGCAAAACTCTAGAGCTTTTCGCCAAAATGATCCGTGCCCAATCCATCCTTGAGATCGGAACATACACCGGCTACTCAGGAATCTGCCTTGCCAGAGGCCTAAGCAAGGGAGGCAAACTCACCACCCTGGATATCAATGACGAACTGGAGCCTATGGTGAGGGGATTTTTTGAGGAAAGTGGCTTGGCTCATCAGATCGACTACCGATTGGGAAATGCCAGAGAGATTATCCCTACTCTTCCCGGTCCTTTTGATATGGTATTCATTGATGCAGATAAGTTTTACTATTCGGAGTATTTCGACTTGGTCATAGACAAAGTCAGCCCGGGAGGGATCATTTTGGCCGACAATGTGCTTTGGTCAGGCAAAGTGCTAATTGAAGAGGGGAAAAAGGTAGATAAGGATACCCAAGCATTGCTTGATTTTAACAGGAAAGTACAGGAAGATCCACGGGTGGAAAATGTACTTTTACCCCTTCGGGATGGGATTCTGATGGCAAGAAAACTGGGTTAGGATAAAATGGGAATCATTTTTGCTATTTGGGGCAGTAGCAATTGATTTCTTCGAAGACCATGATCCTAAGACTGCCCAGCTTTTTCTTTTTAAGCTTTTTCTGTACCCTAGGAACGCTTTTGGCCCAAATTCCACAGGTGCCAAGTGAGATGGAATTTGCGGACCTGATCGTGAGAATCAATCCCCAAGCCAAGCGGGAAATCCAACTGGATGTCGATGCCCTTTACCGCAATCCTACCTATTTCAAGCTCAAAAACGACCGGGTCAATCTATTCATGCCTATTGTGGAAAGAGAGCTTCGCAAGCAAGGGGTGCCTGATGATCTCAAATACCTGGTAATTCAGGAAAGTGGGCTGATCGCAGATGCGGTATCCACTTCCAATGCGGTAGGCTTTTGGCAGTTTAAGCAAGGAACGGCGGAAGAAGTGGGACTGAGAGTGGATGGACAGATCGATGAAAGGAAAAATATTGTCACTTCCACTCAAGGCGCAGCCAAATACCTCAAAAAGCATCAAGCTGTTCTGGACAACTGGATGACTGCACTCGTCTCTTATCAGATGGGACTTGGTGGAGCCAAATCCTACTTCGGAAATCAATATTCGGGTAAAAAAGTCATCGAAGTAGACAGAAATTCCCATTGGTATTTCAAAAAATACTTGGCCCATAAAGTGGCCTATGAAGGGCAAATCTCTGTTTTCGCTTCAAATCAACGATTAGCTGAAGTCCAAATACAAGGTCCGGCTACCTTCAGCACTTTGGCAAAAAGATTTGGTGTCAGCGAAGATCACCTCAAAGAATACAACAAGTGGGCAGTCAATGGAAAAGTACCTGCGGGAACGCATACCCTTTTCTACATCGCTGCAGGATCCCTTCCTGTGGAGCCTACCATTGTCACAACACCTGAAAAGAAAAACAGCAATACTTCGACTTCTTCCTCCTCGAGTACGGCTTCATCGGCTTACAAGCAGGCCGATTCCTACCCAAGAATTAGCGGCAATACCACCCAAGCGAGCAAGCCCAATCAAATCAAAGTCAATGATCTCGATGGCGTTCAGGCCTCCACTGCCACAACTCAAAGTCAATTTGCAGACCGAGTGGGCTTGAAGGAGAAAAAACTCAGAAAACTCAATGATTTGGAACCCGGAGAGCGAATAGAAACAGGAAAATACTATTACACCGAAAAGAAAAAGGCCAAAGCTGATGTGGAAACCCATATCGTACAGCCTGGGGAAACGCTTTGGAGCATTTCACAGAAATACGGAATCCGATTGGCTTCCCTTAAGGCAAAAAACAGAATCCGCAGTGACCGGGAGCTTAAGGCAGGAATGGTTCTGCAGCTTCAGGAACCCAGAAAACGCGGAGAGGAAATTCAAATCGTTCCTTTGAAGAACTCCAGCCCTGGGCCACGAACCGTAATCGCACAGGACAACACACCTACCCAAGCTCCGTCCTCATCAGCTCCAAAACAAGAACAGAAACCATCTTCCAGCCCAAGCTACCACATTGTCAATCAGGGAGAAACGCTATTTGCCATTTCCAGAAAGTACGGAATCACCGTGGAGCAACTCAAGTCTTGGAACAACATTGGCAGCAATAACATCATCTCCATCGGTCAGAAATTGGTTATCTTCCAGCCCTGATTCAGCCTGTTATCCAAAGTAAATGCGACGTTTTCTCTTACTTTTCAGTGTATTTTTTTGCTTGCTGATCCGGACTTCGATGGGTCAGGATCGGATTATTGTACCTGATACGGTTTTGATCAACGGAGACACCCTGGTGATGCTGGGCGATTCCATTTTGATCGAAGAGCCGCAAAAGGAGATCTTTTGGTCCACAGGTGGAAATTATAACCTGAATATTCAGCAGGTCACCTTGAGCAATTGGGCTGCAGGTGGGGCGAGTTCTTTTGCTCTAAACTCAGGTGTATCCCTTTTTGCCAATTATAAAAAAGACAAAAAGGTATGGGACACGCAATTGAACATCAATTTGGGCTTCAATCGACAAAACGACCGAACCTTCGAAACTCGAAAGACCAACGATAACTTTGTCTTTTCCAGCAATTATGGTAGAGAATTGTCCGATAAGTACTTTCTTTCCACCCAACTTGACGCCCGAACCCAACTTTTAGTGGGTTACAAATACAGCAGGCCCGCTGGCAGCGAAACTGAAATCCGAACCAAAATCTCCGATTTGCTTTCCCCCGGGTATATTCAGTCCTCTACGGGTTTGAATTACAGGAGAACCTTTGAGGATAAAAGCAGCCTTTCCCTCATCGTATCCCCCTTCACAGGACGATTTACCATAGTACTCAATGACTCCCTGAGCAATGCAGGAGCCTTTGGGGTGACTCCGGGAGAAAATGTACGTGCTGAAGCAGGGATGTCCTTCGGGGCTCGGGTAGCAGACTTTATTCTGATGGAAAATGTCACCTGGAGAGCCAATATCAACCTATTCTCCAATTATGAGAGCTTTGGAAATATGGTCGTCAACTTCAACTCCGACATCCGACTAAAAGTAAATAAGTACATCTCTACCCGGATCGAAACTGTGCTGATTTACGATGAGGAGGTATTTATCAAGCAGGATGATGGAAGCAGTAAACAGGCCGTGCAATTCCAAAACCTGATCAATTTCGGAATATCCCTGGATTTTTAGAAATCTACATCCAGTCCAAACTTCCGCTGAAGCTCGCCTAAGGCCGGATACTTTTTCATCAAATGGATCAGCTTATCGCTATCTGTGTATAGCTTACCGCTGTTGTCATCCTCTTCTTCCTTGATATGCACTCCGATGGTAAAGCCATTGGCGCCGGTCAATCTTCGGATCAAGCCCACCAGATCTGGCTTCATTTTATTTGCAATTTCCTCCTGCATATGTCCAGCCACTTCCAGTCTGACCTCCCCCGATTCCAGCCTGATGACCTGATCCAAAATTGCCAATTCAAACTTCCTTTCCGCTCGACGGAAGTGATCTCTTACTTCAGGCAGGCAAGAGTCCAGCATCTCTTGGGTCAGGGGCTTGGATACCGTAGGCTCCTCAACTTTGACCACTTTCTCGGCAGGCTTAGGAGCTTCGGCTTCTTTGGCTTTTCTGTCTACCAACTGCTTGGTCTGTGTCAGGCTGACCGGGATGGCAATGGTCGACTTGATCGGAGATTTTTTCTCGGGAATGGGTGTGGGACTTGGGATAGGAAGAGGCTCAGCCGGACTCTCTGAGGGATTATTTATCCTTTTTTTTTTAGCTCATCAGCCAAGGTAGCCATACGGAAAGCATGGGGGAGCTTCGCCATTTTCATCAGTGCCAGCTCCACATGGAGGCGCTGATTTTTACTCGTACGGTAGTGGATATCACACTGATTGGCAAGATTGAGGGCTGAAATCAAAAAAGAAAGAGAAGCCTGCTGGGTCTGCTGCAAATAGCGGTCCTTGGCGGAATCAGATACTTGCAAAAGATCAATAGTCGCCTCGTCTTTCACCACCAGAAGATCCCTGAAATGCTCACTCAGCCCAACAATGAAGTTGTGCCCATCAAAACCCTTTTTCAGAATCTCGTCAAAAATCAAAAGCACAGAGGAAATATCCTCAGCGACCAGCGCATCCACAACCTTAAAGTAGTAATCGTAATCCAGGATGTTGAGATTGGCAATAGTCTCTTGGTAAGTCACCTTTTTCCCCGCAGAATAGGTGACAATCAGGTCAAAAATCGACAAGGCATCTCTCAGAGCTCCATCCGCCTTAGTAGCAATCAATCGAAGGGCTTCTTCTTCGTAATCGACACTTTCTTTCTCGGCGATGTACTGAAGGTGATCGGCAATGTGCTTGATCTGAATTCGGTTGAAGTCAAAAATCTGACAGCGAGAGAGGATGGTAGGAATGATTTTATGCTTCTCTGTAGTCGCCAATATAAAAATCGCATATTTAGGCGGCTCCTCCAGGGTCTTCAAAAAAGCATTGAATGCCTGGGTGGAAAGCATGTGCACCTCATCGATGATATATACTTTGTATTGACCTTTTTGAGGAGCATATCGGACTTGCTCTACCAGATTCCGGATGTCCTCCACGGAATTGTTGGAAGCTGCATCCAGCTCATAGATATTGAAAGAGGCACTGTTTTGGAAGGAAACGCAGGAATCGCAGGTTCCGCAAGCTTCGTAGTCTTTGGTGAGATTCTCACAGTTGATGGTCTTGGCCAAAATACGGGCACAGGTAGTTTTTCCCACCCCTCTTGGTCCACAGAAAAGAAAAGCCTGGGCAAGGTGATTATTTTTGATCGCATTCTGAAGCGTAGTGGTAATATGCTGCTGCCCCACCACACTCTTGAAATCTGCCGGTCTGTATTTTCTTGCCGAAACGACGAAATTTTCCATCGCTGCAAGATATAAAAAAGTGGATACTCGGGAAGGGAGAAAAACGAGGTATGGTAAAGTTTTTCAGTAATTGATTGATTTTTAAACGGATTGGAAAATTGAAAAATTGGAAGACTGGAAAATTGAAAAAGTCGAAAAGTGATAAGGCTGTAAAATTATTGCTGGAGTTCTCCAAAATATCGTAAATCGAAAATCGTAAATCGAAAATGAACGAATTTCCTCCTACTTTTGTCTTCCCTACATAATGGGGCTGACCGGTTTTGACAGTAAGTGTAAAGATCGGGCTCGCATGCAGGCTGGAGTATGTACGGCCTTGAAAGATTCATACGAACGATAAATGGCGAAACTTCTTACGCCATGGCTGCCTAATCTCTCCTAACTAGGACAGATCGCTTAAAGGGTTGAGTCACGAGAGTGATTCCCCGGCCACATCTCCCCACTCGCCGTCTGATCCGGGTGGATTCGAGGTGTCGACTTGATCGGACTGCTGCTTGTGATGCGATTAAGCAAGCTTAAGACCAATCGATAAGCCAAGTTGAGGTGTGTCACCCAGCATAATTTGGTCGAAAACCCAACAGGTGACTAAGCATGTAGACGGTACGGTGTTTCCTTATCTGGACGCGAGTTCGAATCTCGCCAGCTCCACGAAAAAATCCCTTCAGATCAAACTGACAGGGATTTTTTTGATTTATTACCATTCTTATTACCTCGATAGCCAGTTACACTTTTCTGGATATACTCACTTTTAACATTCATATAAAATGTCAAGTTTTAGCCCAATGAAAAAACTCCTCCCTCTTTTTTTGATCCTTTTCAGCTGCAATATCATTCCCCCTGAGCCCTCAGATTACACCATAGAGGAAGTAAGTGTCGTGGGTGGTCCGGTTTTATCCGTTCAGGATAGCGTAGGCTTGCTTTTGACAGTAAGAGGGCTTCCTCCTAGCAATGCATGGAAAATGGTGTGGGAAGTCAATGGACAGGATGCTTTCACACAAGATGTCTCAGGCAAACCGGGGACATTTTCCTTCACCAAGAAATATCGAGGATCTCAGACTGGAGAATATCTTTTCAAAGGATGTATTCAATCCAAAACCAGAAGAATATGTGATGAGACCACCTTCTTCCTCCAATAGGAGAAAAATTCTTGTCAGCCTGTAAAATAGGCCTCCAACTCACTCATCATCGCTTCTTTTTCCCTTAGGTCCCGGATGATTTTTCCTTTTTCCAGCAAAACAATCCGGTCACAGATCTCCGTCACATGATTCAGGTCATGGCTTGATATCAAAAAGGTTCTTCTCGAATTCTCAGTTTCCCTCAGCACCAATTTTTTGAGTCGAATCTGAGAGCTTGGATCCAAGTTTTCGAAAGGTTCGTCGAGGAATACGACATCCGGATTGCCCATAAGTGCAGCAGCGATACCCACTTTTTTCAGGTTACCTTTGGATAGGTCACGGATGTATTTCTTTTTACCCAAGACCTCATCATTGAATAGCTCCACAAATTTTTCCAAATGAAGCCTCAAGTCCGCCTCTGACATCCCATAGATTTTCCTCAGGGATTCAAAATACTCATCCGGAGTGAGGTAGGACAAAAGCATGTGCTCGTCCAGATACGCTCCAACTTTGGCTTTCCATGCTTCTGTTTTTGCGACATTCTCTCCGTTGATCATTACGCTGCCCGCAGTCGCTCTGACCAAGTCAAGCATGATTCGGAAAAGGGTGGTCTTCCCTGCCCCATTGTTTCCTACCAGTCCAAAACACTGCCCGGAGGGAATTTCCAGACTTTCGACATCCAAAACGACGGCATCTTTGTATTGCTTCTTAAGCTGATTTACTATAATCATAATTCTTGACGGAAAGAGGATGAAATTTCGTAACGATTATTGAGTACTCGATTGATATTGATTTGGGACAAAGGCTTAAATGCCACCAATCCGATTAGTCCGATTACCCCCAAGGCAATCACTCCTGCAACCTCATTAAATAGAAGGAAAAATGGGATATAAATGGCATAAGGAAAGATAAACATCGGGATAAACATCAACCATTGGGCAGCTCCCATCCCTTCGTAATTAAACATGGCGCCTTTGTTCAAATCCATCGGTTTGGGCTTCCAAAGCGAGAAATAGATGATCACATGCATCAGCACACCAATATTGAAAAAGAAACAACAGATGTGCAAAAGCAAAAACTGAAGCCCAAAGAATGCATAAGGAATTGAGGCCAAAAGGCAAAGGAATGAAGTTCCGATAAACAGTAGATATTTTCCTCTGATCAGGGATTCAATCCCATTCCTTTTTGAAATGTAGAAATCAAAGCTTGAGGAATTCCAGCTCAGGAAAACCTGAGCATATTGAAGCATGAAAATCCCGGTAATAAATACTCCCACGAATACAAAGATCCAGTGCAGACCGCTTCCCTCCTCAGTGGCATATTGGGGGTTTTTGTAGAAAATCAAGCCATAGAGAAGGAAGAATCCGGCCAGCATCAGATAGGTCCTGCTCTTTTTATGCCGGATGATCAGCTTCCATTCCAGATTTGCAAGCTCTCCAGCCAAACCAAACCGGGAGAAAAACCCAATGTTTTGATTCACGAAGCGGACATCTTCCTCTTCGGTCAAATCTTCCAGATAGGCATTGGCTACGTAAAATTTGAAACAAAGCACATAAGCCCCCACCCCAAAAGCCAGTAAGGCAAGAAAAGGAAGTGGGCTAAGAAGGGCTAAATCAAAAACCGGCTTCATGATTTCTCCCAGATTAAACCAGCCCATGTAGCTTGAACCAGTTCCCAAGAGCAAAACGGCAAAAACGGAGATTAACCCAATCATGCTGTCATCAAATCGCTGTTTAAACCACAACATAAACCAATGCAGCGTCCAACTAGTCAATAAAATGGAACCCAGCCAAGTAATTAACCCCTGCCACCCATATTCACTCCAAACCACATCCAAGCCGAAAGGCAAAAAAAGCAGAAGTGCAATCAGGGAAAGCGGAGAAATGAAGGAACGAAGAAGAAGAATATTGACAATTCTCTTTTTACCAATGGGAAGATGAAGCAGGCTTTCCAGATCGACTACAGGCAGCTTTTGGATAAAATACCGGTACATGAACTCCGCTAAAAAGAAATAAATCAAGTAGCTGTTTAGCACATCCAGCGGGTTTTGCCCTTCAGCTAAGCTCTCAATGATTCTTTTCAGAAGAAACCCGGCCGCAAAAACATAACTCAAGAGCAAGAGAGCCAAAAAACCCATAAACAAATTCATGAGCAGGCTTTTGGCAAAGGAAGTAGACCGGACACTTTTCAGAAACTGCAGTCTAATAAGGGTAAAAAACATAGGCTTAAGTCAGGAGTTTTCTATTAATGAACCAAAATAGACCCAAACCTTTTAATTTTTAAAATAAATTTGACCTCAAAAAGGATAAATGACGAATAAGCTACAGGAATTAGGATTTTTTGAGGCGGTAGAGCAAAGGCGATCCGTTCGAATCTTTGATCAAGACACCCCATTCGACCATTCCGTCGTCCAAAAATGCCTTGAAGCAGCTATCCTTTCACCCAATAGCTCCAATCTTCAGCTGTATAACTTTGTCCGGGTGCCGGAAACCTCCCCTCTCAAGGAAGAACTATCCAGGCTTTGCATGGGACAAAAAGCTGCCACCACGGCCCGAGAACTTGTCGTCGTGGTAACCCGAAGAGATCTTTGGAAATCCCGAGCAAAAGCCAACTACGAATACATCAAAAAGTCCTACGAAGGCAAAGCCGATAAAAAGCAGAAACAGGCATTGGGCTATTATGGAAAGTTAATTCCCAAGCTGTATTCCTACTATCCGGGCTGGTCATTGATCAAAAAGCTGATCGCTTGGTGGGTGGGTTTGAAAAGACCGATGGTACGAGAAGTGGGTGAAACTGAGGTTCGCATTTCTGTCCACAAAAGTGCTTCACTGGCGGCCATGACTTTTATGCTTGCGATGAAGGCCTCAGGCTACGATACCTGTCCCATGGAAGGACATGATTCCCAGCGGGTAAAAAAACTGCTCAATCTCCCCTCCTCCTCTGAGATATGCATGATTATCGGCTGTGGAAAAGGCCTTCCAGAAGGAGTTTACGGAGAAAGATTCCGAGTACCTAGCAGCGAATTGATCAAGGAGAGCTAAGCAAATGGCCTAGTTAAAAATCATCGTTGATCTCGATCCAGTATCCATCCGGGTCTTGGATATAGATCTGTTTAATTCCATCCACCCGGTTGGTGATTTCTCCCTTCACTCCTGCCCAGCTTTCGAAAGGATAATTTCTAGCTTTCATATTGGCTACGAAAGCTGCCATATCAGGAATGCTAAAGCACAAGTGATTGGTTTTTGACTTTTCTTTCGGATGATTCGCTGCTTCGATCAAATGAAGAGAAGCCCCACCTCCGATATCGTACCAGGCATGCAGCCCATCCTTGAAAGGTTCATCGATTTCTTTGAGCGCAAGTACATTTTGGTAGAAATCCATGCTTCGCTTCAGTTCCGATACATGGACAGCAATGTGATTCACTTTGATTTGGGCAAAAGAAGCCATAGCTAAAGTCAAGAATAAGCAGGTGAATAGGATTTTCATGGTTTTCTGGGTTGGATGATTAATGATAGCCAATTTCTTCTCAAAATGAAAAAGCCAGCCCTTGGTCAGGCTGGCTCTTTGCTATTTTTTAATGCAATGCTTTTCGCTATTCCTTCAGTGTGGTAGCCAAAGCGATACGGTCCGCCTCATCAAAGAGGTTGATGGCACGCATATAGACTTCATTAATGTCATTTACCACCTTGTAGAATGCATTGTCATCAAATACCTGTCGACCCAAGTGAGCTTTCACCAGTAATCTGAGGTATTCCTTAGACTTATTGAAATCCTTGGCATCGAATTCCACTTTGTTTTTCTTACCAAACTCGGTCAATTCCATCAGCATGGCATCACTCACTTTGTATTGAGAGTAATACTCATCCAAGGTCATGGAAGCGAAACTATCCTTGTTTTTGCCATAGAAATCCAAAATAAACTCTCTGGAAGAATCCGAATTGAACAAGCGGGTCACGTAAGCACTGCTCATAGTCGTATCCAATGGAACAAAGTAATCCGGCATAATTCCTCCGCCTCCGTAGACTAAGCGGCCTTTTTTGGTCTCATACTTCAGACTGTCATTGAACTTGATGCTGTCTGCAGAGAAAAACTCTCCGTGCTCATAGCGATCCATCCAGTCTTTCTCGTAAGCCTCGTAATCTGAGCTATAAGGCTTCTGAATAGATCTTCCAGAAGGAGTGAAATATCTTGCAATGGTCAGTCTTAATTCTGCACCATCAGAAAGGTCGATTGGCATCTGCACCAAACCTTTCCCGAAGGATCTTCTACCCACAATCAATCCCCGGTCATTGTCCTGAATGGCTCCCGCCAAAATCTCAGAAGCAGAGGCTGAACCCTCATTGATCAATACAATCACTGAGCCCTCTTCAAACATTCCCGGCTTGAAGGCAAAAGCCTTTTGGCTGTATTGGGACACTTTTCCTTCTTGTGATACGATCAAATCCCGGTCTCCCAACAGCTCGTCAGCCATATTGATCGCAGCCCCCATGTATCCTCCCGGATTACCCTGAAGGTCGATGATCAGCTTCTTCATTCCCTTCACCTGAAGGTCACTGACAGACTTTCTGAATTCCTCATACGTTGTTGCCGCAAATCGGGTGATTTTGATGTATCCGATTTCGTTATTGACCATGTATGCGGCAGGGATACTGTATTGAGGGATTTTATCTCGAGTAATCTCATAGGTAATCAGATCCGGGTTATTTTTCCTCTTGATGTCGACTACCACTTTGGACCCTCTCGGACCTCTCAGGTAGTCAAACACATCCCGGTTGGTGATTCCGATACCAGCTACATTTTTTCCATCAACAGAAATGATTTGATCTCCGGATTGGATCCCCAAAGCCTCAGAAGGCCCTCCTGTCAGCGGAGCGACCACATAGATCGTATCCCGGATAATCCCAAATTCCACACCGATGCCGTCAAATTCCCCTTCCAGCTGTGACTGGGCGAGAGAAGCATCCCGGGCAGGAATATAGCTGGAGTGCGGGTCGAGGTGCTCCAGCATCTTGTTGATACCAAATTCCACGAGTTCATTGGTATTGACACTGTCCACATAGTCTCTGTTGATATAGGTCATGATCTCCTGAAGCTTGTACAAAGCAGCTCTCAGGTCATTTTGATTGCCTTTGGGTTCGGCAAATGTCGCCCCAATCCATATTCCGGCAGAAATAGCCAAGGCCAAAAGTATGGGCAATCTGATTTGGGCTTTTGAATTTTTAGTCTCGCTCACGTGAATTTTTGTTATCTCCTCTAAGTAACTCAAACTACAAGAAAATCATTTGAGTTTAAAATGGATTTTAGATAAAATTAACGATTGATTATACGATAGGAAAAGATAAAGGTCTGAACACCCCCACTTTTTCGCTCAAAAAAAATTAATTTTGCCCAATGAAGTTAAATCCCGGTTTTGAAAAAAATTCAGTTGGTGAGCTAGTTTCCGAAAACTATGTCTTTGCCGCTGTCTTGCATTACTTCGGGATCAGCTTTTATCAATATCCTACCGATTCTTTGGAAAAGGTCTGCCGCAAGCACAAAGTAAATCCCCAGCAACTGGTGGCAGAATTGGAAGCTTGGGCAGAACAAAAGGAACCTTCTGTCGAAGATCTCTACCTGAATCCCATCGAGCTTCTTGTCGCTTACCTGAAAAAGAAACATTACTATTTCGTCAGACAAGAACTTCCTTTTCTATCCAACATGGTCTCCGGAATTACGGCAGATTCGAGATACGCCTCTCTGATGGCTGACTTGAAAATCATGTTTCCCATGTTTGTGGAAGACTTCATTCATCACATCCATGAGGAAGAAAGCCGAATGTTTAAGCGAATTGAGCTGCTTCAGGATATCGAAGACGGAAACTTCAGGACACAGGACGCCTTGGTGATTTTGGAAAAAGATCCCATCAGCTTTCTGGCGGATCAGCATGAAATCCACGACGATGAGATGCAGGGAATCCGTCAGCTGACCAAGGACTATTTCCTCGAAGAGGATGCTCCTTTGACAATGAAAGTCCTTTACCACGAGCTGCAAAATTTTGAAAAGGAACTTTCCATCCATGCCAAAATCGAGGATGAGCTTTTGTTCCCAAAAGCAGTCCAGTTGGAACTCGAGGCCCTCAGAAAAATCCGAAAACAAATCCAAACCAACTGATGGCAAGAATCCTCGCCATAGATTTGGGAACCAAGCGCACCGGAATTGCTGTTACTGACCCGCTGCAGATTACCGCAAATCCTTTGGAGACAATAGACACGGCTCAATTAATCCCTTTCCTGAAGACCTACTTTACCCAAGAGGAAGTAGACACTTTGGTTTTGGGACTTCCTATCCGGCTCAACGGGCAGGACAACGAAATGACCCCAAAGGTCAGAAGTTTGAAATCAGAACTTGAGCGTGTTTTTCCGGAGAAAAAAACGGTATTGATCGACGAGCGATTTACTTCCAAAATGGCCATGCAAAGCATGATCGCCATGGGAAGCAAGAAAAAAGACAGAAAAGAAAAGGCCGGCAATCTGGACAAAGTCTCTGCCGCCATCATTCTTCAATCCTATTTAGAAAGACAATGATTTACCCTATCGTTGCCTATGGCAACCCGATACTGAAAAAAGAAGCTGAGGACATCACAGAAGGCAGCGATATTTCCCAACTCATTCAGGATATGTATGCCACCATGGACCATGCCAATGGGGTGGGTCTGGCTGCACCTCAAATTAACCAAGGCATCCGGCTTTTTGTCATCGACAGTACGCTGATGCTGGATGAAAATGATGAAGAAAAGGGAATCCGAAGAGTATTTATCAACCCCATTATTCTGGATGAATACGGAGATAATTATGGATTCGAGGAAGGTTGCCTAAGTATTCCTGATGTCAGAGCGGAAATCATCCGTCCAGAAAAGCTCACCATTGAATATTTCGATGAAAACTGGAACCTCAAAGAAGAAGAATTCTCAGGAATGACCGCCCGGGTGATCCAGCATGAATACGATCATTTGGAAGGGATTCTTTTTGTGGATTATCTGAAAGGTTTGAAAAAAAGGCTCATTCAATCCAAACTGATTGATGTAAGCAAAGGAAAAATCCCAACCGATTATCGGATGATCTATCCCTTGCGCTAATGGAAAGAAGCCCCGAAATACGGATCGCTCTCGTTCAGACAGACTTGCATTGGCTCGATAAAACCGCCAACATGGCCAAGCTGGAGGAGAAAATCTGGGATTTGAAGGGCAAATGCGACTTGATTGTCCTGCCGGAGATGTTTCCTAGCGGATTTACCATGGAGGCGCAGAAGTTGGCAGAACCCATGAACCTCCACATCCACCGATGGATGAAGCAAATGGCTGCCCACACCAACTCAGTGATCACAGGCAGTGCAATTATCAGCGAAGGCGGTAATTTTTTCAATCGCCTGTTATGGGTAAATCCTAACGGATATACCGAGCATTATGACAAGCGCCATCTGTTTAGAATGGCAGATGAGGAAAAGACTTTTTCACCCGGAAAGCAACTCCCGATTTTCACCCTAAAAGGCTGGAATTTTTGCCCTCAGATATGCTACGATCTCAGATTCCCTGTGTGGGCAAGAAATGGTTGGGAAGATGGAATTGCGGGCTATGATGTGCTATTTTACGTAGCATCCTGGCCAGCAGCAAGAGTAAGTGCTTGGGACGCCCTGCTCCCAGCAAGAGCGATCGAAAATCTTGCTTATTCCTTTGGAGTGAATCGAATCGGAACTGACGGAAATGGCATCCAATACAATGGTCACAGCGCAGTTTTTGACTTTAAAGGGGGAAAAATCCTAAACCTGGAAGAGGAAGAGTCCATCCAAATCATCTCTCTCAATTTCAAGGAATTGGAAGATTACCGGATCAAATTTCCTGCTTGGCAGGATGCAGATTCCTTTCAGATCACTGAGTAAAGCCGGAAGAATGGCCTTAACTCTCCTTGAAAGGCAGTTTGAAACCACCCCAATTTTTGTATTTTAGCCCTCCAATTTAGCTCTGTCCTTATTTTTCCCCAGCCGAAGAACCAAGTTTTCGGACCAAAAAAAGACAGACCCTAATCCTTCACCACTAGATGAAACCTATGAGTCACTCACCCAAAATTCTCTACACGCTAACCGACGAAGCGCCTGCGCTTGCCACGTATTCCTTACTCCCGATCGTTCAGGCCTTTACCCATTCGGCAGGCATCCAAGTAGAAACCAGAGACATCTCGCTTTCCGGCAGAATCATCGCCAATTTCCCTGAGTTTTTAAAACCAGATCAGCAAATCGGCGATGCTTTAGCCGAATTGGGTCAGATTGCAACTACTCCAGAAGCCAATATTGTCAAGTTGCCCAATATCTCTGCCTCCGTGCCCCAATTGAAAGCAGCTATCAAAGAATTGCAAGAAAAAGGATACGCCCTGCCGGACTATCCCGAGGAGCCAAAAAATGAGGACGAAAAGGCCATCAAAGCCAAGTATGACAAAATCAAAGGCTCGGCAGTAAACCCTGTGCTACGTGAAGGAAACTCCGATCGAAGAGCTCCTTTGGCAGTAAAAAATTACGCCAAAAAACATCCCCACTCCATGGGAAAATGGGGCTCAGACTCACTTACCCACGTAGACAGCATGAGTTCGGGGGATTTCTATGGTAGCGAAAAGTCCATTACCCTCTCCTCACCTACGACTGTTTCTATCGAATTGAACGGAAAGGAAGGACAGAAAGAAACCCTCAAGTCAGGACTTAAGCTTCAGGCAGGAGAAGTCATTGATGCGGCTACGCTAAGTGTATCTCAGCTCAAGGCATTCCTGAAAAAAGCCAAAGCAGACGCTAAGGAAAAGGGCGTTCTTTTCTCCCTCCATATGAAAGCCACCATGATGAAGGTTTCCGATCCTATCATCTTTGGTCATGCGGTTCGTGTCTTTTTTGAGCCCATCTTCACCAAGCATGCAGACACACTCAAGTCAATCGGCGTGGATGTGAACAATGGCTTCGGAGATCTTTTGGCCAACTTGGACAAGCTTCCTGAAGACAAAAAGAATGAGATTCTAGCCGATATTGATGCATGCTATGCAGACGGACCGGACTTGGCCATGGTCAATTCGGACAAAGGCATCACCAATCTTCATGTGCCAAGTGATGTGATCATCGACGCTTCTATGCCCGCAATGATCCGAACCTCAGGCCGCATGTGGAACAAGGAAGGCAAGCCTCAGGATACCAAAGCGGTGATTCCAGACCGAAGCTATGCCGGAGTTTATCAGACCGTGATTGATTTTTGTAAGAAAAACGGGGCCTTTGATCCAGCTACCATGGGTTCAGTACCCAATGTGGGCTTAATGGCTCAGAAGGCTGAAGAATATGGTTCGCATGACAAAACCTTCGAAATTCCTTTTGCCGGTACGGTAAACGTGATAGATGCTGAAGGAAAAGTTCTTCTTTCCCATGAAGTCGAAGCCGGAGATATCTGGAGAATGTGTCAGACCAAGGATGCTCCCATTCAAGATTGGGTAAAACTTGCTGTGACTCGGGCAAGACTGTCTCAAACTCCTGCTGTTTTCTGGCTGGATAAAAACCGGGCTCACGACCGTGAATTGATCAAAAAGGTAGAGCAGTATCTTCCAACCCACGACACAAAAGGCCTGGAAATCCATATCATGTCTCCCGTGGAAGCCACTCAATTTTCCTGCGAAAGAATTGTGGAAGGAAAGGATACCATCTCCGTGACCGGAAACGTGCTCAGAGATTACCTGACCGACTTATTCCCTATTCTGGAAGTAGGTACTTCTGCCAAAATGCTTTCCATCGTTCCTTTGATGAATGGAGGCGGACTCTTTGAAACCGGTGCGGGTGGATCAGCTCCCAAGCATGTGGAGCAATTTGTCACTGAAGGCCACTTACGCTGGGATTCTCTCGGCGAATTCCTCGCTTTGGCAGTTTCTCTGGAGCATTTGGGCGAAACCTTTGGAAACGCACAAGCCAAGCTTTTGGGAGCAACTTTGGACAAAGCCACCGGAAGATGGCTGGAAGAGGACAAATCTCCTGCTCGAGTGGTGGGCAAGCTGGACAATCGAGGCGGGCATTTCTACCTAGCCATGTATTGGGCGGAGGAATTGGCCAAACAAACCGAAGATCCTTCCCTAGCAGCTAAGTTTGCTCCCATAGCTAAAGCAATGGCTCAAAACGAAGAAAAAATCGTCGCAGAATACAATGGCTCCCAAG
Source organism: Algoriphagus taiwanensis (assembly GCF_036245645.1). Lineage (NCBI taxonomy): Bacteria > Pseudomonadati > Bacteroidota > Cytophagia > Cytophagales > Cyclobacteriaceae > Algoriphagus > Algoriphagus taiwanensis. The sequence goes on along the minus strand of NZ_BTPE01000004.1, from coordinate 70,035 downwards.
GAAAGCCGGTGGACATCGGCGGATATTACAGACCTGATGAGAGCAAAACGTCTGTCGCAATGAGGCCTAGTGATACCTTTAATGATATCTTGGCTGAATTGGTATAAAAAGCAAAGAGGCTGTCTCATAAATCGTTTCGTAGTCAGCCTGAGCGGAGTCGAAGGCCGTTTCCAGCTCTCTGGATGACATTTCGACTTCGCTCAATGTGACAAACTTTAATTTTGAGACAGCCTCTTTTCATTCCAATTTTTCCAAAGTTCAATGGAGAGATTAAGCCACTTGATATTTCACCCCCTGCTGATCCATAAATTCCTTGATGGCTGAAACATGAATACACTCTCCCAAATGAATAAAGGAGTAATCATTCACCTTTTTTGATTTGCCATGGGCTACGATTTCTTTTTCCTCTATGTCAAAGCCCAAATGCAGATGTTTGGTCCGGCTTTGCATCCCGACCACAATTCCTTCTGAGTCAAAAAGCGGACCTCCACTTTGGCCTCGTAGTCCGGGCGTGCTCATTTCAATTCCGTAGACTTTCCCCTTTTTATCCCCCAAAAACCGGGTAACCATCCCTTCCAAAGGAAAGCGGGGAGATCGAGGCTGACCTGCCTGGGTCCATTCCAATTGGTCTTTGGCCAAGTTGAGTTGAAAATTGCTGAATTCCGGAAAGGGGAAACCCAAGCGGCAAAGCATCTGACCGGGTTGAACCAGCTGATTGTCTTTCAAAAATCTGGGGAATTGAGTCACACCTAATTTTTCAAAACCCTCGATTTTGATCAAAGACAAATCATATTCCGGATGATTGACAAAGCGGATATTTTGGATCTTGTCTACACAATCCACAAAGGTGATTCGCATTTCGGCAGTTTTAGAATCATCCAAGCCTAATTTATTGGCTACTGTTTTGGCCAATTGAGAGGACAGTCCTCGGCTTTCGCTTTGGTATTGATGAAATTTTCTATTGATCGCGTCGGCTTGGGCAATCCACTGGGCCACATGCTTGCAGGTCAATGCCCAGCCTTCTTCATTGACAAAAAACAAAGTAGCGGCTCCTCTTTGAGCTTTTTGACTACCAAAATTTCTGGATATGGAATGAATAGCCCGGGTGAAACCCGCAACTTCTTGAATGGCTTTGACAAACATAAGCTTGGAAAGGATGAATGCTGAAATTAGGGAAATGAGGTGATTTTTGACTGCATTTAGATCAAAAGAAAAATTTTCAAACCCGCAATCGTTTGTATTTCAAATTCACAGGCATTGAGAATTCAGAGGACTTTGGAAGTTTGGGGAGACCATTTATTTGTAATAACTTAGGCTGTCATTCAGGAAATTTTGAGCTGTGGAGCTCCCTGAAGAAGTTTTTAATTCAAACCTATACTCAAAATAATAATAGCTTATGAGCAAAATTAAAGTAGGAATCAACGGATTCGGAAGAATCGGCCGCTTGGCATTCCGTGTAGCCACAGAAAGAGAAGACATTCAGGTAGTAGGCATCAACGATTTGATCGATGTGGACTACATGGCCTATATGCTGAAATATGACTCTACCCATGGGCAATTCAAGGGTACAGTGGAAGTAAAAGATGGCAATCTGGTAGTCAACGGAAACAGCATCCGAGTGAGTTCTGAGAAAAACCCTGCCAACCTGAAATGGGGAGACATCGGGGCAGATTATATCATTGAATCTACCGGTATTTTCTTGACCAAAGATACTGCTCAGGCTCACATCGATGCCGGAGCGAAAAAAGTGATTATGTCTGCACCTTCCAAGGACGATACACCAATGTTTGTCATGGGAGTAAATGAGCATACCTACACCCCGGACATGACTTTTGTATCCAATGCATCTTGTACGACCAACTGCTTGGCTCCAATTGCCAAAGTACTCCACGACAACTGGGGTATTGAAGAAGGATTGATGACTACTGTGCATGCGACTACCGCTACCCAGAAGACCGTAGACGGACCTTCTGCTAAAGATTGGAGAGGTGGACGTGGCGCTGGACAGAACATCATCCCGTCCTCTACAGGTGCAGCCAAAGCCGTGGGCAAGGTAATCCCTGAATTGAATGGCAAGCTCACTGGTATGGCATTCCGCGTGCCTACTCCGGATGTATCTGTAGTGGATTTGACTGTACGATTGAAGAAGCCTGCCAAATACGCTGAAATCTGTGCTAAAATGAAGGAAGTGTCTGAGACCTCCATGAAGGGAGTTTTGGGATACACTGAAGATGCCGTGGTATCCAATGACTTCATTGGCGATCCTAGAACTTCCATCTTTGATGCCGAGGCGGGAATTCAGCTTTCTGACACCTTTGTAAAGGTGGTTTCTTGGTATGACAACGAGTGGGGATATTCCAACAAGGTAATTGACTTGCTCGCTTACATTGCTAAAAAATAATCGTAAAGCCCCGGAAAATATCCCGGGGCTTTTTTTTGCCTATCTCCAAGTAGGCAACCAAAGCCCTATTTTAGAGTTACAATGAAAATCCGCTAAAGAGCATGTATCTCCCATTCTTCCCACTTAAGCTAGTTGCCTTTCCTGACGAAGAGGTGAATTTGCACATTTTCGAACCCAGGTACAGGCAGCTGATGGGGGATGTAGAGTCTCAAAAAATCAACTTTGGCATTTGCTCTTACACCAATCAGCTTTCCGGATACGGCACAGAGGTAAAGCTTATCCGGGTTCATAAAAGGTATGAGGATGGAAGAATGGATATTCAGACGTTGGGAATACGACCCTTTAGGATTCTTTCTTTTGACAATCCCATGCCCGGCAAGCTTTATTCAGGAGGAGAAATAGAGTTTCTCCCCAATGACCCAAGAATTAGCCAAGTCACCCATCATGAATTTATCTTCTATCTGAAGGAAATTCTTCACCTGTTGAATTACCCAAATGTCTTTGATCCAAAGACCGTCACCTCCTTCACTTTTGCCCATAAAGTAGGGCTGAAACTGGAAGAAGAGTTGGAGCTATTTAAATTACCTTCGGAAAACGAGCGAGCAGAATACTTGATTCACCATTTCAAGAGAATGATTCCGGTCATCAAAGCAGTGGAACAGGCCAAGGAAAAAATCAAGCAAAACGGGCATTTCAAGCATCTGGACCCGCTCAACTTCTAAAAAAAATGCCAATCAAACAGATTGGCATTTTTTTGATCTTTGGTGATCCCGCTGGGGCTTCCCGATATCAAGGCTATCGCCTCTCATCGGGACAGGCTTCTCGCCCGTTGACCCTGTTGTGATCTTCTGTGATCCCGCTGGGGCTTCCCGATATCGAGGCTCTCGCCTCTCATCGGGACAGGCTTCTCGCCCGTTGACCCTGTTGTGATCTTTTGTGATCCCGCTGGGGCTCGAACCCAGGACCCTAACATTAAAAGTGTTATGCTCTACCAGCTGAGCTACGGAATCAAAATAAAAGCGGAGATCTTCCGCTTCTATTTTCTTTAAAGTGATCCTGTCAGGACTCGAACCTGAAACCTACTGCTTAGAAGGCAGTTGCTCTATCCAGTTGAGCTACAGGACCTGGATACTATTTCTAGTATAAATTAAGTCGGGGTGGCAGGATTCGAACCTACGACCTCCACATCCCAAATGTGGCGCGATACCGGGCTACGCTACACCCCGAAACTTTTTAACTCCTTGTGAGTCTTGGTACTCTTTTGTGATCCCGCTGGGGCTTCCCGATATCGAGGCTCTCGCCTCTCATCGGGACAGGCTTCTCGCCCGTTGACCCTATTGTGATCTTTTGTGATCCCGCTGGGGCTCGAACCCAGGACCCTAACATTAAAAGTGTTATGCTCTACCAGCTGAGCTACGGAATCTTAAATCTTCCAAATCCGGCTTTTTTACCTTGCTTTTTGATCGATCATTGCCGTAATTGGACTGCAAATTTATGACTCTGATCTTTAAATGCCAAGTACCAAATCAATCTTTCTAGCAAAACTTTCTATATTTTTTTTCTTGCTTTTGCAAACAATTCATTGTCAGGCCAATACCCCTCAGCTTTTGGTAGCAGATTCTTTGTTTGAAAACAAAAGCTACAAGGAAGCCATGGAGATTTACAGGAGTAATTTCCAAAATGGCATCTATTCTCCTTCCATGTTGCTGAAAATGGCCTTCATTTCGGAGGGAATTGGCGACAAAGAAAATGCCGCCCTCTACCTGAGTAAATATTATGACCTCAGCCCCAATCCTCAGACCATCTCCAAAATCAAAGATCTGACCGGGCAAACGGTTATTGAAGGCTATGAAGTAAGTGACGGAATGCGATTTCTGGTTTTCCTGGTGGGCTATCAGGAGATTATCGTAGGTCTCCTGGCTTTGGCCTTGCTTGTCTCATTTATTCTACTTTGGTCTAATCGTAGCAATCTGACCGAAGCAAGGTTTTTCTGGCCTTCCATCATTCTGATCATTTTACTCTTCCTTTCCAACAATTTCTTCAAAGCTCCCAAAACCGGCCTTGTCACCGGAAGCCCGACCTACATCGTGACCAAACCCAGCGCAGGAGGAGAACTTATCGAGCGGGTGGAACCCGGGCATCGAGTTAAAATCAAATCCTCCAAAGACGTATGGTACGAGGTAGAGTGGAAAGAGCAGACAGCCTACATCAAAAAGGAAAATGTCACCCGATATTGATATGCATTTAAAGCAAACTCAATTAAAACCACTGGGCGGTGGAAAAAATCAGGCCGAATAATAAAAGGAGATCCAAGCCGAAAAAATAGTGTGTAAATGAAAAATGCCCGGGTTCGCCGGGCATTTCAATTACAACTTCTTGATCTGGATGTTTCGGTAGTGAACCACATCTCCGTGGTCTTGAAGGGCGATTTTCCCTTTCTTGTATTTTCCGAAACCCGGCATATCCTTGAATTTGCTTTTGGCAATCAATTCTTCCCACTCTGGTGTCCAAAGTGTGGTTTTTACAACAGCCACTCCATTAAGTCGAAGTTCAAGATTTCCCTGATCAACGATAATCTCGGCCGTGTTCCATTCGCCTGCGGGCTTTACTGTCTCCTCACTGCTTACAATAAGATCATAAAGATCTCCTGCTCGGTGACTGATGATTTTTGCATCTGGGTGACCTTCATTATCCAACACCTGCATTTCAGGGCCAGTCTGCCAAGGATAATCGTATTCTGCAGACTCATTCACCAAGAAAATAATCCCACTGTTTCCATTGGGAGCAATTTTCCAATCACATTTGAAATGGAAGTTTTCGAACTCCTCGGTGGTGATGATATCGCCTCCATCCCCTGTTTGCCAGCCATCTTTATTGGCGGCATCTAGATAAATCTCTCCGTTTTCAATCTTCCAAGCCTTTCCGACTTCACCTCCGCCGTATTTGGACCAGCCGTTAAAGGTCTGACCGTCAAAAAGGGAAATCCATTCCTCTGCAGGAGCTGCTGCAGTTTCTTCGCTAGCTGTACTTTCGGCTTCATCGGATTTGGGAGCTGCACATGAGGCAAGCATACCTACCAAAGCCAATCCGGCCCAATAACTTTTCTTCATTTTCTTATTTTTTTAACAACAATACGTAACGCACCATATCCTTGGCATCTTCTTCACTGAGTCCTGGATGTGCAGGCATTGGTACCTCTCCCCAAACACCTACTCCGCCCTGAATCACCTTTTGAGCAAGCATGGCTACATTTTCTTCGGTGCTTTCATATTTGGCAGCCACCTCTGCGTAAGACGGCCCTACGATCTTCCTTTCCACCATATGGCAAGAGGTACAGTCAGAGCCTTTGACTTTTTCCAAGCCTTTGATGTAAATCGGATCATTGGCGTACTTCTCCTCCAAACTCACCTCCTTGGCAGGTGCAGGGGCTGCTACCTCCTGCGTCTCACTGCTTGATGATGCTTTCTCTCCTCCCCCACATGCAAAGGTAATTGCGGCTAATGCCAGCAGACCTAGATTTACTTTGTTTGCAATTTTCATTTTCTAACGTGTATAAATAAAGTGAATTAAATTCCTAAAACTTTTCTGTTGAACGCCTCGTCTGCGCCGGTTCCCGCAAAATCATCAAAGGCCTTTTCAGTGACTCGGATGATATGTCCTTGGATGAAAGGAGCCCCTTCGGCCGCACCTTGCTCAGGATGCTTGATGGCACACTCCCACTCCAATACAGCCCATCCGCTGTAATCGTACTGCGAAAGTTTGCTAAATATTCCCGCAAAATCAACTTGACCGTCTCCCAGAGATCTGAATCTTCCGGCTCTTTCTACCCAGCCCTGAAATCCGCCGTATACGCCCTGCTTTCCTGTAGGATTAAACTCGGCATCCTTCACATGAAACATTTTGATTCGATCATGATAGAAATCAATGAATTGGAGGTAGTCCAAGCACTGAAGCACAAAGTGAGATGGATCATAGAGGATATTTGCTCTCTTGTGACCGCCTAATTTTTCCAAAAACATCTCAAAAGTGATCCCGTCATGGAGATCTTCTCCCGGGTGAAGTTCATAGCATACATCCACTCCCACCTCATCGAAAGCATCCAGAATAGGCTTCCAACGCTTTGCCAATTCGGTAAAGCCGGTATCTACCAATCCTGCCGGACGCTGAGGCCAAGGATACACTGTGTGCCACATCAAGGCTCCGCTGAAAGTAGCGTGGGCATTAAGACCTAGGTTGGCAGAGGCTTTCGCCGCATATTTGAGTTGCTGGGTAGCCCACTCAGACTTTCCTTTGAGGTCTCCCTTAAGATTCGCTGGCGCAAAACCGTCAAAAAGCTCATTATAGGCAGGATGCACAGCCACCAGCTGTCCCTGAAGGTGAGTAGAAAGCTCAGTGATGACCATCCCTGTATCCTCCACGATTCCGGCTACTTCATCTGCATAGGTTTTGCTTTCTGCTGCTTTTTGCAAATCGATCATTCGACCATCCCAGGAAGGAATCTGCACTCCCTTGTAGCCTAGGTCGGCCATGTATTCACAAATGTTTTTTAGCGTATTGAAAGGGGCTTTATCATCGGCAAACTGTGCCAAAAAGATTGCCGGTCCTTTGATTGTTTTCATATCTGTTTTACTGATTTATTTTGAGTTCTGTTTATTGGTTTCCTCTAAGAGAAAAAGAAAGGATTTATCGAAGCTAAACGATGGGGAATTGGTTCTATTTCTCCACCACAAAAGGAGTCCATTTCTGATCGGACTCATTGCTCTTTAGCACCAAGTCGATAAATGCCATCCCCCGGATTCCGTCCTCTATACCCGGATAGTCCTCCCACTCCCATTTTGGCTTTTGACCGGCTCGGTCTGCATAGATACAGCGGGCAAAATTCCGGTAATGATTGGCAAAAGCCTCAATGTATCCTTCCGGGTGTCCTGCTGGAGTGCGGGTGTTTTCCTGGGCCAATGATCCCAAATAACCTGTTCCCGCACGGAAAATTCTAGCTGGTTCATTGGGGAATCTCACAGTCAAGGAGTTGTTGAGCTCTTGCTCCCACTCCAAGCCTCCTTTTTGTCCGTAAACCCGGACTTTGAGGTTGTTTTCACAGCCTGTATCCGTCTGAGAAGCCATCAACACCCCAGATGCACCATTTTCAAAGCCAAGCAAAACCACTCCGTCGTCATCAATCGGCCTTCCCGGGATCTTGATATACAGGTCTGCGCAAATTTTAGTCACCTTGAGGCCCGTGATGTACTCTGCCATATTGAAGGCATGGGTACCGATATCTCCCATACAGCCCGCTTGTCCATTTCGGGCCGGGTCTGTCCTCCACTCGGCTTGTTTGTTGTTTTCAGTTTCCAAAAGCTTGTACAACCAGCCTTGGGGATATTCTACATAGACTTTTCGGACCTCTCCAATCTCCCCATTCATGACCATCTGCTTGGCCTGCTTGATCATAGGGTAGCCGGTATAGGTATGGGTGAGAAGAAATCTCCGATCAGAATTTTTCACTATGGGATAAAGCGCCTTGGCTTCGGCATAATTGAGCGTCAACGGCTTATCCAAAGCCACATGAAACCCATGCTTCAGTGCTTTGACAGTAGGATCAAAATGAACATTATTTGGAGTCACAATAGCTACCACATCCATTCGCTGATCCTCGCGAAGCTCTGCCTCTTTTTGAAACATTTCATCGTAGCTTCCATAGACTCGGGAAGGGTCTATCATTAGTTCCTCTCCTCTTTGTCTGGATTTTTCAGGATTGGAGCTAAAAGCTCCACATACCAGTTCAAACATCCCATCCATCAGGGCTCCGTTGAGATGAATGGCTCCAATGAATGATCCTGGGCCGCCTCCCACTAGACCTAGTTTGAGTTTTCTTGCCGTTGACATAGTCAATAGTTTAGTTTAAAGGTTATTTTGAGTTGTGTTATTTAAAACTGGAATTTCGGGTATTCTCAGCCCTGTTTGGCTAATTTCTGATCAATAGCTTCATGGGTTTATGAATGGCTTGACAAAACTTTCCGATCCTTTTCTTCAGAATCTGGAAACAGATGCTTAAAATACAGCAAAAAGCCCAAAATTTAAATCTGAAAGCAGAAAACCACTTTTTCTTCGAAAAAATCCCCTCTCCTCGCTTATGAACCCAATGACCAAATTTCGCCTGTCACTCATGATGTTTTTGGAGTTTTTTGTCTGGGGTTCTTGGTATGTCACCATGGGTACGTTTTTGGGAAATAATTTAAAATCAGCCGATCAGGAGATTTCCTTGGCTTTTTCCACCCAATCATTCGGTGCCATCATCGCTCCCTTTATCGTCGGACTGATTGCTGACCGGTATTTTCATGCTCAAAGAATTTTAGGCGCAATTCATCTTTTAGGGGCTGGCTTGATGTACTTGCTCTACAGCTCCACAGATTTTTCCGGCTTTTTCCCGGTTCTTTTGGCCTACATGATTTTGTTTATGCCTACCCTTGCCTTAGTCAATTCCATTTCCTTCAATCAAATGAAAGATCCGGCTAAGGAATTTTCCATAGTCCGGGTTTGGGGGACCATAGGATGGATAGCTTCCGGTCTTTTGATTTCCACTTTAGGATGGGATAGTGTTGCTGGTCTAGCCGATGGAATGCTCAAAAACACCTGGTTGATGGCAAGCTTGGTTTCTTTGGCATTGGGCATTTACAGCTTTACCCTTCCTGCTACCCCGCCTAGGGCACAGGCCCAGGGTGAGTTTAAGCTTTCAGAAGCTTTGGGATTGGATGCCTTGGCCCTTCTCAAACATCGAAACTTTGCCATTTTCTTCTTGTCTTCGATTTTAATCTGTATTCCGCTTGCGTTCTATTATCAGAATGCCAGTCCCTTCTTGACAGAGATCGGGGTAGAGAATTCCACTGGAAAAATGACCATTGGCCAGGTTTCGGAAGTTTTGTTTATGCTAGCCTTGCCTTTGTTTTTCTCCAGATTTGGCATTAAAAAGACCCTGATCGTGGCCATGCTGGCTTGGGCGATCCGCTATTTGTTTTTCGCTTTTGGGGATGCTGACTCTGGTGTATGGATGCTTTTGGTAGGGATAGCCCTGCATGGAGTTTGTTATGATTTCTTTTTCGTGAGCGGACAGATTTATACCGATGCCCACGCCGGACATCGATTTAAATCCTCCGCGCAGGGCCTCATCACTTTGGCCACGTATGGAGTGGGCATGCTGATCGGTTTTTGGGCAGCCGGGCAAATCTCGAATCACTTCCTCGACGGCTCAGGAAAACATGACTGGACATCGATTTGGTTGATTCCTGCTGGTATTTCCGTTTTGGTTTTACTATTTTTCATTTCTTTTTTCAAAAAGGAAAAAATCAAACCTATTACTAACCCAAACTAACCATGGATTTTGATTCCGGAAGACGATCTCTCGTGAAAAAACTGGCTTTTGGCGGTGCTGCGCTAGGGTCACTCTCCTCTTTTGATTGGAAAGAGGAAAAACTCCCCTCCTTGAAAGGAAATATCAATCATGGCGTATGCGCCTGGTCCATGAGACCCCTGTCTCTCGAAGAGCTCTGTATAGGGATCAAAACTGTCGGCGTACAGGCCATCGACCTAATTGGCCCGAATAACTGGGCTACCCTTCAGAAGCACGGCATCCACTGCTCCATGTGCAACGGCGCGGAGCTAGGCATCCCTGACGGGTTCAATGATCCGAAATTCCACGATCAGCTGGAGAAAAACTACAAAGAAGTCATCCCACTGGTAGCAAAAAACGGGTACAAAAACCTCATTGCATTTTCCGGAAACAGAAGAGGAATGGATGACGAAACCGGCCTCAAGAATTGCGAAGCAGGAATCAAGCGCATTTTGGCGGATGCTGAAAAGCACGGCGTCATCATCACAATGGAATTACTAAACAGCCGGGTGGATCATAAAGACTACATGTGCGATAAGTCCGCCTGGGGAGTAGAGCTATGCAAGCGGATTTCGAGTGACAACTTTAAGCTCCTTTTTGACATCTACCATATGCAGATAGACGAGGGTGACATCATCCGGACTATCCGCAATAACCATCAGTACTTCGGTCATTACCATACTGCCGGCAATCCCGGGAGAAATGATCTGGATGAATCTCAGGAAATATATTATCCGCCCATCATGCAAGCCATTGTGGATTCTGGGTTTAAGGGGTATGTTTCTCACGAATTCATCCCCAAAGGACAAGATAAAATCGCTGCACTGGGACATGCCGTGCAGGTTTGTGACGTTTAAGAAAATTAATTAACCAAATACCATACTTATGGCAAATGAGAAATATGACGCAATCGTAGTTGGGTCAGGGATTAGCGGTGGTTGGGCCGCAAAAGAGCTGACGGAGAAGGGGCTGAAAGTATTGCTCCTGGAGAGAGGCCCGATGGTTGAGCATGTGAAGGATTATAAAACAGCCACTCTACCCCCATGGGAAATCCCGCATAGAGGACGCCGAACTCAGGAAATGTTGGAAAACCATCCCAACCTGAGAAGAGACTACGTACTCAATGAACTTAATCTGGATTGGTGGGCTCACGAAAGCGACTCTCCCTATGTGGAAGAGAAGCCCTTCACATGGTTTAGAGGCTATCAGGTAGGTGGCCGATCTTTGCTTTGGGGCCGTCAGTCCTATCGATGGGCTAATGTGGATTTTGAAGCAAATGCCAAAGAAGGTATAGCTGTGGACTGGCCTATCCGATACAATGATTTGGCTCCTTGGTATAGCTATGTGGAAAAATTCATCGGGGTATCCGGTTCCAAGGACGGATTGGAAATCCTTCCGGATGGAGAGTTTCAGACTCCTGTCCCCATGAACTGCGTAGAAAAAGACGCAGCAGAAAAAATCAAAGCCCACTATGCCGGTGCAAGAACTTGGACCATCGGCCGTCCGGCTAACAATACCGACCCTTTACCCGGTAGATCTGGCTGTCAATACCGAAACAAGTGTTCCTTGGGCTGTCCTTTCGGAGGATATTTCAGTACTCAGTCCTCCACTTATCCTGCAGCTTTTGCTACAGGAAACCTTACCCTGAGACCTTGGTCTATTGTAAGGAGACTGATCTATGACAAAGACACCCAAAAAGCTACAGGCGTAGAAGTATTGGATGCCGAAACCAATCAAACCTATGAGTTTGATGCCAAAATCATCTTCCTCTGTGCTTCTGCCTTCAACTCGACGGCAATTTTGATGAGATCGGCCACCGATATCTGGCCGGGAGGATTAGGATCCAGCTCCGGAGAGCTTGGGCACAATGTAATGGATCATCACTTCCGCTGCGGAGCCAATGGACAAATGGAAGGCTACGAGGACAAGTATTACTTTGGAAGAAGGCCTACTGGTCTATATATCCCCAGGTTCAGAAATCTCAACGGGGATAAAAGAGATTACCTGAGAGGATTTGGCTATCAAGGGGGTGCCAGCCGCAGTGGCTGGTCCAGAGACGTAGCGGAATTGGGCTTTGGTGCTCCTATGAAAGAGGCTTTGACCGAACCGGGACCATGGAGTGCCGGATTTACTGCCTTTGGAGAGATTCTTCCTTACCATGAAAATCATATCCGACTAAGCGATACAGTGAAAGATAAGTGGGGTATGGAAGCTTTGGTGATGAATGCTGAGATCAAGGAAAACGAGCTGAAAATGCGTCAGGATATGATGAATGACATGGCCGAGATGCTGGAAGTAGCCGGATTCAAAAACGTAAAAACATTCGATGCAGGCTACACTTTTGGTCAGGGTATCCACGAAATGGGAACGGCCAGAATGGGAAGAGATCCTAAAACCTCTGTCCTCAATGGGAACAATCAGGTATGGGAAGCCAAGAACGTATTCGTCACAGATGGAGCGTGCATGACTTCGGCTGCAGCCCAAAATCCATCCCTGACCTATATGGCATTGACTGCAAGAGCTGCAAATTTTGCCGTGGAAGAATTGAAAAGACAAAACCTCTAATCAATAAAAGCTATGACAGTAATGAACAGAAGAGATGCACTGAAAAGCGTCGCACTGATGATGGGAGGTACGATGATCGGTGCCACCGCTATCTTGACCGGATGTGCTCCCGAGAATCAAATCAAAGACCTAAACTTCAGCCCGGAAGACTTAGCCTTCTTGGATGAAATCGGAGAGACGATCATCCCGACCACAGACACTCCTGGGGCTAAAGCCACCAAAATCGGTGAGTTTATGCAGATGATGGTCAAGGACACCTACGATGCCGAGCAGCAGCAGGCCTTTATCGATGGACTGAACATGATCCGGAAGGAATTCAAAGCTGAAAAAGGAAGTGACTTTATTCAAGCTAGTGCAGAAGATCGCTTGGCTTACCTAAATGGACTTCAGGAACAATTCAAAAACAGTGGAGAAGAGCGCAAGCCGATCATTATCAATATGCTTCGCGACCTGACTGTCCTGGGATATTTCACATCAGAAATCGGAGCAACCCAAGCGCTGCGCTACGTGGAAGTACCCGGCCGGTACGACGGCTGCTTAGACTATCAGAAAGGTGACAAAGCCTGGGCGATTTAATCTCAAAAACAAAAAACCTGCTCCGAAAGAGCAGGTTTTTTTATATAAACTCAATTTGTTAAGAAAAGCAAGAAAAGCCTTGGGATTGGATTAAGGTTAGATCATCCCTTCATTTCTCCTGATGGGTCGGAAAAGGAACAAAAACATGACCACCACAAGAATGATCAAAATAGCCACCTCAAACTGGGCCCATATCTGGGAGCGATTGATCAGGGTCTTGGCTTTGGTAATGATTCTTTCCCCTTCCTGAAGCTGAATATTGCTCAGGTTGTCCAGATCCTTTCGGGCATCACTGATCTTTTTGTCATAGATTCTGACCTGAGCTCTATTTACACCCGATGAATCAGAATAAAGCAACTCATAGCTTTTGATGTTCAGGTCTTGGGTGATGATTTTTTTGAAATCATTCAGATAAGTGGCCTCTTCCGGTGTCAATTTGGTTTGTTCAAACTCTGTCACCACTTCCAAAATCTGAGCTTCAAAGGTGGAAATTTCATTGATGACCTTTGAGTAGTCGTACTCAATATCACAATGGTCTATCAACTTTTGGATTTGGAAGAGCTTTTCGGAAATATCAAAAATGTAGCTTTCTACTACCAAACGATCATTGTACACCTCTGTAAAGGTGGTGCTGATGTTTTTGAAGGACTGTCTTTCCAGAAGGTTTTTGGCATAAAGCATCAAGAGCAGAACGCTGATGATGATAAAGGCTCTGATTTTTCTTCTTTTGGTATAGGAATCTTGCATGAGGTAAGTAATGCTAACAATGGAACTTGGTCTAATTAACGGACAAAAGGAAACATTCCAAAAAATTCCGGACAAATACCACTAAGAGTCCAAGCTTTATTGCCCTGTAGGCATCTTGTCGTAGACTCTCACATAATCAATTTCCATACGCTGAGGCCAGATATCGGGATCTATGCCTTTTTGTCCACCCCAATTTCCCCCAACTGCAATATTCAAGACCAGATGGAAAGGTTGGTCAAAAGGCCACTCCTGATAATCCCCTCCTGTATTTTCAAAAGTAAAGTACCGCTCTCCATCCATGTAGAAGTCGATTTTTTCGGAAGTCCAATCAATAGCATACAGATGAAACTCCGAATTAAAATCAGGAACATTCACTTGAGCTCCTTTGTGGGTGTTTTTGGTGTGATTAAATGCTGCGGTATGGACGGTGCCATGAACCGTCCCCGGATCGTAGCCTACATGCTCCATGATGTCAATCTCTCCGTTTTTAGGCCAGCCACCGTGTCGGTTTTCTTCTGCCAGCATCCAGATAGCCGGCCAAGTGCCTACCCCTTCGGGAAGTTTTGCCCTGACTTCAATATACCCAAATTGCCAAGCAGCCTTGCCTTTAGTGACTAAGCGAGCAGAGCTATACCCTTTGGGATAGTCGGCATCTTTTTTGGCTTCGATGATCAATAGTCCGTTTTCCACTCTGGCATTGTCAAGGTTGCCTTCGGTGTAAAACTGCAACTCATTATTTCCCCATCCATGGTCTCCTACATTGTAGCCCCACTTTTCAGGGTCTGGAAGTCCATTTTGATCAAATTCGTCCGACCAAAGCAGAGTAGCCTTGGTCTGGGAGAAGGCAGGGAAAAAGGCAGTCGAAAACAGCGAAATGAGGATTAGAAAACAGGATTTTTGAAAAGCGGAGGTTGGCACTATAAAACTTTCCAAGCCAGAGCCCAGTTGATCAAAAGAGTACATGATAAGATGAATAGGTCTTTGAGATAAGTGTTAAATTAGCAAGCAAAAGCGAATATAAACCCAAAATCATGGCATACTACTTCAGATTAGGAAAAATACCCCCCAAGCGCCACACCCAATTCAGGCAACCTGACGGCAGTCTTTACAAAGAAGAATTGGTGAGTTCCAAGGGCTTCTCCGGAATCTATTCCAACCTATACCATATCTATAATCCCAACGAGGTCAAATCCATAGGCACTCCAAAGCCCTACAAGTGGGAGCCTGCGGAAGCTTATGGACTCAATCAGACTCACCTCAAGACTTCCGGGGTAGAGACTACCGGCGAAGACTATCTCAGTGCCCGAAGGATGCTGATGATGAACAATGACGTGATGATGGGAATCTGCTCTCCCAAGAATCGAAAAATGGATTACTATTTTAAAAATGCGGATGGAGACGAACTGATTTACATTCATGATGGCGAGGGCATACTGTATTCCCAATTTGGAAAGCTCGAGGTCAAAAAAGGCGACTATGTGGTCATTCCAAGGACTACCATTTACCGCTTTGAGTTTGCAGAAGAGGGACCTCTGCGCTTATTGGTCATTGAGTCCCACGGCCCTATCGAGACGGTAAAACGCTACAGAAACGAAGTTGGGCAGCTCTTGGAGCACTCTCCCTATTGCGAGCGGGACATCAGACCCCCGCATGAGTTGCATATCGAAGATCAAAAGGGCGATTACTTAGTCCAGATCAAAAAGCAGGGCATGCTTCACCAATACCACTACGGGCACAGTCCTTTGGATATCGTGGGTTGGGATGGATACCTCTACCCCTACGCGCTTTCCATCCATGATTTTGAGCCAATTACCGGGCGCATTCATCAGCCACCTCCGGTGCATCAGACATTTCAGGCTTGGGGATTTGTGATTTGTTCCTTTGTGCCTCGCTTGTTTGACTATCATCCTTTGGCTATTCCGGCTCCATATAATCACAGCAATATCGATTCGGATGAGGTTCTTTATTACGCAGAGGGAGAATTTATGAGCCGCAAAGGGATTGACCGGGGATCTTTCACGATCCACATGGGTGGGCTACCTCACGGACCCCATCCGGGAACAGTCGAAAAATCCATCGGAGCAAAGGAAACCAAAGAATATGCAGTCATGCTTGATACCTTTAGGCCCCTGATGCTGACCAAGGACGCCTTGAGCTTTGTGGATGAAAATTACCCCATGAGCTGGACCGAATAATAGCTAGAAAGCCTCTGGATCACCTCCGGAGGCTTTTTTAATTACATACCCAGAAACTTCATCTCCTCTTCCAAGGAAAGCTCCTGATGGATCAATTCCTGGCGCATAATTCCGCTTTTCTCAGTGGAAAGTCGAGTGGCACTCACCGAATGCACATGAAACTCTTCCTCCCAATCCAGATTCACTTCCATTTTACTTTCTTTCAAAGAGTCCTGAATTTTGGATTGAATCTTTTTTAAAATTTCCCTTGCAGATAGAGAATCCGATAAATTGATCAAAAGGTGAATGTGCTCAGGCAAAATATGGTAAGCACAGGGTTGATCGCAGTTTTCTGATAAAAACTCCTCCAATCCATTCTTGATGTCTTTCTTCAATTTCCCCACCAAAAGAGGTGCTTTCAGGCGAGTATAAAAAACAAGATGAATCCAGATTTTCGAGGATGAATAGCTCATAATTAAAAATGAATAGCTCAAATTAATCAACTTCCTGAAAAAAATCCAAGCGCAAAAACCACCGAATGCAAAGAAAACCTAAGTTTTATTCAATAGAAAGTGAGTCTTAAAACAAGTTCAGGAATCAATACCAATTCAAGATGATTTGAAGGCTTGTTGAACGATCGCCAAAAAAAAATCCCGGGCTTTGTACCCGGGATCAAATACTTCTCTTCACTTATTTTCCATCGACAATCTCCTTGATCGGCTGCCCTATAGCCCCATTCGGAAACTTGATTTTCAACAATACCGACAAGGTGGGTGCAATATCCGTTACCGTGGTGTAGGTGGAGCTTGTTCCCGGCTTGATTCCCCAACCATAGAACGCAATCGGCACATGGGTGTCATAGGTATAGCCCGAACCATGAGTGGTTCCTCTTTGTCCTCCCGCAAGCCAAGCCGGCTCCAAGACGAATAGCACATCTCCGGAAGCTTTGTGATTGAATCCCATCTGCAGCAAGTGCTTGCTGCCGAAATTATACTCCATCTTCTTGAGATCGGCAGCTGTATAAGCTTCCTTCACCCCCTTGAATCTCAGCGAATAGTCGGCGATTTCTCGCTGCATGAGTTCGAAATCCATATTTTTCTCTCTGGCCAAATCTTTATTGACGAAAACTTGCTCATTGGAAAAATTCAGGATCCAATTGCCATCCCCATATTTGGCCTGAGCAAAACCACGCAACTGCCCCAAAATCAACCCGGTATTGAAGTTCCCTGCAGGTACTCTTTCACTGACCATATAGCTCGGTACTTCAGCCACAGCATGATCTGCGGAGATAAAGACCAAATATTGTCCTTTGCCGATTTTTTGATCTAGGTAGTCAAAGAAGGCAGCCAAATCCTTGTCCAATCTCAGGTAGTTATCCTCCACTTCGATGGAGGATGGGCCGAATCGATGGCCAATGTAATCCGGGCTGGAGAAGCTCACTGCCAACAAATCAGTGACTCCCCTTTGTCCCAACTTTTCCCCTTCAATGGCTGCATAGGCAAAATCCAAAGTCAGGCTATTGCCATAAGGGGTAGATGCGATGAGTCCATAGTCTCCATTGTTTTTTCTCAGGGAATCAAGCACATACGGAAAAGTAGGCGTGCTTTTTCCAATAAATGGAGCCTCATAATCATTGTTGTCCGGCAGGGAATTGACATAAGACTCGATCGGATACAGAGTATTCCAAGTTTGTCCCAAATAGTAATCCGGTCTCTTTTTGGTATTGAAATCGGCCGCCCATTGAGGCAAGGCCTGGTGATAATAAGTGGAAGTCATCCACTCTCCATTATCACTGTCGTACCAATAAGCATCTCCGGTATGACCGGCCGGAAGACTTGCTCCACGGTCTTTAATAGCTATTCCGACCACTTTGGATCTTTTTGCGGTAGAAAAGCGGAGTTCGTCTGAAATCGTGGTAGAAAGCAGATTTCGGGGACTGATATTTCCATTTCCCGGCGTACCTCCCACATTGGTGACCGTGCTATCCTCTGCGCAGTAAATCGCCCGATTTAGCTGTCTGACATACCAGTTGTTGGCGATGATCCCGTGAGTTGCCGGAGTAGTACCGGTATAAACCGATGCGTGGCCCGGTCCGGTGTAAGTTGGGATGTAATTGTAATGCCCGTTGGTCATCATAAATCCCTGCTCGGTGAACCTCTTGAATCCTCCTTCCCCAAATCGGTCACCAAATCTGTACAGGTATTCCTGTCTCATTTGGTCTACAATGATTCCAACCACTAATTTGGGTTGATCATTCGTTTGTTGGGCTGAAGCAGAAAGTGCAAATAGACTCACAGCAAAAAATACCGCCAAGATCTTGCTTACCATTTCTTGTTGTTTTTTGCCAAAGATAAAGATATCTCCATTTTGGAAGGGTTAAAACTTTGTTAAGGTGATTTTAGCAATGGGGAAAAGGCAAAATAAGGGGTTGATAAAAAATCTTGGGATTCTTTTTTAGCTTTAAGGCGATGCATACTCCAGTCACCTATCGATTGCTTTGCCGAAGTGCATTGGCATTCAGTTTCAGTTTGATTTCCGTTTTTGCTTATTCTCAGGGCTCCTACGTCCCCTACGATCGGGATTACTACCACAAAATCGAACGATACGAAATTCTTCAGGGTCAAAATAATCCCTTTTTCAACACGGGATTCAAACCCTACCGAAGGGATATCATTGCAGGATTTCTGGATAGCTTAGCAGCCAATCCTGAAGTCATTCGGTCCAAAGCCGATCAATTCAATCTGGACTATTTGAGTCAGGACAATTGGGAGTTTTCAGAGCGGGATATCCCCGAATCGAGAAAGCCCTTTCTGAAGAAATTATACCGACGCCCCGGTGATTTTGCCCATTACAATTCGGAGGAATTTGACATTCATCTCAGCCCGGTGATTTACCTGAGCGGAGGTACTGAGACAGACAACAATCAAAATCCGGCCCGGCTTGCCCGAGGGGTAGTTTTGAGGGGTTCTGTAGACAAAAAAGTAGGGTTTTATACCTATTTCACCACTTCGGAAGTATTTTTTCCCTCTTGGGTCAAAGAATACACGGAATACAACGGGGCTGTTCCCGGAGAGGGTTTTTGGAAAGAATATCAGGATAATGGCTACAGCTATTTTTCTGCCTTGGGCCATGTATCCTTTCAGATCACCAAGCATATCGAAGTGCAAGTGGGGCATGACCGGAATTTTGCCGGGGAAGGATACCGCTCCTTCCAGATTTCGGACTTTTCCAATCCCTACATGTTTGTCAAGTTCAATACCAAGGTCTGGAAATTTCAGTTGACCAATGTCTGGTCTCAAATGACTGCGGATGTGTTTTATGACCGTGGCAGACCCACGGATGGAAGATATCCCCAAAAGTATTTTTCCTACAACCGCATGGGCTTCAATGTAGGCAAAAAGATCAATCTGGGCTGGTTTGCCTCGGTGATGACAGACAAGATCAACTTCAACTACTTCAACCCTCTGGTCATGGTCCGCTGGGTGGAGCAGCAGCTTGGCACTCCGGACAAAGTCATGCTCGGAATAGACGGCAAATGGATGGTCACCCCGGGGCTTCAACTCTATGGACAGTTTGCCTTGGATGAGTTTGTCTTTACGGAGTTTTTTGAAATTGATGGAGATGGCTCAAAAAGAAACAAATACGGTGCTCAGGCAGGCTTGAAATACATCAATGCCTTAACTATCAGCAACCTGGATTTTCAGCTGGAATGGAATCAGGCAAGGCCCTACACTTTTCAGGAAAAAGTGGACTACCAGTCCTACTCCAACTGGAGAACTCCCCTCACCCATCCCCGAGGCGCCAATTTCAGGGAGTTTGTCGGAATCATCCGCTACCAACCCCTTCCCCGGCTAGACCTGAATCTTACCGGAATGTATCAGCTATTTGGTGCGGATGAATCCGCAGAGGTCAATTGGGGAGGAGATGTCCTGAAAAACCGGCTGGAAGGAAGCCCTACCGGACTCTTCGGGAATTTTATCGGTCAGGGGGTGGAAAATCAAGTTATCCAGACCAATTTCAATGCCTCCTACATGCTAAAGCACAACTTCTTTGTGGACTTTTCCCACACCTACAGAAGAAGGGCAGCCCAAGACCTCAATGCACCTCAAGCCAGCAATTTCCTGCAGTTTGCTTTCAGATGGAATTTTACAAGGCCTGATTTCAATTACTGATAAGCAATTGAAAGCTTTCAAGAATTAAGCATCCTAAGCCTGAAAGAACCTGAGCAATCATCGCTCCGCTAATTTTCCGTAACTTGCGGCCCAAATAATTTCGGCCTTTTTGATGAACACCTACTTTCGGATCCTTTCCTATGCCCGGCCCTTTGGCAGGTTTGTTCCGATTTACATCTTCTACGCCTTTTTGGCGATAGTCTTTGGCCTGCTCAATTTCACCCTGCTCAAGCCTCTGTTCGACGTCATTTTTGAGCAGGTAGAGCCTCAGTCTCTCGAAAAATACCGCAGCCTTGACTCCTTCAACCTATCCGTAGAGTATTTCACTTCCCTGTTTTACCATAGGTTTTTATTGGTGCAGGATGCCTATGGCAAATTCGGTACACTCGTTTTTGTCTGCATCATCATCGTCATATCGGTATTCCTTTCCAATCTCTTCACCTACCTCTCCGGAGTGGTTTTGGCCAAGGTCAGAGCGACCGTGATTCGGGGCATGCGCATGGACATCTTCCAAAAAGTCAACCGCCTCCACTTGGGCTACTTTTCCAATGAGCGCAAAGGAGACCTGATGTCCAAAATGACCAATGATGTGCAGGAGGTAGAAAACACGATCGTGCAGTCCCTGAGGGTGGTTTTCCGTGAACCGGCCACGATCATTCTCTACTTCGCCGTGTTGTTTTTTATGTCAGTCAAGCTGACCTTGTTTACGATTCTGATCATTCCTATTTCCGGAGCGATTATCGGTGGAATCACCAAAAGGCTGAAAAAGCGAGCTATACAAAGCCAGCAATCTCTGGGCAGAATTGTGAATATCCTCGACGAAACTCTCGGTGGAATGCGGGTGATCAAAGCCTTCAATGCTGAGCGATTTACCGAGGAGAAGTTTGACGGAGAAAATGACTACTACTCCCGGGTCAATGTGAGTATGGCCCGAAAAAACGAGCTGGCCTCTCCCATTTCCCAATTTCTCGGAGTCAGCGTGGTAGCAGGGATTCTGGTCTATGGAGGCAGTCTTGTCCTGAGCGGGGAATCCAGCCTGAGTGCATCGGACTTTATTACCTACATCATCATCTTCACTCAAGTACTCAACCCTGCCAAGGAGATTTCCCGAGCAGTCAGCAGCATCCAAAGGGGAATAGCCTCGGCTGAGCGGATCTTTGAAGTGGTAGATACCCCCGAGCAAATCAACTCCCCGGCTAATCCCAAACCGCTCAGCGCTTTCGAAAAAGAGATTGAATTTCATGGGGTCAGCTTTGCCTATCAGGATCAATTGGTGCTTCAGGATATCAGTTTCCGTTTGGAAAAAGGCAAAACCATCGCTCTGGTAGGTCCATCGGGAGGAGGAAAATCCACTTTGGCTGACTTGGTGCCACGATTCTATGATCCTAGCTCGGGAAGCATCGCGCTGGACGGAACGGATATACGGGATTTTTCTACTTCTCAACTGAGAAACCTCATGGGGATCGTGACCCAGGAATCCATCCTGTTCAATGACACAGTCTTCAACAATATCGCTTTTGGAATTGAGGACGTCACTGAGGAGCAGGTCATCGCCGCAGCCCAAATCGCCAATGCCCATTCTTTCATATCCCAGTTGGAAAACGGCTACCAAACCAATATCGGAGACCGGGGCTCTAAGCTTTCCGGAGGACAAAGACAGAGACTCAGTATCGCTCGTGCCGTATTGAAGAATCCACCTATTCTGATTTTGGATGAAGCCACCTCAGCCTTGGACTCAGAGTCAGAGCAATTGGTACAGGAGGCTTTGACCAAGTTGATGACCAATCGTACTACCCTGGTCATCGCCCATAGACTGAGTACGATCCAGCATGCGGATGAAATTCTGGTCATCGAAAAAGGGAAGATCGTCCAAAAAGGAACCCACTCCGAATTGATGCAAAGAGAAGGCCTCTACCAAAAGCTTTCCAGTATTCAATCCGTTTGAGTAAATTAGAAAAATTTAATTTTGACTTATGAAAAAGCTTTCACTATATCTTCAACTGGCTCTGCTGGTTTATTTCCTGATTTTCTTACTCTTTTTTATATTCTTCGATACGCTGGGAGCCACTTTCAATATGGATCCGATCACACCTCAGTCCATGGTAAAGGTGTTTTTGACCGGGCTGATTGTCTTTTTGGCTGTTTGGGGAGCTACTGCCATGCATGCAAGCAGTCAGGACTCTACCATCAAAAAGATGCAAAATGAAATGAATGGATTGAAGGCCAAGATCTACGATTTTGAACATCCCAAGACCGAGGAACCCAAGAAAACCATTCCTCAAAAGAATCAGGAAGACCCCAGCGGGACGATCAAACCCCGCCAAAATTTTACGGATCAATAAAGATTTAATTTTCGCAAAGTTCTATATTCAGGAAGCCAAATCGGTTTCCTTTTTTATTTGAAAAAGCTATGGTTGCAAAAACTTTTGGAAGCGCAGTCTCAGGCGTAGATGCCAATCTGATCACCATCGAGGTCAATGTGGGACAGGGTACCAGCTTTTTTATGGTAGGCTTACCCGATTCTGCAGTCAAAGAATCCCAGCAGCGAGTAGAATCTGCCCTGAAGTACTTCAATTACCGCATGCCAAGGCAAAAGGTCGTCATCAACTTGGCTCCTGCAGATATTCGAAAAGAGGGATCCGCCTACGATCTCCCTATCGCCATGGGAATCCTTCAAGCCTCCGAGCAGGTCAGTTTCCCGGAATTGGACCGCTACGTGATCATGGGTGAGCTTTCGCTAGACGGCAATCTTCGCCCAATCAAAGGGGTCCTTCCCATCGCTATCGAAGCCCGAAAGCGGGGATTCAAGGGCTTTATCCTTCCGCTGGAAAATGCCAAAGAGGCCTCCATCGTGAACAACATCGACATCATCGGAGTGGAGACCTTGGACCAAGCGGTGGAGTTTCTGCAAGGCAATTTGGACATTGAGCCCTTGGTTACTGATACCCGGGAGATCTTTTATCATTCTTTGGATGAAAATGAATTTGACTTTGCCGATGTGCAGGGTCAGGAAAATATCAAACGGGCCATGGAGATCGCTGCAGCCGGAGGTCACAATGTGATCATGATCGGTCCTCCCGGAGCCGGGAAAACCATGCTCGCCAAGCGATTGCCTTCCATTCTTCCTCCCCTTTCCTTGCAGGAAGCTTTGGAGACCACCAAGATCCATTCCGTAGCCGGAAAATTGGGACGAAATGCCTCTCTACTGGCTCAAAGGCCTTTTCGAAGTCCACACCATACCATCTCTGACGTAGCCTTGGTCGGTGGCGGCGGCAACCCTCAACCCGGAGAAATCTCCTTGGCCCACAATGGGGTATTGTTTCTGGACGAACTTCCGGAGTTCAAGCGGACTGTCCTGGAAGTGATGCGCCAACCCTTGGAAGAAAGGAAAGTGACCATCTCCCGTGCTAAAGTCTCCGTGGACTATCCGGCCAACTTTATGCTGATCGCCAGCATGAATCCCTGCCCTTGTGGCTACTACAACCATCCCGAAAAGGAATGCGTCTGCGGACCAGGCATCGTACAGCGCTACCTCAACAAGGTCAGCGGTCCCCTACTCGACCGGATCGACCTGCATGTGGAAGTGACTCCAGTCAAATTCGACGAAATGACCTCCACCCGCAAGGCCGAATCCAGCAAAGCCATCCGCGAGCGGGTGATTCAGGGTCGGGAAAAGCAAAAAGAACGTTTTCAAAACAACCCCGAAGTCTACTGCAATGCCATGATGCCCTCTCACATGGTCAAGGAAGTCTGCCAGATCAATGAAGCTGGAAAAGCCCTGCTCAAAACCGCCATGGAGCGACTCGGCTTATCTGCCCGAGCCTACGACCGCATCTTGAAGGTCGCCCGAACCATCGCAGATATCGCGGGAAGCGAGGCTATCAAAGTGGAGCATCTGGCCGAGGCAATTCAATACAGAAGCCTGGATCGAGAAGGATGGGCTGGTTAGGAAGTTTTAAAATGGAAAATTTAAGAATCTTAAAATTGTAAAAATATGAACAAAGGTGGATTTTCATGGAAAAGGCTTTCTGGTATTTCAGGAGCAAAAGCAAACGTCTCAAGGAAAATTGGAATACCTTTAACAAAGAGTGGTAGAGATCAAAAAATTGGAAGAGCTGTATCAAAAGGTTGTATGGGTAGCTTGACAATATTCCTAATCTCAATTACAACCTTAATATTTTACATAATTAAAAATTTTTAAGGTTCCAAATTGGAACCTCAAGTTCTTATGGAGGCAGGAGAACTCTACCTCTAGTATTCACTGAACAAGGAATCGCCATGCTTTCAGCCGTTCTCAAAACGGAAGCAAACTCAAAGTATCTACTTAAAAATCAATTGCTAGTACCAGCTGATTTTTAAAAAATAACCTCTCTTTTTAGATTCAACCCATCCTTTTGTACCATTATTCGTTAACTTTACTGCGTGGAGAAAAAAAGAAGGCTGATTTTCTATAAGAACTATTTCGAGGACTTTTTCACCGAACTTCCCGAAAAAGTACAAGGCAAGGTGGATGAAGTACTTTATATGGTTATGGTATTGGATAGAATCCCAGCAAAGTTCTTTTCTCAAATGACTTCCTATGATGGGCTTTACGAAATAAGAATCGAATACAGCAGTAATATTTTAGGATTTTCTGCTGTTTTGATGAAGGTAACCTCATCATTCTCTTCAATGGTTTTCAAAAAAAGTCTCAAAAAACACCTCAAAAAGAAATAGAAAAAGCATTAAGGATAAAAGCTGACTACTTCCGAGAGAAAAATAAACAACGGTAAAATGAAAGAAAAGGAATCAATCAAAACATTTGAACAACACCTTGATAAAAGGTATGGTCATGTTGGGGAAGAAAAAAGGATGGCTTTTGAAGCAAAAGCGAAAGCATTTGCCATTGGAGAGCTTATCAAAGAAGAACGAAGGCTTTCGAAAATGACCCAAGAAGAACTTGCTAAAAAAACAGGAACTAAAAAAAGCTTTATTTCTAGAATTGAAAACGGGAAAAGTGATATACAACTTTCCACCCTATACCGAATTCTTGAACTGGGTCTTGGTAAAAAAATCTCATTAACGATCGAATAGTAACTCAAAAGAAATTGCCCCACCCCACCGAATTTTTTTCCAAGGAATTTATCCTAAAACTTTACCGAGAGCTTCGGGATGCAGATACGCAGACCAAAGTCCAATTCACACTGGATTACATAGATACTGTAAGAGAGGATTTTGCTCCTGAGTTAGTTGAGTATATGACAAAGACCCAACTTGCAACTATCTATTTTGACCATCAGGAATACGAAAAGGCTCTACCGATTTTGGAAGAAATCAATCAGCTGGAAATTCCAGAAAACACGAACGGGAGTCACCTCTATTCCCTATTGCTCATTCAAACTCACCGTCTTCTCAAAAATTTTTCACAAGCATTTATCTTGTTAGAAGAGAACCTCATTTCCAAAAATGAAGAAATTCATGCCTTTGAGACATTGGATTTTTTAAAGGAATATGCCCAACTATGCAAAGATGCAAATTGGACTTTTGACCCCACTTTTGAAGCTTTTCTGACTAAAGTAATCCTCCATTTAGGCTTCCCGGATAAACCCCTAAAGCCAATGGAAAAGATTGCCTATTTAGCTGAAACCAACCGAATTTGGAATATCCGTTTGGGTCAAATTCAAGCAAATACCACCATTTCTGAAGAATCAAGAGTTGAGTTGCTGAAAATTTTTCAGCGAGATTGCCCGATAAGGTGGTATAGAGAATTGACAGAAAGCTGGATTTGAAACCTACTTTGCCTTTCTGCCCGCTGATTCATTTCTTTCCTGTTTCATTTGCTTTCAGAGGATTGGTTTGCCTTCCATTTTGAAGGATGCAATAGGAAGACAGATTTCATTTTCTTCAAAAATCCCTACCTTCTCTATTCATCCACTACCGAAGCTATGATCCGAAGAGAATTTTTAAAGAAATCGGCCCTAAGTGCACTTGGTTTGACAGCCTTGGGTTTGCCGATGATTCAAGCTCATCCTTTTTTCAAAAACCTTCCCAAAGTCAACCGGCAACGAATCGTTGACCGGATCGCTGAGCTGGCAAAATTCGGGCAGGATGAACGAGGACACGGATTTCGTGTAGCCTATACACCCGGAGATATCGAAGGGAGAAGATGGTTTATGGGTTTGATGGAAAAAGCCGGCTTAAACCCCCGAATTGATGCCGGAGGGAATATCATCGGAACTCGGAAGGGTAAAAATCCCAATCTCAAACCTATTGCTTTTGGTTCGCACATCGACATGGTTCCCGATGGAGGCAATTACGACGGGACCTTGGGAAGTTTGGCTGCGCTCGAAGTAATCGAAATCCTCAATGAGCAAAATCTGGTTACCGAGCACCCTCTGGAAGTTATCATCTTTGCCAACGAAGAAGGCGGATTGATCGGCAGCAAAGCGATGGTAGGAAAACTAACCCCTGAAGGATTGCAGCAAATCAGCCAAAGCGGGCTCAGTATGGCAGAAGGAATTCGGGGAATCGGAGGAAATCCCGAGGCCATCAAAAGTGCGGAACGAAAGAAAGGTGAGGTTCATGCCTGGCTTGAGCTGCATATTGAGCAAGGTGGAATCTTAGATGCAGAAGGTTTGCAAATCGGTGTGGTGGAAGGAATTGTGGGTATTTTGGATGTGGAAGTGACCGTGGAAGGCTTTGCCAATCACGCCGGGACTACGCCTATGAAGCTGAGAAAAGACGCCATGCTCGCCGCTTCCAAACTGACCGTGGCAGTAAATGAAATCGTCACCAGCATGCCCGGAAATCAGGTGGGAACCGTCGGGAAAGTGGAAGCCCATCCAGGAGCCTACAATGTAGTGCCCGGCAAAGTGAATCTGGGACTGGAGATTCGGGATTTGTCTTTTGATAAAATCGAAGAGATCCTAGGCCTGATCGAAAAACGGGCAGAAGAGATAGCGACCGAGACCCAAACCAGCATTTATTTCCGCAGAGAACCCAGTTTCAACCTTCCAGCCTTGACCGATTCCAGCCTTCAGCAAAAAATCAATGCTGCAGCCCTTGCTTTGGGCTTATCCACCAAGCCGATGCAAAGCGGGGCTGGTCATGACTCCCAACAAATGGCCCTGATTGCTCCGGTGGGGATGATTTTTGTCCCTAGTGTGGGTGGAATCAGCCATTCCTTCAACGAATTCACCAAAGCGGAAGACATGGAAAACGGGGCCAATGTACTTCTACATACTATTTTAGCTGTGGATAAAAACGAAAGCTGAAATAGTCCAAGACCCAATAAAACCAAACACCCTGCTTTATTTCAGGTTATTCCTAAAAACAATCCTCATGAGACTACTGCTTTCCTTGTTTCTTGTTTTGGTATCTGTTCAGGCTTTCGCCCAAGACCAAATCCCAGCCGAAAAAGGCCCGATCACAATTCAGCCCATTTTGCACGGTACAGTGGTAGTGAGCTATCAGGATTTGACGATTTATGTGGATCCTTACGGTGGTGCTGAGAGGTTTGCAGGACAAAAACCCGCTGATCTCGTGCTGATCACCGATATCCACGGAGATCACCACAATCAGGAAACATTGGACGGATTGGATTTGAGTGGAGCGGTGATTGTAGCTCCTCAGGCAGTGGCTGAGAAGCTCCCAAAGGACAAATACAAAGCCATCGAAGTAATTGGAAACGGAACCTCCTCCACCCTTTTGAACACCCAAATCACGGCACTTCCCATGTATAATCTCCCTGAGATAGCCGACAGTCGACATCCCAAAGGTCGAGGTAATGGTTATGTTGTAGAACTGGGAGGAAAGCATCTTTATTTCTCCGGAGATACAGAAGATATCCCAGAAATGCGTGCATTAAAGGGAATCGATGTGGCTTTTGTCTGCATGAATTTGCCCTATACCATGGATGTGGATCAAGCGGCGAATGGTGTGGCGGAATTCCAGCCAAAGATGGTGTATCCTTATCACTACCGAGGAACTGAAGGCTTGAGTGACGTGGAAAAATTTAAATCCCTGGTCAATGCATCCGCTCCTGAAGTAGAGGTACGCTTGAGAAATTGGTATCCGGAAAACTGATTTTCTGGAAGCAAGCCTAGAGGGTTGATTAGCTCTTCTTGGGAGTTTTCCAATTGGTCCATATCGACATCCCAAATGCCAAAAGCGTAAAGCTGAGCGTACCGATATCCACCCATTCTTCTGGGGGATTCCAACCAAAAACTCTGTCCAGCAGATAGCTGATATATGAATTGGGCAGGTCGTGAATCCCCAGATTTCTCAACACCTCCCAGTGCCAATCCGTCAGCGGACAATAACCCCAGCCGTACCAAATACCCAAGAATCCCCAGGAAAGAAGCGTGAGACTGATAGTGATGAGATGGGCTTTCCTTGTTTTTCTCCAAACCCAACCAAAAAGGTTAAAGACAATCAATGCGGAATGAAAAACAAGGAAAAACCAATCTGCGAGGATCAGCCTAAACTCAAGAAAAATTACGGCAAGCTCCATGGGTTGATTTTTCCCTAAGATAGAAAAGTCCCTGATCCACATAAAAGTATCCGGATAAGCTTTGAAAAAGAGGGGGGCAGTAGGGAAAAAGAAAAGATCGCTGGACATCAACTAAGCAAAGCCTTAGAACAACCTGGCCCTAAAGTCTGTTTGACTCAAAATATATCCAAATGCCAATCCGAGAAGGGGGCATTTGTCGTAAATCATCACCCAAAACAAGAGTAAGTAACCCATGAATCAGATCGAGTTCATCGAAAAGGAAATCCTTGACCAAAGAAACCAACTCAGAAATCACCCGCTGTATGACCAACTCCGGCAACTAGCAGATGTCCGGACTTTCATGGAAAACCACGTCTATGCAGTTTGGGACTTCATGTCCTTGCTGAAGGCACTCCAGCTAAAAATCACCACAGTACAAATTCCTTGGGTACCGGCTCCTGATGCCAGCCTGGCAAGATTTATCAATGAAATCGTCCATGGAGAAGAGAGTGACCTCAATGAATTGGGAGAGGCAAAAAGCCACTTCGAAATGTACTTGGAGGCCATGGACCAGTTGGAAGCGGACACCAGCGAGATCAGAAAATTGATCCACGAGATCAAAAATGGAATGCAAGTGGCACCTGCCTTGGACAGCTTGGCCATTGACGACAAGGTCAAGGATTTTGTACGGTACACATTTTCAGTTATTGAAACAGGACATGCACACCGAATCGCCTCTGCATTCACGTTTGGGAGAGAGGACTTGATTCCGGATATGTTTTTGGAGATTTTGAAAAAATCGGATGCGGAAAATACCCGCTACACCAAGCTAAACTACTATCTGCAGCGACACATCGAGCTGGATGGAGATGAGCATGGACCGCTTTCCCTGCAGTTGATCGCAACACTATGTGGAAATGACCAGGAAAAGTGGAGGGAAGTCCTTGACGTTGCCAAAGAGTCTTTGGAGAAAAGAATTGGTCTTTGGGATGCCATCCATGAATTGATTTTGGAGAAAAATACCCAAATGGCTGACTTTTAAGGGTCAGCCATTTTTCTCTTTTCAAATCAAAAAGGCCAGGGATCCTGGATTTTGGCACCTTTTTCCAACAAATCCATTTCCCTATCTGTCATCAGGCAGGCCGTCAACTCGAAGGTGATCTTGCCTATCTCAGGAAACTGACCGATCAAAACCAATTCATTCATGCGGTCTCCGAATCGCTTATCCCATCTGGACTCGATCCATTTCTGATTGTCCAAGTAAGATGCATAGCGAATCCGCTGCTGAAAAGGCATGGAAGCCCACCAAACTCCCGCTGGTTCAGCTTTCAAGCTACCTCCAGCCTGCGACCAGGAAATCGCTTCATCCATTCGTGAACCGATATAAAACAGCCCCTTACTCCGGATAATTGAAGCCGGCCATTCTGACTGAATATAATTCCAAAAGCGCTGAGGGTGGAAGGGTCTTTTGTCCCGAAACACAAAACTCCTGATGCCATATTCCTCAGTTTCCGGAGTATGCTCTTTTTCCAACTCTTCCATCCATGCGGCTGATGCGGACTCCAAGGCCTCGTCATAAAGCCCCGTGTTTAGGATTTTGTCCAAAGGAGCCTTCCCCTTTTCGGTACGAATGACCTGTGCACGGGGATTGAGCTTACGGAGAATCGCCTCCAGTTCCTCGGCCTGTTCGGCCGCTACCAAGTCACATTTATTCAGTAAAATCACATTGGCAAACTCAATTTGATCCGTGAGTAGATTGACAATGGAACGGGTATCCTCGGGATCGTCATTCATCTTTCGGGTCCATACGGTATCCCCGCTTCCAAAATCCTTCGGAAAATTGTACGCATCGACCACGGTCACCAAGGTATCCAACTCACTGACCTCTCCCAAAATTGATTTTCCGTTTTCATCCACAAAGGTAAAAGTCTGGGCTACCGGAAGCGGTTCGGAAATACCCGAGCTTTCGATCAGCAGGTAATCAAACCTTCCCTCTCGGGCCAGCTTACCGACCTCTTCCATCAAATCCTCCCTCAGCGTACAGCAAATGCAGCCATTGCTCATTTCTACCAGCTTTTCCTCAGTACGGGAGAGCGTATTACCCTGCTGAATCAGCTGGGCATCCACATTGATTTCTCCCATATCATTGACGATGACGGCGACCTTCATTCCTTCTTTATTGTGCAGGACATGATTGAGAAGGGTGGTTTTTCCGGCTCCCAAGAAGCCACTCAAAACGGTTACGGGCAGTTTTTTCATAGTCGATTAGATGATTGTTGCATTTCGGATGATGAAAGTCATTTCCTCCACATCGCTGGCATTCAAGTCCAGAATTCCCCGGACTTCCACGATTTGGTCCACTTTCATTCGGGGAGGTTTGGACTGGAGGTAGATGACTGCTACGGATTCAGGGCCTGCTGCTCCGCAGAAAAAGCACTCGGCCATGGGGTATTTGGAGAGGATGAGTGTCTGACTGGATTGGAGGTCAAGAGGAATAAAAAAACCTTTTAAAGTGACTTGCTTCCCTTTCAAAGCCTTGAGCTCTTCGGTGAATTCGGGATAGAAAAAATAGAGGCCAAAGTCCCGATTTAGTTTTTCCTTGAAGGGAACCCGCTGAAAAAGTGTCCAAAGATCCTCCTTGGGCTGACTCTGTCCATGCCCATTCCAAATCCCTAAAAAGAGAAAAACGCAAACAAGCAGAGCGGCAGAAAACTTCATGGCGTGTTTTTTTTGCAACAAAGTTGCTATTTTCTGGGTACACATTCTATTTGTTATTGATTTTTTTGCAACTTTATTGCAATTATTCTCTTTCCCCCTTTCTTATGCTTGAAATTCAAGGAGTAACGAAAAAATTCAAACAGCATACAGCCGTTGATCGGCTTTCACTTATTGTGCCGGATGGTGAGGTTTTTGCTCTCCTAGGTCCTAATGGCGCAGGCAAGACCACCACACTAAATCTCATTCTCGGATTTGAAAAAGCCGATCAAGGAACCATTCTGGTCGATGGATTTGATGTCAGCAAAGACCTGATGGAGGTACGGAAACGTCTGGCTTTTATTCCCGAGAATGTCCAGCTCTATCCGCACCTATCCGGTAAGGAAAACCTCGCCTATTTCTCCCAATTAGCCGGAGCCAACTATAGCCAAGATCAACTGAAGGAACTCCTGCTGGAAGCGGGCCTTCAGGAAAAAGCTCATCATTCTCCCATATCCACCTATTCCAAGGGAATGAGGCAGAAAGTGGGAGTAGCTATTGCTTACTCCAAAAAAGCCAAGCTACTTCTCCTTGACGAACCGGCAAGTGGACTTGATCCGCTTTCCAGTGCCGAACTCTCCCAACTGGTACGAAAAGTCGCCGCACAAGGAGCCACCGTTTTGATGGTTTCTCATGATCTTTTTCGGGTAAAAGAAACGGCTGACCGGGTCGGGATTTTTAAGAATGGGGAATTAAAACAAATCGTAAAAGCCAGCGAGGTCACTGCCAATGACTTGGAACTCATCTATCAAGGAATCGTCGAATAGCCATGAAATCGAGCCCGCCTGAAGTAGGCAGGGATCCCATGTGACATTCAAAAACACTATATAAACACATGAAATCGATCTTATTTACCGAATGGAAAAATCTCCTGCGGACTCCGGGCATGCTTTGGGCGCTCTTGGTCCTATTGGGGGCACTTGTATTCACTGCTTGGGCAGGCCTGGAAGAGTATCGGGTCATTTCCAGACTGGAAGGAGAAGCCAAAACCCACCTGCGTCAGCAATGGGAATCCATGGGGCCAAGCAATCCCCATTCAGCAGCTCACTACGGGACTTACGTTTTCAAAAAAAACCATGCCCTCACGGCATTTGACGAAGGGGTCAACGGATACGTAGGCCGCACACTTTATTTGGAAGGTCACCGTCAAAATGAATTGGTTCAGAGCGATGCCGCTCAGGGCGATCTGATCTCCCGATTCGGAAAGCTCCGCCCTGCCCTGATTTTACAAATAATTGTCCCTCTTCTACTCCTTCTTTTTGCTTTCCAATCCGTACGAGGCGAGCGGGATGGAGATCGGGTTAGGCTTTTGCTGGTGCAGGGGGTTCCCTACTCCAAGATTCTCTTTGGCAAGCTCTGGAGTTTATGGATACCGGGATTGTTTTTTGCTTTGCTTACCCTGGCCGTTCAGATGACTCTTTTGGGTTTTTCTGCCCCAATTTTTGGAAGAGCAGCTTTACTGGCTTTAGGCTATGGCCTGTTTTATTGGATTGTCATCGCTTTGGCCCTTTGGCTAAGCTCCAAGACCGAAAAATCCTACACGGCACTTTCCTGGCTACTCGGAATCTGGATCGTTTGGGTGATTTTTTACCCAAAAATCACCTATTCCATCGCCGGTATTCTCTATCCTCTGCCTGATCGGGTGGAATTTTCGGCCAGTATGAAAGCTGACAGAAGTGAGCTTTTGGACGGGCACAACCCTGAAGAGGAAGCCTTGAAATCCCTGGAAGACAGCGTCCTTCAGGCGTATGGAGTCAGTACCAAGGAGGAACTCCCGATCAATTTTGACGGACTGCTGATGCAGGCCGATGAGGAATTTGGCAACCGGGTTTGGGACAAACACTTCGGGGAGCTTTACAATCAGATGCAAAAGCAAAAAAGCCTAGTCCAATGGGCATCACTCCCTAATCCATTTGGAAATCTCCAAAGCCTAAGCATGGGAGCTTCCGGCACGGATAATTTCCATCAAGTGGATTTTTTGCAGGAAGCTGAATCCTATCGGCGGGTATTCATCCGCACTCTGAATGAGCGGCATGCCTTCGGAGGATCACGCACCGGTGACTGGGGATATCAGGAGGATCAGGAGTTTTTCAATTCCATCGTTGATTTCCAATATGCTGAACCAACGTTTTTTTCTCTCATTAGGCAGCAGCTTCCTTCTCTAATTCTCCTCTTTGTCTGGATGGGAGTATTGGTAGTCGGTATCAACAAGGTCGAACCCAAAATTTCTGCACAATGAAATTCAATCAAGCACTCCGATGGGAATGGAAAAGCCTATTTTCCTCCCCATTTCTTAAGAGCATCATTTTGGTCTTTTTCCTTGCTTCGGTCTATGGGATGTTCAAAGGAAGACAGGTCTACACCCATCAAAAAGCTGTTCTAGAGCGTCTCCAAGCTGAATCAGAAACTCAGATTGCCGAAGCCCTGGAACTGTACCAATCAGGGAAGGTAAGTCCAGATGATCGTCCGTGGCTGAATGTCCGGGTTCCCTTTTATTCCTATTTGATTTATTTGCAGCCTTTGGTCGGGCTGAGTCCCAGCCCGCTGATGGTGTTTTCTGTGGGACAAGCAGAGGCTTTCCCCTTTTTCAAGCGTGTTTCTATTTTTAGTTCTCCCTATGATCATGATTTGGCTCCGGAAATCAGCAATCCCGAACGGATTTCCTTGGGAAGTCTGGACTTTGGCTTGATGTGGATTTACTTGCTTCCCTTAGTCCTTATTGCCTGCACGATGCGGATTGGAAGTTTTGAGCGGGAAGTGCAGCTTCACAAACTGATCGGCACCCTGGGAAGCGGCAAAATCTGGAAAATCCAGCGCTTCGCATCTTTGGGGCTCTTTTTCCTACTCCTTTTATTGCTGTTGCTGCTGATCGGATGGGTATTGGGAGAAATGAAAGCGACACTGGCTGAGATGGGGATCATGGGCTTCTGGGCAAGCCTTTACTTACTATTTTGGCTGGTTCTGTTGTTTTTCCTTTCCGAGTTCAAACTCCACCAAACCGGACAGGCCCTGATTTTCTTTTTGGCTTGGATCCTTTTTGCCCTGATTATCCCCGGCGCTGTGCAACAAGCTGTGGCCTTGCAGTTTCCCAATACGCTTTCACTGGAAATGATCGATGCCAAGCGCACCGGAAGGACAGAAATCTATGAGCAGGAATTTGAATCTACCAAAAAGGAAGTTTTGCAAAAATATCCGGAACTGGATCACAGCTTACCGGATAGTCTACGAACTGAGAGAGCCTTGGAGGGAATCTACATGGCAGCCTACCGAGAATACCTGAGCGAGGTCACCCAGAAGCTGGATTCAGTCCAATCCGAAAAAGTTTACCGAAGTAGAGTATGGTTTCCTGTGAATCCGGTCTCTTTCTTCCACCATCGTCTGAGTCACCTTGCAGGTACAGATTACGATGCTTATCAGCAATTCAAAAACCAAATCACCCAAAAAGCCGAGCAACTCCACTATCAGATTTTCTCTCAGGAATGGGAAGGAACAGTCGTAAATGAGGAGATTTTTCTGAAAACCAGGGAAGCGCTATCCAAAAAATAGAAAGCCATTGGTTTCAATCTTTTGAGGCTGTCTCAAAAGTAAAGTTTGTTTAATTGAGCATTTGAGAGACGAGAATCTCGAAATAGAAGGACCAAACTGACGTCGAAACAATTTACGAGACAGCCTCTAAACTTTTTTCAAGCAAATCCAAAAAGCAATAGTAAAACCCTTCCCTAGCCTCCACAACAGAGCCAAATAGGGCATTTGTCGTATGGCCTTTCATATGGTTTGGATGGATTTTTAGATCTGAAAAAACCTCCAAAACCATGACACGCCTTTTTTTACTTTTGATTTGCTGGGTCACCTTATTACCGATTCAAGCTCAGGTCTCTGAAAAAGAACTCCAAGGAGTCGAATTTCTCCAGATGGATGATGGAAATGGGGGCACCATCTATGGATTTACCCTCGGAGACAAGATGATTGGCCCAAGCTACCATATCTATCCCGATGACAAAAGATTTTACACCTATTTCAATCTGGAAGGAAAAGCCGAACAAGTCCAAATCATGGAAATCCCCTATTCCGGGCAGCTTCTTCTGGCTGAAATGGTCGATGGGGCGATGAATGGCAATGCCTTTCAGATGGTGGGAAAAAACCTGGATTGGGCCAGAGTCTACAAAGATGGAGAGCCCCGGAGGAATGCAGATACCGAATACCTTGGTAAACTTTCCAATCGCCCCAATTGCGTGGGTAACTGCATTGATGCTTTTGGAATTTATCAAACCTCCGGAAAACAGCTGGCTATGGGCTTTTTCAAAAAAGAAAGTCCAAGTACTCCGGTCATCCATACCTTCCCTGCTGGCGACATGTATTTAGGCTCCATGGATGGGTGGGAAAGGGAAGGCTTTGGAACCTACAGATTTGCTAATGATGGTTCCATCTACATAGGAATGTGGAAAAAGAACATGCGTGAAGGCTTGGGCTTTTGGTTCAACAAGGATGGGGCCTTAAGGAAAAAGGGCTATTTCAAGAAAGGTGAAGTCATCCGAAACATGTAAGTATGAAAGTCTTACTTATCACCGCCCTTTTTTGCTTTACAGCATTTGCCCTGCAGGCCCAAGACCTTCATCAATGGTATGAAAGAAACAACTTGGGTGTAGAATTCAACCCTGATCAGAGCAAAGTCCTGATTGTTGGCTATGACCGGGTGACCCTTTGGGACACCTCCACAGGTCAGGTAATGAAAAGTATCCCTATGACTTTTGATGGACAGCCTATTGCTCCAAATGATTTCAAATTCATCGATGCCGCCCCGGATTTGAGCGAGTTTATTTTTCAGGTGAAAAACTCCTACCGCCGATTTATGATGGATATCGAGGATATTGAGCTTTTCCCTGATTTTCAGGATCGTCAGGTCAAGCAAATTCTCGGTTACGATACCCGTGGCTGGATGGTCTTTTTTTCCGAGGGAGCTTATCAAGGCTTCTTTCGGGTCAAACAGGAAGGAAACGTGTCCAATATCCAATTTATCTCCAAGGAATTCATCAATAAAGCCTCTCTGAGCAACGATCACCGGTACATTTTCTTCAGCAGGGATCAGACTTTCCGATACTTGGATATCGGGGAAATGGTCCCCAAACCCGCTGTCGACACCAAACTGCCCGGCAATGCCTCCTGGAAGGACGAGCACCTACCATCGGGTATGGTCACACTCTACTCTTGGGACAACAAGGAGCCAGCTGGAAAGCAGGTGGTCTGGAGATATTTCATCGAGCTGGGGAAAAGTGAAGGCAAAAGACTGAAAGGAAACGCCGCGCAGTCCTTTTTCCCTGAAGAAAGCTATTGTGGAAATTTCCCTTATTCTACGTATGGAGCGACTAAGGACCAAGTGTGGATCATGTATTATGGGGAGAAAGATGCGGATCGGGCTCAGCCGGTTTTCCAGCATTATTTGGCAAAAAAGAACAGAGGGACCTGTGAAAAAGTCGCTCAGATTGATTTTTCTGAATCCAAATCCACTTATCTGGCCAAAAAAGATGAAAAACGAAACAATTACCTCCAAGAGGAAAAAGCCAGAAAAGAACAGGAAAAAGCGCTTAAGCCCTCCTGGTATGCCGAGTACATCTCCAAGTTTGTCAACCTGCCCTCCACTTACCAGCTGAATTACGAGACCATTTCCGGTGTGGATGTGACCAATCTGGACTTTGTTCGCTCCGAGCAGTTTCGAATCGGAAATCCTCAGGAAATGGCCATAGGAAGGGTCTGCAATTGTTCTAACGGGAACAAAGCAGTCTTGCGGGTTTCTCGATATAGGTCCAACGGGATGGATAGACAGGCCTTTTTCATCTTCACCTACGATTCATCAGGGAATGAACTCAGTCTTCAGAAAATCGCCGAAACCCAAAAGTACAACGGGGAATTCCCTGTACTCTCCTTCTTTACTCTGAAAAGTCAGGGCGACAGCTGGACGGCAGATGTCTCTGTGCGCTACCCCAACGGAAGAGAGCGAAAAGAACTGTTTAGCGGCAATTGTCAATAAAAACCCATCCAATGAAAAAGTATTTTGCATTCCTTCTTTTCATCATTTTTTCTACAGCAAAGGGACTGGCCCAAGGCAATCCACCAGATTATTTTACTTTGATCCAAAACTTCAAATCAGGAATGGAAGCCAGGAATGCCTTGGCCATGAAGACCAATTCCGAACAGCTGATCAAGTATTACAATGACGATTATGCAGGCTACGCGCTCAACGGATACTTTTTGCTCTGCAGAGGACAAAATGCAGAAGCCCAAAAGCAGCTGCAAGTGATGTATCAGCTTAATCCAACCGACGCAGCCTCCAATAGCTTACTTTCACTCTATTATTTCTTGGCAGGAAATACTACAGATGCCAAAAAACACCTGCAATGGGGATTTCAACTGGCCACTTTTCCGGAATACAAGCAGGAAGTAATCCATGATGCAGAAGTGGTCATGGAAATGGCCTCCCGGGCTGATCTACAAAACTACTTCACACTCGTCAACCAAGTGGCAATGGAAAGCCCATTGGACATTCAGACAGCTCAGGCATTTGCCGGCTGCATCGGGCCGATGATGCAGGGACAAGCTTGTCCTCAACTCGATCAGGCAGTGGGCCGATTAAACCTCAAGAAACCTTTCAATCCCAACATCGAATTGATGGCTGCTTTCCTGAAATCAGTCAATGCCTACCAAAAGGCAAACTACATCCAAGCCAGGGAGGGATTGGATCGGTTTCTGGAAAAATCTGAGGCATCCAAGCAAGAATTGGCCTTTTTCAGATCCTTGGCCTTCCAGTACAAGGGCAATCTACTTTTTGTCAACTACGACTATCAATCCGCCCTTTTGAATATCCGCAGGGCTGTGACAGAAATCAGGAATCTTTCCGTCCCCACCTCTTCGGAAGGCACCTATCTGTATTATCAGATCATGTATGAAACTCAACTGAAGCTGGAGGAAGAAAGCTTGCAAAGCTCCTACAATCTGCTTGCTCTCGCTGACCAAATCGATAACAACCTCTACCGGACCCATGCCCAAAACAACATCGGAAAGCACTTCCTCTACAGTGTCAACCCCACAGAAAGGGCCCGCGCTGCCGAATACATCCTTTCTGCTTTAAGATTGGCTGAAAGAGGAGGCTTTAAAGATCTGGAAAATACCGTCCGGGGGAATTATGTCATTGTGCTTTGGCAGCAAGGCAAAAAAGCTGAGGCCAAGGAAAATTCCGATCGGCTCTACTCGAGCTACATGAAAGCAGAGCAATACAATATGGCTGAAATCACGGCAAGCAACCTTGGCTTTTTCTACTACTATGATCAAGACTACCGGTCGGCGGCCGATTACTTTAAAAAGGCAGTGGACCTGACCGAAAGGGTTCGAAAAGGTCTCAGTCCCGAGCAAAGACTTACCCTGATGAATCAGAGAAGCGAAGCCTATATCGGATTGGTCATGGCTTATCAAAAACTGGGTGACTCCAAGGCCCTTTTTGCTGCGCAGGACGACAACCGGGGGAGATTTCTCAGGGATAGATTGAGTCCCAATGCACAACCGGCTACGATCGAAGAAGCCCAAGCCCTCCTGGGGCCTCAGGATCTACTTCTTTACTACACGCTCACCGGACCGGGAGAAATCATCATCAATGCCATCACCCAAAATTCCGCTCAGGTATTTTACAACTATCCCATCGATGACTGGATCGGGATGAAAAAGAACTTCACAGACCGGGCCAAACGAATTCCTCCCTCCTACAACAGCTTTATGCAAAGCTATACCAACGACATCGTGGATGGGAATTTTATCACCTATCCCTCCAAGGAGCAAAGTTTCAGGGAGGATGATTTCAAGACCATGGTCGAGTGGACCAGGGAATTGTTCAAGGAGGAAGATCCCAAACTGGACCCTGTCCGCAATGCCTTCCTTAGGCAATGGTATCGGTTCACCTTGGAGCCTGTAGCTCAGCTCCTTTCCTCCTACCCCAACCTAATCATTGGAGCCAGCAATGAGCTAAATTA
The DNA here is from genome assembly GCF_036245645.1 of Algoriphagus taiwanensis. Classification (NCBI taxonomy): domain Bacteria; kingdom Pseudomonadati; phylum Bacteroidota; class Cytophagia; order Cytophagales; family Cyclobacteriaceae; genus Algoriphagus; species Algoriphagus taiwanensis. The sequence goes on along the minus strand of NZ_BTPE01000004.1, from coordinate 30,777 downwards.
CCTGCCATTTGAGGCCTTTATCGATCGACAAAATCAGTATCTGATCGAAACACACAATGTCCGATACATCCCCTCAGTCAGTGTCTGGAAAATCCTCAAAAACAGAACTTACTCTCCCAACAGAAAGCCGGCTGTGGTCATGGGGGGAGCGATCTATCAGCCCAGCGGAAATGTAAAGGGCTCCGCACGGGGCATCAATGATTTCTATGCTATCTCAGAATCTCTAAGCGAGAAAATCTCCAGAAATGACTTCAACTTCAAAAAGGAACTTCAATTCATGGGCTTTGGTGGGGCCAACTACCTTCAGGGAACACTCGACGAGGTCACCTTCGTAGGGACACTTAGTCCGGAGGTCAAGGTGGTGACCGGAATGAACATGAAGGAAAGCTATCTCAAGCAGCTAAGCCAAAGCGGAGAACTGAAAAACTACAAAATGGTCATGCTATCCACGCATGGATTTACTGTGGATATTATCCCCGAACTCAGTGGAGTGATGATGAGTCAGCCCAGTGAGGGAGATGGAAACGAGGACACCTTCCTCCTTTCCCCTGAAATAGCCCGCCTTCAGCTTCAGGCCGATTTGGCTATTCTCAGTGCCTGTGATACCGGACTTGGGGCCTTGATAGGAGGAGAAGGAATCAATGGACTCAACTCCTCCTTTCTGCTTGCAGGTGCCAATAGGACTTTACTTTCGCTTTGGCCGGTAAATGACTTCAGTACTTCCCTGACTATTAAAAACCTATTCAAGAGAGTAATTGTAGATGGGGAAGATCCCTTTATTTCTCTCAATTTGATCAAAAGAGCCTTGGCCAAGGGAGAAGGCGGGGAGGTCTTTAAGCACCCTAAGTATTGGGCTCCTTTTCTCCTTAATGGAATTTAGACTCTTGGGGACTTGCGAAAAGGCATTGATAAAAAACCGAGCGAATGATTAAAAAATACGTCCTTTTCTAAATTTCAAATTCATCACCCTCTGTGCATAGGAATACTTCAAAATCCAGATCTTGATTTCTCAATGAAGTATGGAGAATATGCTCCAGCTGATGATCTGAATGCATCGGTTCATGGTGAAAAATGGCTAGTTTTTTGACTTTGCACATTTTTCCAAAAGCCACCGCATCTCTCACCGAACTATGCCCCCAACCGATTTTAGTCGCATATTCCTTGGCATTGTAAGAGCCATCATGAAGAAGCAAGTCAGCAGAATTGGCTATTTCAAATCCACTGGTCCATTCCGGATCATTGGGAAAATTGGCTGAGCCCAAGCTCAACTCATGGTCTGGCATATAAGCCAATACCCCCTTTCCATCAGATATCCGATACCCAAGAGTAGGTCCGGGATGACAGACGTACTCACTGTGGATTTTTAGAGCCCCAAGCTCAAAATTGTCGTAGCCCAATTCATGGATAATGGGATGGTTGGGTAGCTCACTGAACATCACCGGAAATAGCGGAGGAGAAAAATATCTCCTCAGCCGATTGAGCAGAGACTCTTTGCCTGAGCTAGGTCCCCAGATATGAACTGTCACATCCGGATTATACAGCGGTTGAAAAAAACCCAATCCCATCATGTGATCAATGTGCAAATGGGTAAGCAGAATATGAATCTCCCTCACTTTAGGATTCAAGTATTTTCCCAAGCGCTGTATACCCGATCCCGCATCCAAAATGATGAAGGTATCCCCATGGGTCACTTGAACACAAGATGTATTACCTCCATAGATCACCGTCTCCGGTCCCGGAGCAGGAAGTGAACCCCTACAGCCCCATATTTTGATCTTCATTGCAATTGGGTTTTCCAGAATATTGCCATTGCCCCTGAGTACCTATCGGATCGACCAATGACCGGTACAGCCGTCACTGATATCAAAATGCGCTCTCCTCTGAGATTATTGATATAAAAAGAACCGCTCGCCGGAATCTGAGTGGTCAATGTCTTGACCAGAGGCAATCCCTCCGGGGGTAGCAGATTGCCTTCTTCGTCTAGTGGAGTGAAGATAGTGGCCCATTCTTCTAATCGCATCCCTCCTGTCTCGCTAAATCTCAGTCCGAAAATCTCCTCTGCGGGTTCGTTATAAAACAGAAGATTACCTTCCGTATCTACAATGAAAACAGGCATACTTAAGCTGTCACCAAATTGCCGAGCCAAAATCAATTCTAAGGGTTGTGCAGGCATATAAGAAAAAGTTGTAGGGTTTATTGAACCTTTTAATTTAAAAAATAAAATAGCAGGATTTTCATTTTTTTTGGCCTAAAATTCTCCGATTTTATCCGATTCTGTATTTTTTCAAGATAAATCATTCGAATTCAAGAAAAAGGAATCGAATGGATTCCTTTTTCCCAATTACAGATTATCGATTTTTGAGCTTTTCAAAAAGCCAATTGTCAGCCTTGATTAGCTGTTCGGGATAGGTCCAATGACCTGTTTCAGGAATTACAAAAACTTCTTTGGGTGATTGGATTTGATTGTAGGCTGAATAGTAGGAAGTCGGCGGGCAGGTATCGTCATTGTATCCCCAAGAATAGAAGCCGGGTGTTTTCAAAATCCGGGCAAAATTGACCACGTCATAGTAAGACAAAGTTTCGATTGCCTTTGGAAAATTATAATACTTCTGATAAGCAGGGGCCAATATGTGTGGCCATCCCCCTGCCCTTCCTTCCAGATAACCGGTCATATCGCTCAAAGCCGGGTAGAAAGAAACCAAATATTTGATTCTGGCATCCAATGCAGCAGTGATGATAGCCAATGCACCTCCCTGACTTCCACCCTGAACGGCAAGGTTTTCCCCATCGTATTGAGGAAGTGAAACCAAGAAATCAACTGCTCGAATACTTCCCAGATAGACCCTTCGGTAATAATAAATATCCCGGTCTTGCACATTGAAATTCCAATAGCCATTCAAAGCCCCACTTCCCAGATTGGAGTAAACCTCCGGGGCCATATCCACAGGAATTCCATGGATTCCGATCTGTAAAATAACGGCTCCTCGGGCAGCTCGAGCCACATCCCCATTGTATGGCCGGATGCCTGCCCCGGGTACCTGCAGTATCGCAGGATATTTACCCTCTGCTTTAGGAACTGTCAAAATCCCATAAATGCGGCTGTTTTTTATATTTTGAAAATTCACATGGTAGACATCCACTTCAGAAGTGCTTCTTTCGGGAAGATGGATCATTTCTGGATCGATAGGAATTTGGGCCAGCTCCTCTTTCCCAGCCGCCCAAAAGGCTTCAAAATCATCCGGCATCGCTACGGTAGGCTGGATTTTTTCCGGTTCAAATGCGGCCGTTCCCAGCCCTCGGTATTCTTTTCCATCCAGTGTGGCAAAGACTTCACATCGTAAAAATCCCGGTTTATTCATCCCTTCCACAGAAATCAAAGCCTGTCCATCCTCCAGTCTCAGGCTGCCTTCCAGAATTGGGTCCATCTTTTCCTCTTTGACAAAAAAACGGACATTCTCTACCGGTACAGGTCTTCCGGATTGGGTGACACTGACCACAAAATCCACTTTTTCCCCGACTTGGTATTGCCAGTTTTCCCGACTTGGGGAGACGGAAATATCCAAGTATTGCCGTGCTATTTGGGCAATGCCTTCAGGAGCTAAAAGAAGAAAAAGCAGGAGAAACGGAACCCAGTTGAACTGGTGTCTGGTCCGGAAGGGAGGAAATTGATTCATGGGGAAGAATTTTGATTTTTAGGAATATAGAAATTTAGTCTCCAAAGGAAATACCGAGCCCTTTGGCGGCCTGAACAAGGGTACCTTTTGGGTTGACAAAATTGTAATCGCTGATGGCTTCCTTGATAGGAACCGAAGTGAAATCATTGTTTTGGAGGACCACCAAGTGGCCAAACTTCCCTTCCAAAGCCAATTCCATCGCTTTCACTCCAAAGACAGAGGCGATAACCCGGTCAAAAGCTACCGGCGTTCCACCTCTTTGGGTATGACCCAATACAGTCTCTCTGACATCGGCTTCCAGTCCGGCTTCCTTCAGCTGCTCACTTAAGGTGAAACAAACGCCTCCCAATCGAACGGCATGACGACCCAACTCGCCCTTCGTTGCTGTCACGGTGCCGTCTTTGGCAACGGCACCTTCAGCGATGACGATATTGACGAAGCCCCGTCCGTTGTTGTATCTACTTTTTATCTTTTCCAACACCTTATTGAGATCATAGGGGATCTCGGGAATCAGACAGATTTCCGCTCCTCCGGCTATGGCGGTGTATAGCGCGATCCAGCCGGCATTTCTCCCCATCACTTCCATGATCATCACACGATGATGGCTATTTGCTGTGGTCACCAAACGGTCAAAGGAGTCTGTGGCCGTCTGCACTGCAGTCTGAAATCCAAAAGTAAAATCTGTACTGGATAGGTCATTATCGATGGTTTTGGGAACTCCCACCACCGGCATTCCCTGCTCAAACATCGCCTGAGAAATCGCCTGCGAGCCATCTCCCCCGATATTAATTACCACATCGAAGCCTTTGGATTTGAGTCGATCCACCAGCCAGGGGATTCTATTGACCGTTCGGATGGATCCGTCCGGCTGTTTCTCAGGAAAGCTCATGGGATTACCCTTGTTGGTAGTCCCCAAGATGGTCCCCCCGGTGACATGAATTCCAGAAACAGTCTTTTCATCCAGCCGGATCAACCGGGTAGGCTCCTCCATCAGTCCATTGAGAGCTTCATAGCTTCCCCAGACCTCCCAGTCTTTCTCTTGAGATGCTCTTTTCACTATACCCCGGATTACTGCATTCAGTCCCGGACAATCTCCACCTCCTGTGGCAACTAAAATCTTTTTCATTTTTGTTTGTTTTACCTTCAAAAATCTAATCGATAAGAAAGAGAAAGGGTTGCAATCCTCACCGAATATTGGATATCGGCTTTTCTTGATGTAATTTATCCTTATTCCAAAAAGATAAAAATCATTGAAGGACAAACCTTGGATATGAAAACTCAGAATATAAATGGGGAATCCTTCTTTTTTAAGAAACTATGATACAAGAGGAAAAACTAACCGCAGAGGCACTCAAAAAAATGAGTGATGAGGAAATCATCAAAAGAGCCAAAAAATTGGCTAAAAGATATCACGTAGGAAATGGTAAGGACTTTAAGCTGAAGGATTATTCCACCCAGCCTAAAATGGAATTAGGGCCTGAGGATAAGCCCCTGGTCAAAGAAGCATTGGAACAGGGCATTCAGGAGCTGACTCGATTGCAGGAAGTGCTGTATGCACAGGATAGATGGTCCTTGTTGGTGATTTTCCAGGCCATGGATGCAGCAGGAAAAGACGGAGCGATCAAGCATGTCCTTTCTGGCGTGAACCCGCAAGGATGCCAAGTGACTTCTTTCAAAGCTCCAAGTGCGGAAGAACTAGATCATGATTTCCTCTGGAGATGCCTCAAAGAACTTCCCGAACGAGGCCGCATCGGTATTTTCAATCGCTCCTACTACGAAGAAGTGCTTGTGGTACGAGTTCACGAGGCCATTTTGAAAAGTCAGAAACTCCCACAAAAACTCATCACCAAAAAAATCTGGGATCAAAGACTGGAAGACATCCGGAATTTTGAAACATATCTGAACCGTAATGGTACCAAAGTCATTAAAATCTTCCTTCATGTCTCTCCAGAGGAGCAAAAACAGCGGTTTTTGGACAGAATTGAGGACAAAAACAAAAACTGGAAATTCAGCACCAGTGACATCAAGGAAAGAGGACATTGGGATGACTACATGAAAGCTTACGAAAAAGCAATCCGGGAAACCTCTACCAAAGACTCCCCTTGGTACGTGATTCCCGCAGATAATAAGTCTTATGCGAGAATTGCCGTGGCATCAGCCATCATTTCGGCCTTGGATGGGCTGGACCTTCAGTACCCCTCAGTAAGTGAAGAAAAAGTGGCCGAACTTCAGGAAATCAAAAGCAAATTGCTTTCGGGAGAAAGCTGATTCTCCATTTAAGCCTAAAAAAACTTGCTCTTCCATATAGAAAGAGCAAGTTTTTGATTTTTAAACTTGTATTGCGGCTTCCAATCTTTAGGAAGGACGACCTTTCAAGCTCTCAGGTAATGTTCAAATTTGGAACTCATCGGACTTCGGTCATCCGACTTCCGACCCTATAATTTGGTTTGGAAGGCAAAGCAGACAATACTTTAAATATCAAACTTGATTCCCTGTGCCAAAGGCAATGAGGTGGAATAGTTGATCGTATTGGTCTGACGGCGCATGTAGGCTTTCCAAGAATCTGACCCTGACTCACGGCCTCCACCGGTTTCCTTTTCTCCTCCAAAAGCCCCTCCGATCTCAGCACCAGAAGTACCGATATTCACATTGGCAATCCCACAGTCTGAACCTGCAGCTGAAAGGAATGCTTCTGCTTCCCTCATATTCGTGGTCATGATGGCCGAAGACAGTCCCTGAGGCACTCCGTTGTGCAAGGCTATCGCTTCTGGCAAGGTCTTATATTGAATCAGATAAAGTATCGGAGCAAAAGTCTCGTGCTGCACGATTTCGTAATGATTCTCCGCTTCGTAGATCGCAGGCTTTACATAGCAGCCGGATTCGTATCCCTCTCCTTGCAATACTCCACCTTCTACTACTGCTTTTCCACCTTCGGCTTTTACTTTTTCTATAGCTGCCAGGTAGTTTTTGACCGAGTCTTGATCGATCAGCGGACCGACATGATTTTTTTCGTCCAGCGGATTGCCAATCACCAGTTTGGAATAGGCTGAGGCCAGTCTGGATTTGACTTCCTCGTAGACATTTTCATGAATGATCAATCTTCTGGTGGTGGTACATCGTTGCCCGGCTGTACCCACAGCACCGAATAAAGCACCTCGAATAGCCATATCCAAGTCTGCATTTTCGGTGATGATGATGGCATTGTTTCCTCCCAATTCGAGAAGAGACCTTCCGAGTCGTTCTGCCACAGTTTTTCCTACAATTTTCCCCATTCGGGTAGATCCTGTCGCAGAAATCAAAGGAACCCGGGTGTCCTGAGTCATCCACTCTCCTACCTGGTAGTCACCTACAATAAGGTTGGAAATCCCTTCCGGCATTCCGTGCTTTTCAAAGATATCCGCCACGATCTTTTGGCAGGCTATACCGGAAAGAGGCGCTTTTTCCGAAGGCTTCCACACGCACACATCCCCACAAACCCAAGCGATAGCGGCATTCCATGACCAAACGGCTACAGGAAAATTAAAGGCAGAAATAATTCCAACGATACCCAGAGGGTGCCACTGCTCATACATGCGGTGACCGGGGCGTTCCGAATGCATGGTCAGCCCATACAATTGCCTGGATAAGCCAACGGCAAAATCACAGATATCGATCATCTCCTGCACCTCTCCCAATCCTTCCTGATAGGATTTTCCCATTTCATAAGAAACGAGTTTACCCAGATCTGCTTTGACTTCTCTCAGTGCATTTCCGATTTCGCGTACGATTTCTCCCCGATGAGGAGCTGGGATAGTTCTCCACTTTTCAAAGGCAATTTGTGCCTGAGTGATGACTTTCTCATAATCCTCAGAGGAAGTTACCTGGACTTTGCCGATTAGTTCTCCATCTGCAGGTGAATAAGAGGAAATAGAAGATTCCCCGGAATCCATCCAGACCTTACCGGTGGAGGTTCCCAAATTGGTTTCTATTAGTCCGAGATTGCGGAGAGCCTGGGATACGCCAAATGATTCTTGCATAGCAAAAGGTTGATTGATCAGAGCCCAAAGCTAAAAAAATCTATCGGGGGAGCTTAGTTTTTTTTGAATATGGATTCCAAAATCCGGACTGGGTTAAACTTATTGTAAGTTTTCTTGAATTTGGGACCGGGTTGTATTTTGTATCCAATATTAAATCGATAGTTACCTGTATTGGCAGAAGGGTTAAGCCCGACATGCTCCGCTAGGTTCAGATGCTTATACACATAATTGATATTGGCAGTAAACCGCCGGTTATTATAGCCTAAAAAGCCCCTGAAAAAATATCCGGTGACAATCTCCCATTCTCTGGACTCCTTGATCTGGTCAGATTGAGAGTAACCCAATCCAACATTGTAGGAGAAATCCCCAGTGAGAAAAAAGCCCTTTCCAAAAACCAAAGTCCCCAAAACTCCGACGTTTGGCCCAATTTGAAAAAAATCACCTCTCAAATAATTGGTCTCGACCCCGATTGGGCCGGGAACTACCAATGAGTCCCCCTGGATTTTAACTCGGTAGGCCTCCAAACCTGCCGTTGGGGAAATGGCAGATTTCTTTTGAATCTGAGATTGGTCCTTTGCGGCCGCCATGGATACCCTGTCGCCTAGAAAGACATAATTTGCATTCACTCCAAACTTCCGAACTCTGACATCCTCCCTAAGGTATTTTTGATCCGGTTCTTCAAAATCCGGGATAACATACCCATTGTAAAACTGGGCAAACAGATCGAAAATCCACTTTTGTGGATAGTAATGCACCTGTAAGTCCAAAAAACCTGGCCAGTCTTTTTCTCGGGTTGGGTTTAAAAAAGATGGTGGAGCAGCAAGGTTCAGGGTGAATTTTTGGTAGGTAAACCCGACTCCAAGGTTTAGCCCCGAATTTGGCTCATAAACAGGCAAATCCGGCCCAAAATTGAATTCGGTAAATTTCCTGGAAAGATAGAGCCTGAGAACCATGGTCTCAGGGAGGTTTTCTACGTAAGCGGTATCATAGGCAGGTTGTGTTTGTGCCATTGAAAACCCCGAAATCAAGAAAACCGAGAAAAGGACAGCGAAGTGCTTCTTCAATTCAGACAAATATTTTTTGAATATAAACAAAAAGAACCTTGGCTTTCACCAAGGTCCTTATAAACTGTGAGAGTTCGAAAAATGGATTCTCAAGAATCACATTTTTACAAAAGTATTTTTGAGAAAAGTTGTTAATCACCATTTCTAAATTAATTGAAAATCAAGTCCTAGCAAACTTTTCGAAAGATTTTTTCAGGATGAATTTTTGAACTTTACTCACTTCTCCTCGGAGATGGCCCAGAAAAATATCTTTAAATTTGATTAAAGCTTACAATTACTTCATGTCCAATCCATTAGTATCCATCATTATCCCTTGCTATAATCAGGCTCGATATCTTCAGGAAACTGTTGAAAACGCTTTAAAATCGAGTTACAGACCGGTCGAACTATTGATCGTAAATGATGGCTCCGCAGATGAATCTCTTCAGATTGCATTGGATTTGGCGAAGCAAAACTCAGAGATACGGGTCATTGACCAGCCCAACGGAGGGGTTTCCAAAGCGCGTAACCGAGGTATTCAGGAAGCAAAAGGGGAAATTCTCCTGCCTTTGGATGGAGATGACTTGATTTCTTCCAATTACATCGAAGAAGGGGTAAAAGTACTGATCTCCCGACCTGAGGTAAAGGTGGTTTACTGTCAGGCGGTGAAATTCAATGAATCAGGCCAAAAAGCATGGAAATTGAAACCCTTCAGCCGATACCAATTAGCCCGTGACAACATGATTTTTTCTGCCGCCCTGTTTTGGAAAAAGGATGCGATGGAGGTAGGTGGTTTTTCTGAGGACATGAAGATGGGCCGTGAGGATTGGGAATTTTGGATCAAAATGCTCAAAAACGGAGGAGAAGTTGTGCAGCTTCCTTTTACGGGCTTTTTCTACAGACTCACTCCTAGCAGTAAGCGAAAAAAAACCGGAACCCAAGCCAAAAAAAGAGAGCGAATTGATTACCTCAATCAAAAGCATGCAGATTTTTTTGAAAGGGAATTAAATGGCCCTTTGAGGTATCAGAGAACCTATTCCAAAGCCTATAATAATTTGCTGAAGTTTTTGGGATGGAAGGAAGAAGGGAAAAAGAAATGAAATCCTGCCGCATATTTTGCGGATTAAGTCTGTTATTTTGGCCCTAAATATCCCCATCAACCTCCAATCGAATGTCAATCAAAGCCGCCTTTAAAACTTGGTATAAAGACTTCAGGATTTCATTGAGTGCTGAAGAAAACCCCTTGTTTATGGGGTACTACAGGCATTGGTACAAACCCAAGCCGGGTAGTTTATCGGAGTTTTTATCAGAGTATTCCCTTGCCAAAAACGGAGACTTTACTGTCATCCAAATCGGGGCCAACGATGGAATCACCAACGATCCCATCCACAAATTCATCAAAAGAGACCGATGGAAAGGAGTCCTGCTGGAGCCACAGTCAGGGGTTTTTAACCAATACCTGAAAGACATTTACAAAAAAAATAAAGGCCTGCATCTCCTGTGTGCTGGAATCGGGGAAAAAGATGGGTATCTGCCCCTTTACAAAATCGGATTCAGCGATATGCGATGGGCGACAGGGCTTGCCTCTTTTTCAAAGGAGAAAGTAGAGGAATTGTTTGAAAATGGCATTGTAGAAAAAAACTGCCGAAAGTTTGGAATCCCCATCCCTAAGGAAGCAGAAAAGAGAATCGTAGAAGAAAAAGTGGAAATCATCAGCCCAAAAAGTCTACAGGAAAGATTTCATCTCAATACCATTGATCTACTCCAGATCGACGCTGAAGGCTTTGACTTGGAGGTCATTCGGATTTTTGATATTCCTACCTCACAGCCCAAAGCCATCATTTTCGAAAACGTAAACCACTCCAAAAAAGAGTTGGAAGAGTGCTATCAGATGCTTCGGGGAAATGGCTACCGACTCAGAGAATTCGGGAGGGACACCCTCGCCATGCTGCATCCGGATGAGAAGTTTACGAGATTTTTCAACTGAAATAGATCAGATTTTATCCCAACCCTTCCAAAACTTCAAAAAGTAGTATTTGAGGGGATTGCTGTATTTGAGCTGCTTCCAGGGACGACTGGCATGGGGCCGATGCCAAACCGGTGCATTCATCAAAACCCGGTTTTGAAAACCGAGTTCGATGGATTTTTTGGAAATAAAGGTGTCGTACCAATCTTTAGCCTCATCCAATCCTGTAAAGGAATAGCTTTCTAAAAACTCAGGAGAAAACAAGGTACAGCAAAAACTCAGGCTTCGATTCGTCAGAATTTCCGGTTCTTTGATCCCCTTGAATTTCAGGTATGGGAAATTTACCACGCCTTTTTCATCTACCGTCACCGAGCCAACCAAACCGGATTTGCCATCCTTTTTCATGGCTTGGAGAAGTTTCTCTATCGTATCCGGATGAATCACCACATCCGACTCGACTACCAGCAGAGGAAGCTTTTCCTCCAAAGCTCGCTTTTGGGCTATCTGAAGAACCAACTTATAATTTGGCGAAGGATGGTCTGTGATGTCTTCCAGATGGATAAGTTCATACCCGATTTCAGCCTTGTTTTTTTCTAAAACTGCCTTAGTCTCTTCGGTGCTGAAGTCATTAAAAATAACGTGCGTCACCTTCACACTGGAATTTCGAATGGCTTTGGCGGTATCCAGGGTGGTTTCCACCGAATTTTTGACAGGAGTGATGACGAGTACTTCAGGCATGGGAAAAGATTTGTGCCAAAATTAAGGCTTTCTGATAAGGCAAAAAAATGAAGAGTTTTCAAACTCCAGCATGGTGATTGGAATCATTTTCAAGAAAATAAAACTAAAAGGAAAAAGAATTAATAGTTGTGAGTAGGCGGTATGTATTCATTTAATTTTCCATTTTATCACAAAACATGCCACCTATAGGCGCGGGGGCGGACTCGGCAGCGGGCCAGCGTCCGGCCTTGTGCGGTTGAAGCTTTGCTGCGTCTTGACCTTTTGGTTCTTTTGGGTCAAGCCAAAAGAACTAAAAAAAGAAATAACCTTGAGAGAGATTGGCAATCAAATACTTGATCGTTTTTTATCTACAAATCGCCATTTAAATCGCATTATTTTACTTCCCAAAAAAAAATAGCCCCGATTTTCACCGGGGCCATGAGATATTTTTTTCCTGAATTTAGGCTAAATCACCCAACGCCTTCTTGATCCGCTTCAGGGCTTCCACCAATTCCTCTTCGGAGGCCGCATAAGAAATTCTCACACAGTTGGGAGCTCCAAAAGCCGCCCCGGTCACCAAGGAAACATTGGCTACCGCCAAAAGATAAAGGCAAAGGTCATCGGCATTGTTGACCGTATGGCCATAGGCTGACTTGCCAAAGAAAGCCGTCACATCAGGGAAAAAGTAAAATGCTCCCTCAGGCACATGGGTTTTGATTCCCGGAATGTCTCTCAAGAGTCCCAAAACCAGATCTCTTCTTTTAAGGTATTGCTCGGCCATTTTCTGAGAAGGCGTCTGATCTCCGGCGATTCCCGCCAAAGCAGCACGTTGAGCGATCCCTGTATTTCCGGAAGTAAATTGACCCTGCATTTTTTCCACTGCCTTGGAGATTTCCAATGGAGCGCAGATATACCCAACTCTCCAGCCTGTCATCGCATAGCCTTTGGAAAATCCGTTCACAGTTACTGTTCTTTCAAACATTCCCGGCAAAGACGCAATGCTGAAGTTCTTACCGGTAAAGTTGATCAGCTCATAGATCTCATCGGCGATTACCACCATGCTCGGATGCTTCTTTACCACTTCGGCAATCGCCTCCAGCTCCTGTTGGGAGAAAACCGACCCTGTTGGATTACACGGAGAGGAATAGATCACAGCCTTGGTTTTTGGGGTGATGGCTGCTTCCAACTGCGCTGCGGTAGCCTTGAAGTTGTTTTCCAGATTTCCCTCGATCAACACAGGAACGCCACCGCATAGCTTGATGATCTCTGCATAGCTAACCCAGTATGGGGAAAAAATCACCACTTCGTCTCCCTCGTTGATCAGGCACATGAAAGTATTGGCAATGGAATGCTTGGCACCGGTGGAAACGACGATGTTTTCAGCTTTGGCTTGAGAGATATTGTTTTCTTCCCGAAGCTTCTTTGCAATCGCTTCCCGAAGATCCTGATAGCCTGCCACGGGTGGGTAGGCAAAGTATTTTCCTTCATCGATGGCATCTTTGGCGGCATTCTGAATATGCTGTGGCGTTTTGAAATCAGGCTCACCCAAACTCAAACTGATGATATCAATGCCTTGAGATTTCAGTTCCCTGGCTTTTTTTGCCATGGCCAGAGTAGCTGATTCCTCCATACTTAAGATGCGATCCGATAGAATAGAATTCATTATTTAGGTTGTTTTTTTACAAATTCCTCAAAAATAGCCAGAAGATTATAAATAATAAACAAAACTTAGGATTTGCCTCTGAAATGTTATTTTTGGGTAAAATAGACCGCAAAAAGATCCGTTTTTTTAGGGATGAGCAAACCGTTTTCACTTGTACTTCTTCTTTTTCTTTTCGGGAGCAAAGTCAGTTTGGCCCAAAAAACCGACGATAGCAAGAAATCCGATCCGGATTCTTCCGGCGTGGTGGCTTCTGCGCTTTTACCCTCGGTAGCCCCGCTTTTGCTTTTTGATGAAGAAAAAGAAAAAGAAGCCAAAAAGGAGAAAAAGAAAAAGGCCCGGAAGAATATCTGGTTTGATGTGAAGACCCAAAGGGGATTTATCCGAAAAGAACTTCGGGGGCAGTATTACTTTGAATACTTTAATTATACCGATGCCGAGCGAAACCCTGACCCTTATATTCGGGATGTGTATTGGTATGACCCCAAAGAAAAAGCAATCAAGACAGAGGGCTATTCCAAAACCCAAGGCTATTTACTTCATGGACCCTATGAACGCTTGGTGAATGACGTAGTGGTAGAAAGCGGGATGTTTTACTACGGAATGAAACACAAAACCTGGATGCTATTCGACTCCAAAAATGTGCTTCAAGACAAAAGCCATTTCTCCGAAGGATGGCCCAAAGAATCCCGGATTAGCTACTATAATCGGGCGTCCAACTCCATAGAAGAGATCATCCCAGTACAATATGGACTGGAGGAAGGCAACTATTTCCACTTTCACGAAAACCAGCAGATCGCAGTCACCGGGGAATATAAGTACGGAGAAAAAGTGGGCCTGTGGACTGAATATTGGGACACCCAAAACACCAAAGCCATCCGGAAGCGTGAAATCCAGTATCAGGAAGAGCCCTATACAAAAAGTTTCCGCCCTTACATCCGCGCAGAATGGGACAAGGACGGAAACCTACTTTATCGAAAAGAAAACCTGAACTAGTTTTCAGAGAATTTGAACTGCTGTCCTCCTACGGAAGCTTCATACATCAAGCCGCCTTTGGTACGGGTGAAAACCATCACCCCGTCCACATACTTGGCATTGAGTGAGGCCCCTGAAGCTGCCGCTACAGCCGATACTTGAGCAGACATCTCAATTTTGTTTTCCTTGAACCGGTCAAACGCTTCTTTGTCTTCAAAAAATACTACTTCGCTGTAAGCCTGTCCACCTGCCTGGAATCCGATTGTGACCTGCGTCATTCGGGCAAAACCTATTCTGCTTCCCCCCTGATAAGCGACGCCATTACCGGAAGCCCCTCCTACTCCTAGACCTCCTTTTCCAACATTGGGAAGAATGATATACCCATAGGCTGATGAAAATAGCTTTGCCATATCAGGATCATCTTCTAAGAAGGCCGCCTTAGCTTCCTGAGAATCTTCAATGATTTTCTGGCTTTTTTTGTCTGATTGAGCATGGGCTACCAGGGCCCAGCCTACTACTAGTAGCAGAAGAGATAATTTTTTCATATGGAATTCAATTGGGTTAGTAAAATGCATCTTCAAAATGCCGGAATCTGACCGTACCCTCCCTGTCCTTATACACCCCTACTATATCAAATCGGATGTCTTTCTTCCAGTCATTTTCATAAATATACTGATCTGCAGCCTTCACGATCAGCTTTTTCTTCACCGAGTCCACAAATTCCTCGGCATAGCCAAAGCCCGTACCCGAGCGAAACTTCACCTCCACAAAAATCAACAGCCCCCTATGCTCCAAAATCAGATCAATCTCAGCATAGCCGTGCCGATAATTGGTCTCTTTCAATTCATACCCTTTGCTGACCAGCCAGTCTGCCGCCAATTGCTCGGCAAGCCTCCCGGCCTCATTGTGCTCTGCCATGGGAAATAATGGTTAATTTTGAAAAATCTAAGAACGAACTCGCCCTAAGGCCTGTTACCAAAAGAATTCCGAAGGGAAAACTAATGAATGAAATTATCAATAAAACGGTAGAATTCCGAGACTTAGGCCGGATGGACTACCAAGAAGCCTGGGACTATCAGGAAAAGATTTTTGCAGAAATCGTCGCTCTCAAAATCAAAAACAGAAACCTTCCCGCTGAGCAGCAGGTGGCCACTCCAAACTACCTCCTTTTTGTTGAGCATCCCCATGTCTACACCTTGGGGAAAAGCGGAAAGCCTGAAAACCTGCTTTTGGATGAAAATGGCCTAAAATCCCACCAAGCCAGCTACTACAAAATCAATCGGGGCGGTGATATCACCTACCATGGCCCGGGGCAATTGGTCGGGTATCCGATACTGGACTTGGACAATTTCTTCACCGATATCCACAAATACCTAAGACTGCTCGAAGAAGCGATCATATTGACTTTGGCGGATTACGGGATCGAAGCAGGGAGAATCGACGGGCTGACAGGCGTATGGCTGGATCATTTAGAGCAAAAGAACCCGAGGAAAATCTGCGCCATGGGAGTCAAATCCAGCCGCTGGGTGACCATGCATGGTTTTGCCTTCAACTTGAATGCCGACCTTTCCTATTTTGGACACATCATCCCCTGCGGCATCGACGACAAGGCGGTGACCTCCCTTCATCTGGAACTGGGAAGACCGGTGGATGAAATGGAAGCCAAAAACAAAGTCAAAAAGCATCTGGTTGAGCTTTTTGAGATGAACCTGATCGAAGCGAAATAGATCTAAATTAAAAATCCCTTCAAATTCTAGGATTTAGGGCTGAGGTCCAAATCAAGGCAACTCCCCCTTGTCAAGGGGGCAGGGGGATTTAAGAAGTTTAATTCAAGAAATAAACAGTTCCTAAATATTCAAGTAGGAAAATGAAAAAAGACATCGACTTCTCTCCCGTGACGGGAGTCAAACTAGCCATCGTCAAAGAAGAAAAACCCACCGGTACCGAATGGGCCGTTTACATCATCAACCTCAACCTGATCGAACTGAACACAGTGATGATCACCTCCAAAGGCTATGGGGAAATCGACGGAGAAAAAAGGCAAACCTCCACACTTCGCCACCTCATCAAAGAATTAGGGGCCGAGTCCGTGGCCAAAATCGAACCCATCGACCCTGCCGTCTTTATCCTGACTAACGAATTCTGGGTGAGCTACTACATTCTGGATCAGATTTTTGACAAAAAGTTTATCTTTACTCCGGGTAGTTTCGACCCGGTAAATCTCCGGCTCATCCCGGAGCTAGGCCTGGTGGGAATCCTTCACGGCTAAAACAGATGACTATGGCAGATTTTTTTGACCATCTGGGAGAAATCCTCTTTTTGGATATTGAAACCGCCTCCCAAACGGAATCTTTGGAAGAACTCAATCCCCGGATGCAGGAAGAGTGGCTAAAAAAAGAAAAACTCATCCGCACCGAAAATCCCGATCGGGAACCGGGTTCGCTTTATTTTGACCGGGCTGGAATCCATGCCGAATTTGGGCAGATCATCTGTGTGGGAGTTGGTTTTTTTCAGGTAAAAAAGAAAGAAAACAAGCTGCAATTCCGAACCAAGGTCTTTTCCCATCCGGACGAAAAGGAACTTCTTTCCGAATTCCACGCTTTGCTAAGTAAGAAAAAATGGATCCTCTGCGCTCATAACGGAAAGGAATTTGATTTTCCCTACCTCTGCAGAAGAATGCTCATCCAGGGAATCGCCCTTCCCGAACCTCTTCAGATTTCCGGAAGAAAGCCCTGGGAAGTCAGGCATCTGGACACCATGGACCTGTGGAGATTTGGGGATTACAAATATTACACCCGATTGGAGCTTTTGGCGGCGGTTTTTAATATTCCCACTTCCAAGGAAGGAATTGACGGCAGCGAGGTAAACACCACCTTTTACAAAGAAAAAGATCTCGGCAAAATCGAAAAATACTGCCTGAGAGATGTAGAAGTCACTGCTCGGATCTTTTTGGCCATGCACCCTCAGCCCGAAGAAATGGAACTGGAAATCATCACCACGGAAGATTCCAAAAAAGAACCAAAAGAATGAGCCCAGCCGATTCATTATCTTTTTACCTTAGAATAAATTAACCCACACATGGGAAGAAAATCAGACAGAAAAAAATCGAAAAAAACAAAAGGAGGATTCCGGGAAGGTAACGACTCCGGGACACTCTCCAAAAGAATCTTACAATTTTTAGACGCGCACTACGGCGAGGAATTTAACGCCAAGCAAATCATCAAACGACTGGAAATTCGCGACGCCATCCAAAAAGGAGGCGTGGAACCCGCCCTCTTCCGATTGGTGGAGGCTGGGAAAATCTCCAAAACTCCTAGAAACTACTTTTCCTCCAACCAAGACCCCGACTTCATCACCGGCACGGTGGACTATGTCAATCCAAGATTCGCATTTGTGATTCCGGATGATCCTGCTGCTACTATAGGAGATATTTTGGTCAAAGAGGCCGATCTCAAGCAGGCCCTGGATGGGGACAAAGTCCGCGTGATGGTATTTCCCCTCAAAGGAAAAACAGGGAGAACTGAAGGCCGTGTCTTGGAAATCCTAGAGCGGAACCGGGACGAATTTGTGGGTAGAGTGGAAATCTCTCCCCGCTTTGCCTTTGTGGTGCCCGATTTCAAAAAGATGCACAAGGACATCTTTGTCCATCGCGGGGACCTGATGGGTGCCGAGCACAACGAAAAAGTCATCGTCAAACTCACCGAATGGCGGGAAGATGACAAAAACCCAACGGGAAAAGTCATCCGGGTACTTGGCAAGGCCGGTTTGCACGAAGTGGAAATCCACTCCATCATGGCCGAATTTGGATTGCCATTCGAATACCCAAAAGAAGCCGATGAAGAGGCCAATGCCATTCCTGAAAAAATCTCTTCCAACGAAATCAAGGCCCGAAAAGACTTCCGGGATGTGCTCACCTTTACCATCGACCCGGTTGATGCCAAGGACTTTGACGATGCGATTTCTTATCGGGAACTGGAAAACGGCAACCTGGAAATCGGGGTGCATATCGCCGATGTGACCCACTATGTGAAGCAAAAAACGGCTTTGGAAAAAGAAGCCTACAATCGAGCCACCTCGGTTTACCTCGTGGACCGAACCATCCCAATGCTTCCCGAGCGATTGAGTAACGGGCTTTGCTCTCTCCGTCCAAATGAGGATAAGCTGACTTTTGCCTGCGTCTTTGAAATGGACCGAAATGCGCGGGTGGTCAATCACTGGATTGGTCGCACGATCATCCACTCCAACCGGCGCTATGCCTACGAGGAGGCGCAGGAATGCATCGATACCCAATCAGGGGACTATTTCCAGGAGTTGACCTTGCTCAATGAACTGGCCAAGAAGATCCGGAAGCAGCGATTTGACAAAGGTGCAGTAAACTTTGAGACCGTTGAGGTGAAGTTTAAGCTGGATGAAAAAGGAACGCCACTTGGGCTTTTTGTCAAGGAGCGAAAAGACATCCACAAGCTCATCGAGGAGTTTATGCTCCTAGCCAATAAGTATGTGGCCGAATTCATTTTCCGAAAAAATCAGGGTGCCGACACTTTTGTGTACCGAACTCACGACAGTCCGGATTTGGACCGATTGGAGACTTTCTCCGGCTTTGCGAAGCGATTTGGCCATCAGATGGACGTGACCAATGTGCAGAAAATCTCTGCCGCACTCAATAAGCTCATGGACGAAATTCAGGGCAAACCCGAACAAAATGTCCTAGAGCAACTCGCAATCCGCAGTATGGCCAAAGCCAAGTACACCACCGAACCGAAAGGGCACTTTGGCTTGGCTTTCCAGCATTATACCCACTTCACTTCCCCAATCCGCCGATACCCGGACATGATGGTGCACCGATTGCTGGAGCATTACTTGGAGGGAGGAAAATCTCAGGATGCGGAGCCTTGGGAGCAGAAATGTGTGCATTCCTCTGAGCGGGAAAAGCGAGCCGCCGATGCCGAGCGTGCCTCCATCAAATACAAGCAGGTGGAATACATGTCCCTTGCCGAGCAGAAGGATTACGAGGGCATTGTCAGTGGTGTGACCGAGTGGGGAGTTTTCGTAGAAATCACCGAAACCAAGTGTGAGGGCATGATCCGTGTCCAGGATATGGATGACGATTACTACGAATTTGACGAAAGAAACATGCGTCTGATTGGGACGAGAAGTAAAAAAATGATCACTTTGGGTGACAAAGTCGTGGTCCGTGTAGTTAATACGGATATCGACCGTCGAACCATCGATTTGGAATTTGCAGATAATGACAGAAAAAAGTCTCGCCCACGCGCTTTTAACTAAGCTGGAACAACACATCAGCACCCACTCTTTCGGAGAATCCCCCACCGAACTTTACGAACCGATCACCTACATTATGAGCCTGGGAGGCAAACGGATACGTCCGCTTCTTTCGCTTTTGGCGTATGGGATCTATGGGAAAAATCCGGAAGAAATCTTATCTCAGGCCGCTGCGGTGGAGGTTTTTCACAACTTCACCCTGATGCATGACGACATCATGGACAATGCCCCGCTGCGAAGAGGAAAGGCTACCGTCCATGAAAAGTGGAATGCAAACATCGCCATTCTTTCCGGAGATGTGATGCTCGTGAGAGCTTATGATTTGCTTTTGGGCACAGACCCAAAGTTGCTAACTGAGGTGATCAGATTGTTCAACAAAACCGCGGCGGAAGTCTGCGAAGGACAGCAGTTTGACATGAACTTTGAGGCCTACGAGACCGTCCACGAAGACGAATACCTCAACATGATCCGTCTCAAAACAGCTGTATTGCTGGGTTTTGCCCTTCAGCTTGGGGCGGTTTTGGCTGGGGCTGAAAGGGAAGATGCGCAAAAGCTGTATGAGTTTGGAGTCAATATCGGTGTGGGATTTCAGTTGAAAGACGACCTGCTCGATGTCTATGCCGATCAGGCTAAGTTTGGCAAGCAGGTGGGCGGAGATATCATTTCAAACAAAAAGACCTTTCTCTTGATCAAAGCCTTGGAACTTGCCCAAGGAGAGGATTTGGCAGCATTGAATCATTGGCTTTCGCTGAAAGAATTTGACAAAGTCGAGAAGGTAAACGCTGTGAAAGCGATCTATGAAAAACTCGGCATCCGCAGCCTGACCGAAGCCAAGATGCAATCCTACTTTGAAGCAGGCTTCAGCCAATTTGAAGGTCTGCACTTCAAAAACGAGGAATACTATCAGGCTTTGTACGCCATAACCCAAGACCTGATTCATCGGGAGAAATAAGCCATGGAATTGACTTTGACCACCGCAATCATCGGGATCACAGCGATTACCAGCATTCTTGGGTTCAACCGGCCCGAACTGCTTGACCGGTGGATGTTTACCCCCTATCGGATCAAAAACCGAAACCAATGGGATAGGTTTATCCTTTCCGGATTCATCCACAAGGACTACATCCACCTACTCTTCAACATGTTTACCTTCTACTTCTTTGGAGGAGTGGTGGAAATGTTTTTGAGGTATCAGTTTGGGAAAGGTATGGGTGGATTCCTGTTTGTAGCCTTCTACCTCTTGGGAATTATCATTTCGGATATCCCAACCTATTTGAAAAATCAGGACAACAGTTACTATCGGGCTTTGGGCGCTTCGGGAGGAACAGCCGCAACGGTATTTGCCAGCATCGTGATCATGCCTTTATCTGACATTTGCCTGTTTGGAATTATCTGCCTTCCCGGATTTATCCTTGGAGGCTTATTTTTGATCTATTCCTATGTCAAGGGCAAGCAGGACAGCGACGGCATCAACCACGACGCCCACCTGTACGGAGCGATTTTCGGGATTCTTTTTATCCTAATTCTATCCCCTTCAAGTGCGGGGATGTTTTTAGAGCAGATTAAGGGGTTTAGGGTGTTTTAGAAAGGAAAATCTTAGCTCTCATTGTTGGCCCTGCTTTTAGTCAAGGGCTTTACACTCAGGATTCTATCATTTCCTGACATAGTATTGAGTCGAACCAATATCAGTGATAAGTTTTAGGGAATCCGAGGACACTTCATACTGATACTCAATGGCTGTCCCGTCAACGGTTATTGTTAAAATACTATTGCTTAAAGTAGACCAAGTTGCTTTTGGGATTTGTGTGTAGTCCAAGGGCTTCGTATATCCGTTCTCTTTAAATACATCTCGGATCATTTGTAAATCATACACTACCAACCCATTTTTCATGAATGAGGTGACATAAGCCTTTTTGGTAAGAATATTATCCTTTTCGGCTTTTCCTGTGCTATCCTTGGAAAGGTAACAAACCCAATTACCTATAATTCTCGGATCCAATGAATCCGTATTAGCTTCTTTAAAAAAAGTTTGGACTATATTCCGCTTAGGAGAGGCTATTCTCTCGAAAAGGGTGCTGTAGCTTTTCCCATCCAATTCAAAGGAAATAGTCAAATGATTGGAATCCTCTAAAAGTTCGGCACAAACAGTAAGATCCTCTCCCTCATTTTGAGGGAGAGGAAATGTTAATTTTCCAGTTGAAATTTGGCCAATAACCTGAATAGATTCTTTTTCGGAATAAAATAGTTTTATGAGCGTATTGCCTTTTTGCTCCTCGATAATTAGCAAGTTTTTATCAGTCACCAAACTCCCTTGATAAGCTCCATTGAAGCCTTGACCAAAGGAATTAGCTATCAGTAAAAAAAATAATCCGAAAAAGAATATCAGAGGTTTCATGGGCTAAGTTTTTATATACAGGTAAGTTACTTTCACCTTAATAAACATAATAAACAACTATTAGTCTACCTAATCTTTAAAAGATAGAAATAGATTTACATCGCCTTTATTATCATTAATTTATTTCTCCGTCTTATCCGATGATATTTTTGGAGCAGATAAAGGGGTTTAGGGTGTTTTAGAAACAAAGACCTGGCAGGTTTTCGAATCCTGCCAGGTCTGATTATCAAAAAAATGGCCTCCAGATCACTCTAGAGGCCTTTTTCATTACTTTTTGATTTCTAACTTGGTTTTCATTTCCTCGATATTGAGCAGTCGGGAAATCTGCTCCCGCTCCAGTTTTCGGAATCGGGCGAGCTGCACATCAATTTGCTCGGTGAGCTCTTTTCTCACCGCCTCAGACTGATCCGTTGGCTTGTAATCTCCATTACCAACCACACTGCTCAGGTGAGCCAGTTTGTTATTGAGCCGAATCGGATAGTTAAGCGGATCTTGACCACTTCGGTTTTTGGTCTGATAGAGGGTCTCCTCGATTTCCTGCATTTCAGCTTTGATTTGGTCTAGATTATCGGGTTTGGTAGAAAGCGAATCCAGCTCGGATCGATAGGCCCGAATCAGCTTGATGGTCTGATGGGTTTCGGTGATTTTGTCCCGAACAGCCATCAAGAACGCGAATTGCTCTTCCAATTCTGCCTGAGTGGATTCATAGCGAGGATCAGCCAATACTTTGAAGATTTGCTCCTGCGCCTGACCATCTACGGTCATTTTCACTTTGTAAGTTCCCGGAACCACCTTGGGACCGCGAAGGTTGGCTGCCCACATAATCAATCCGTCAAAGCCTTCTGCATTTTCCACTCTCAGGTTCCAGTTGAATTCACCTGCTCCGGGCTTCACTTTGAGTGTATCCCCATTTACACCTTTGGTAGAGAACCAGCGGATACGCTCATTTTTGTCATTGAAGAATTCGATTTTCAGCTCATCAGCAGGTTTTTCCTTCAGGAAGTAATACACCAAAACCCCTCCCGGACGATTGGTTCCATTGGTCAGACTGCTTCTTTTCATGCCATCCATTCGGTAGGAATCCTGAGGCTTGTAGAGATGGAAAGCCTTGTTTTCGATTCCCGGTTCGGCTTGATGCAATACCGTCAGATCATCTATGATCCAGAAAGACCGGCCCTGAGTAGCTGCGATCAGATTATTTTCTTTGATAGTCAGATCTGTGATCGGCACGATCGGCAGATTCAATTGCAGCGAATGCCAACTCGCTCCGTCGTCCTTGGAGTAATACATGGCGGTTTCGGTACCGGCATAGAGCATTCCTCTTTTGACCGGATCGGCTCTCACCACTCGGGTGAAATGCTCCGGATCGATTCCGGAAACGATCTTTGTCCAGGTTTTTCCATAATCGGTAGTCTTGTAGAGATAAGGCTGGTAATTCCCCATTTTGTATCCAGTAGCTGCGAAATATGCTTCTCCAGCATCGAATGGACTGGCTTCGATGGAGTTGATCTGAAGCCACTCGGGCATGTCTTTCGGAGTTACATTTTGCCAGGTTACACCATTGTCAGTAGTCACGTGAACGAGTCCATCATCCGAACCCGCCCAGATCACTCCTTGCTTTAAAGGAGACTCAGCGGCAGTGAATATGGTCGCATAGTATTCTACCGAGGTATTGTCTTTGGTGATCGGACCACCTGAGGGACCGAGTTTGCTTTTATCATTTCGGGTCAGGTCAGGAGAAAATACTTCCCAGCTTTGTCCATAATCCGTAGATCGGTGAAACTGATTACTTGTGGTGTAGAGGAGTTTGGGATTGTGAGGGGAAAAGAAGATCGGGAAATTCCACTGGAATCGGTACTTCATACCTTCTGCACCATGACCCATCGGGTTATCCGGCCAAACGTTGACTGTACGCGAAGTTCCGTTTCTGTGATTTTCCCAGGTCAATAGACCTCCATAAGACCCTCCAAAAACTATGTCATTATCCAAGGGATCAGGAGCAATCCATCCGGATTCCCCACCGGCAGTAGGCTGCCAATCATCTTCTGTAATCGCTCCTCCATCATTTCGGTGACGGATTCGGACGGTAGAGTTGTCCTGCTGTGCACCATAAATGCGGTAAGGAAAGCTATTGTCGGTGGTCACCCGGTAAAACTGAGAAGTTGGCTGATTCATATAGGTAGTCCAGTTGGCACCTCCGTCCTCGGACACCTGAGCCCCACCGTCATCGGCGATGATCATTCGCTGATTGTTGGCAGGATCGATCCACAAGTCATGATGGTCTCCATGAGGAGCGTTAGCGCCTTTGAAGGTTTTGCCCCCATCGGTGGATTTGTGATAGCTCACATTGAGTACGTAGACAGTTTCCTCATCCTGAGTATCTGCATAGATTCGGGAATAGTACCAAGCTCGCTGACGAAGGCTTCGGTCTTCGTTGACTTTCTCCCAGGTTTGTCCTGCGTCTTTGGAGGTAAATACCCCACCATTGTCATTTTCGATGATGGCGTAGAGTCGGTTAGAGTTTTTGGGAGAAACGGTAATTCCCATGATTCCCAGGACTCCTTGAGGGAAGGTTTCCTTTGCGGATAGTTCCTCCCAGTTTTTACCACCATCAGTGGATTTGAACATTTTGGAACCCGGGCCACCACTTTCCAGACTGTAGGGAGTTCGTTTGATTTCCCAAGTGGTGGCATAGATGGTCTCTGGATTATTTGGATCGAGGATTAAATCCACAGCACCGGCTTGTTCATTCGTGTATAGGATTTTCTCCCAGTTTTTCCCTCCATCAGTGGTTTTGTAAACCCCTCGCATCTCGGTAGGCTGAAAGATATCTCCCAAAACCGCGGCATAGACCACGTCAGGGTTGGTAGGATGAATCCGAAGTCTGGAAATAAATCGGCTTTTCTCAAGCCCGGCCTGAGACCAGGTTTTTCCGGCATCGGTACTTTTCCACATCCCGTAACCAAAAGAGACATTGCCTCGGACGGTTTTCTCTCCTCCTCCGGCATAGACAATGGAGGTGTCACTCTCGGCTACAGCCACGGCACCCATGGAGCCACCGAAAAAGCCGTCGGAAACAGATTTCCAGGTTTGTCCTGCATTGGTGGTTTTCCAGATTCCGCCTCCGGTGGAAGCAAAGTAATAGGTCTTGTCACTGCCATTTACTCCGGTCACCCCATCGGCTCTTCCTCCCCGGAAGGGACCAATCAGGCGCCACTGGACGGCATCATACACTTTGGGATCGGGGACTTGCTGCGCAAAGAGCAGATTCCCGGCAAGAGTCAGGAGCAAGACAAGCCCTGACCAGGAAAATCTAGTGATCATCTTCATCTAATGTTGGTTGGTGTTGATTCAATTCAAAAGTTAGGAGGAATCATGGAAAAATCACTTTTTTCTTGACCAATGGTGGAAAAATTCGGGTAGGCACAAAAAAAACCTCTTCGTTGGAAGAGGTTTAGCGTTTCATTGAGGTAGGTCTTAGGCCTGAACAGGCTCTACACTTACGTAAGACTTGCCGTCTGCTTTCTTCTTGAATGCTACCACTCCGTCAGAAAGTGCAAACAAGGTGTGGTCTTTGCCAACACCTACATTGAGTCCAGCATGATGCTTGGTGCCTCTTTGTCTTACGATGATATTACCGGCGATTACTACTTCACCGCCAAATTTTTTCACACCCAATCTTTTGGAATGTGATTCACGACCGTTTTTGGAACTACCTACACCTTTTTTGTGTGCCATGGTTTTGTACGTTTATGAATTTCCGGATGGAAAATTTCAGAGTGAAATGTTTTCGATCAATACTTTGGTGAAGTCTTGTCTGTGACCGTTCTTCTTTTTGTAGCCTTTTCTTCGCTTCTTTTTGAAGATAATCACTTTGTCACCTTTGACATGATCCAGGATTTTCCCGGATACCTTTGCTCCAGCTAGAGTAGGAGCGCCTACAGACACAGCGCCGTCAGCTTCTGCCAACAAGACCTGGTCGAATTCCACGGAAGCGCCAGCTTCGCCATCCAGCTTGGGAGCGTAGACGAACTGATCTTTTGTTACTTTGAACTGCTTTCCTGCGATGTTTACAATTGCGTACATTGAGAATTGATTTATCGAAATCGGAGTGCAAATATAGGGAATACATTTGGAACAAAAAACCAAAGTCCAAAAATGAAAAGGGAATCTCTGTGCAGAAAAGTAAAGAAAACGAATATAACCTAGGTTGGGATCCTTCATCCTTTATATAATAGTGGAACCAAAAAGATATCCCTCCTCCAATTTCCACATAATGAGGGGTGAGAAGTTCAACTATCCTTGACAAAAAGCAGATTAAAAACACCATCTTTCCCTCCTGTCAATCATGGGGTATATTCACTATTCCCAAGCGGAATCTGGCATTTACCCTGAAAATGAACAGCTTGAAAAAGCCAAGCTATTGGCGAACCACTTGGTAAAACAGGGCAATTCTTTTTGACTTAAGTTCAAAATTTTAGTCACATTTTCTTGTGGAAAACTTTTTTGAATTTGTTGAAAATATTTCAAACGTCGGATATGGGCCTATTTGATTGATTTTTAACTTGACTTAAGAACACATAAAATACTGATTTAATGATCTATATACATTTTCTGACTTAAGGTCAAAAAAGTGATTAAAGTACCTGTTTAGGGATTTTTTTTTTATCATTTTGCTTTACATATTTGTTCATAGGCTGTTCTGAAAAGGCAGCCTTTGCTATCAGCAGCCCAGCCAAAGGAGAGTTTGAAGCCCATTTGTTTACATTAAAACCAGAGAGAAAGATGCAGCAAGAACCCATTTTACAAGAGAACAAAAACAGATTTGTCCTATTCCCAATTCAGCATGCCGACATATGGCAGTTTTATAAAAAGGCTGAAGCAAGTTTTTGGACAGCAGAGGAGATTGATTTGAGTCAGGACTTGACCGACTGGAAAAACCTGAACGACGGAGAGCGACACTTTATTTCTCATGTCTTGGCCTTCTTCGCAGCTTCCGACGGAATCGTCAACGAAAACCTAGCAGAGCATTTCGTAGCTGAGGTTCAGTACACCGAGGCCAAGTTTTTCTACGGCTTCCAGATTGCCATGGAAAACATCCACTCCGAGACCTACTCCTTATTGATCGATACTTATATCAAAGATGCTGCAGAAAGAGACAAGCTCCTCAATGCCATTGAGCATATTGATTGTGTAAAGAAAAAAGCAGACTGGGCACTGCGATGGATCGATAATGGCAACTTCCAGGAAAGATTAATTGCCTTTGCTGCGGTAGAAGGAATCTTCTTTTCCGGCTCTTTCTGCTCCATCTTCTGGCTGAAGAAAAGAGGCTTGATGCCTGGCTTGACCTTCTCCAATGAATTGATCTCAAGAGATGAGGGATTGCACTGCGACTTTGCCTGCCATCTCTATACCAAGCATGTGATCAATCAGCTACCAAAAGACACCGTACGGGAAATCATCATGGACGCAGTGGCCATCGAAAAAGAATTTGTAACCGATGCTCTTCCTGTACGATTGATCGGAATGAATGCAGACCTGATGTGTCAATACATCGAGTTTGTGGCTGATCGCTTGTTGATGGAATTGGGCTGCGAAAAAGTCTGGAACAGCACCAATCCATTTGACTTCATGGAAATGATCTCCCTGCAGGGTAAGACTAACTTCTTTGAGAAAAGAGTTGGAGATTATCAGAAAGCAGGAGTCATGAAATCCACAGAGCCTGCCGAGAGCGCTGCACGATTCTCCATTGAGGAGGACTTTTAATACCCCACTTTTCTACCACCAACCATCCTAAAATCGCCTGCATATGTTAGTAATCAAAAGAGACGGAAGAAGAGAATCAGTAAGATTCGACAAAATCACAGCAAGGATTGAAAACCTTTGCTACGAATTAGACCCAAAATTCATTCAGCCAATTGAAGTGGCAAAAAAGGTCATCGACGGCCTTTATGATGGGGTGACCACATCAGAATTGGATAATCTGGCAGCGGAGGTTTGTGCTTCCCTGACGGTACGCCATCCGGACTATGCGATTTTGGCTGCCCGTATAGCTATATCCAACCTTCATAAGACAACCAGTCAGTCCTTTTCCAATACCATGAAAAGGCTATATACCTACATCAATCCCAAAACAGGAGAAAATGCTCAATTGATCGATACCGAAGTCTACGGAATCATCAAGAAGAATGCAGCCCGACTGGATGATGCAATTGATTACAAAAGGGATTTTGGGTACGATTACTTTGGCTACAAGACGCTAGAAAGAAGCTATCTGATCCGCTTGGATGGTAAGGTGGTCGAAAGACCTCAGCACATGTTGATGAGAGTCGCTGTGGGTATCCACAGAGAGGATATTGAGTCTGCCATTGAGACCTACAACCTGCTTTCTGAAAAGTGGTTTACCCATGCCACTCCTACCCTCTTCAACGCCGGTACTCCAAAACCTCAGCTTTCCTCTTGCTTCCTTCTCACGATGAAGGACGACAGTATCGATGGGATTTATGATACGCTTAAGCAATGTGCCAAAATCTCCCAATCAGCTGGAGGTATCGGGCTATCCATTCACCATGTAAGAGCCAAAGGAAGCTATATCAAAGGCACCAATGGCGTATCGAATGGAATTGTGCCGATGCTGAGAAACTTTGACATGACTGCACGCTACGTAGATCAGGGAGGAGGAAAAAGAAAAGGCAGCTTTGCCATCTACTTAGAGCCTTGGCATGCCGATATCAAAGACTTCCTGGAGCTAAAGAGAAATCACGGGAAAGAAGAGATGCGTGCAAGAGATCTTTTCTATGCGCTGTGGATTCCGGATTTGTTCATGAAGCGAGTGGAGAAAAACGAAGAATGGTCTCTATTCTGCCCCAATGAAGCCCCTGGTCTTTCAGATTGTCACGGAGAAGAATTTGAGCGACTGTATGAAAAGTATGAGAAGGAGGGCATGGCAAGAGAAACCATCAAAGCGCAGGAACTTTGGTTTGAAGTTTTGGAATCTCAGATTGAGACAGGAACTCCTTACATGCTCTACAAGGATGCAGCAAACAGCAAATCCAATCAGCAGAATCTGGGAACCATCAAGTCTTCCAACCTTTGTACCGAAATCATAGAATATACAGCACCGGATGAAGTAGCTGTATGTAACCTGGCTTCCATTGCTTTACCAAAATTTGTGACAGCAGGACCGGATGGCAAGTTATTCTTCGACCACTCCAAGCTGTATGAAATCACCAAAGTGGCTACCAAAAACCTGAACAAGGTAATTGACATCAATTACTATCCGGTGGAAGAAGCAAGAAGATCCAACTTCCGACACAGACCCATCGGATTGGGTATTCAGGGCTTGGCTGATGCCTTCATCATGCTCAAAATGCCATTTGATTCGGTAGAAGCCCGAGGCCTCAATGAGGATATCTTTGAAACCATTTATTATGCGGCCGTGGAGACTTCCATGGAGTTGGCTAGAGTACAAGGCACGTATGAGACCTATGATGGTAGTCCTGCTTCCAAAGGAGTTCTTCAGTTTGACATGTGGGGAGTGACTCCTAAGTCCGGAAGATGGAATTGGGATCAGCTGAAAGAGAAAGTGAAGAAATACGGCTTGAGAAACTCTCTGCTTGTGGCACCAATGCCTACTGCTTCTACTTCTCAGATTCTTGGTAACAATGAGTGCTTTGAGCCTTATACCACCAACATCTACACCAGAAGAACTCTATCTGGAGAGTTTATCGTGGTTAATAAGCACCTGATGAAAGACTTGATCAATCTAGGCTTGTGGAATGACACCATGAGAAACCGATTGATTTCTACCAATGGCTCTGTTCAAAATATTCCGAATATCCCACAGAATATCAAGGATCTGTATAAGACAGTGTGGGAAATATCTCAAAAAGTAATCATTGACATGGCTGCTGATCGAGGCGCCTATATCTGCCAGTCACAGAGTATGAACATCTTCATGCAAGATCCAAACTTCGGTAAGCTCACCTCTATGCATTTCTATGCTTGGAAAAAAGGCCTAAAGACAGGTATGTACTACCTGAGATCTCAAGCAGCTGCTTCGGCGATTAAGTTTACATTGGATAAGTCGGCCCTTGAGCCCAAAGTGGAAAAAGCCAATGAAGTAGAAGCCATTAAAACACAAAAGCAAGACGCCATCGCGTGCTCACTGGATGATCCGGAAGGCTGCGAAATGTGCGGAAGTTAAATTTTCTAGAGTTCGTAAAATGGATAAAAGGCGTTTGATAGTATCAAGCGCTTTTTTGTTTCCCTATATTGTAAAATGGATTTAGAAAAAATTGAGCACCGTCTTCAGGCTTTAAAAAGTGATTCCCTGGCTAAGTTTGGTATAATGACCCCACAGCATATGGTTGAGCATTTGATTTTGACTATCAAGCTTTCTTATGGTCGGGTCAAAATCCCCGATTTCATCCCAAATGAAAAGCAGTTAAATGCCAAACAAGCCCTTTTGTACACCGATATGGAATTTCCGGAAGGCGTGCGGGCTCCCGGATTACCGGCAGAGTTATTGGACTTACGGTATCCAGACTTGGACACCGCAAAAGGAGAATTGAAAAAGGCCATACAAGCCTATCAAGAGACTTTTGAGAAAAGCCCGGAGGCAGAGTTCACCCATCCTCGATTTGGTTTGTTAACCCATAAGGAATGGGAGATTTTTCACCACAAACATATCGGGCACCATTTTCGGCAGTTTGGGATATGAATTAAAAAATAATTTGGGTTTTGAAGGTTAAATAGATCATATTAAAGAAACGAATTCTACCCTCCCACTTCTTTCTTCTTGGCTCTTGCCTCTTGTCTCCTGTATCTACTGAAGGTCCTAAAACACAAAAACCCCAGTCGTATGACTGAGGTTTGAATAATGTGGCGGCGACCTACTCTCCCGGGTGTAACCCCAGTACCATCGGCGCTGCAGGGCTTAACTTCTCTGTTCGGGATGGGAAGAGGTGGGACCCCTGCGCTAGGCCGCCTAAATTGTAAGTATGCAGTGATCAGTGATCAGCCTGCATCTAATATCTTGTGTTCTGC